>DFBX01000132.1:0-363 GCA_002366795.1 Rhodobacteraceae bacterium UBA3069 | reverse complement strand
GGCGCGCGCCCTTAATCCTGTGCGGCCCCGTCCAGGCGCGCACATCGGAGACAGCGGGGCGGGGGGCCAGCCCCCAGCCGTTCTGATTTATGTGGTCCAAATCCTAAGGGGATTTCGGCTAACCGAAGCAAAGCTTGCATCGAGCCGCTTCAACAGGGGCGGGCTATATTGAATACCGCGTTTGGTCCACAAAACAGAAGCTATCATGTGTCGTGGACCAAATAGCCTTGTGTATCACAGGCTATTTCTTCACCTTGTCGAAGTGGATAGCGGGTCACTCCTTCATGCTAAAATCAGTTTTTCAGAAATCAGCAGGCCGACCAATATTCTGAGTAACAAGAACAGTGAGCTACTCCCCATTTG
>DFBX01000001.1 GCA_002366795.1 Rhodobacteraceae bacterium UBA3069 | reverse complement strand
GAGGGGGTATTCATGATCTCGGGTGGGCCGAACTTGTGGATCGCTTCATTCAAGGCATCGACGCAGAACTCAGCTTCCAAAGCGTTGGAGATCCGCCAAGCCAGAACCTTGCGCGTATGCCAATCCATGATGGCGAACAGATATAAGAACCCGCGCCGCATCGGCAGATAGGTGATGTCGGCGCACCAAACCTGATTGGGCCGATCCACCCGCAGACCGCGCAGCAGATAGGGGTAAATCTTGTGCCCCTTGGTGGCCTTGCTGGTGTTCGGCTTTTGATGGATCGGCATGAGGCCCATCAGCCGCATCAAGCGTCTGATCCGTTTCTCGTTCACCGGATGCTTCTCATTGCGTAGATGCCACGTCATCTGGCGCACGCCATAAAAGGGCGTGTCCAGAAATTGCTTATCAATCACACGCATCAGGTTGACGCCGCAACACTTGCCATCACCTGGGCCGCACAACATCCTGCAGTGACAGCGCCGATCATCAGCGCGCGCAATGTCGCGCAGCTCAAACCATCTTTGGACGCTCAAATCCTGGAGTTGAACGCCGCGGATTATGCGAGCATTGAAGCGCTGTCTCCGCAGCCTGCTCCGGCGACCGACCGGCTGGAAGAAGTGATGGCCTAGGCCGGGTTCGCGCGCGAACCTTCCCAGTGTTCGCCCATGGCGACAATACAAGATGTGCCATTTGCGTAATTCTGAACAATCAACCAGTCGCCATTTCGGGCGGTGACCCAGACTTCAAGCATCGTTTCCGGATCGCGCAAGCCCATGCCCTGGCGCTCGGCACCCATAACCTCTTTCAGGGTCTCGGTCATCCGGACGCTGTCATCGCAGCTGACATCCGACATCCGCGCTTGTGCGAGTGTCGGGAGCGTAACGCAGACGCAAAGAAGAAAGGCGCGACGGCTGATCATTTTCAAAAACTAATTGCTCCGGAATCAAAATGTAACAGCTTTGTGACGTTCTGCGGATAAAATGTTCTAACCCAACGATGAAAGGGTGTGCATCGGGGCTATCACAGGCTTCGGCGCGGTGTCACAGTTCTGTTGCGCAGTTGTCAGGAAACTGATTCAAAACCGTCATGAAGCTGTAGCCTTCGTAACTTATCTGCTTCCCAAACATGGGGGCGATATGCTGAAAATCGACACGCTGACCAAGCGCTTCGGAGACAAAACGGCCGTGGATGCGGCCAACATCTCCGTCGACAAACCGACTATGATCGGGATCATCGGACGATCTGGTGCGGGGAAGTCCACGCTGTTGCGCATGGTCAACCGCCTCAGCGATGCGACAACCGGCACGATCACGTATCAAGGCGAAGAGATCACCGCTTTGCGAGGAGCGTCCAAGCGCAATTGGCAATCACGTTGCGCGATGATCTTTCAACAGTTCAACCTTGTGCCCCGCATGGATGTTGTGTCGAACGTGCTTCACGGCACGCTGAACAAGCGGTCGACCATGGTGACGATGTTCAACCTTTATCCGCAGGCTGACATCCACAAGGCGATCGAGATCTTGGATCGGCTCGGCATTGCCGAACAGGCGCCCAAGCGCGCCGAGGCACTTTCAGGTGGTCAACAGCAACGCGTCGCCATTGCCCGCGCCTTGATGCAAGACCCCAAGATCATTCTGGCTGATGAGCCCATTGCGTCTCTCGATCCGATGAATGCGCAGGTAGTGATGCAGTCGCTGCGGACCATTCACGAGGAAGACGGGCGCATGGTCATCGCCAACCTGCACACGCTGGATACGGCCCGGCGCTATTGCGACCGGGTAATCGGGATGCGCGACGGCCGGATCGTCTTTGACGGCACGCCTGCGCAACTGACCACCGGCGTGGCGCGCGACATCTACGGCGCGGGTTCGGATTTTTCGGAAGCCGCCACTTCGACCGAAATCGAAACACTGGACAGGCCGGAGCTCACCCCAGCGGCAGCCTTCGCCTGAGCCAGTTTCCACCCACGCCTGACTTGAGCCACCTTCATAAAACCCGCCCGCATCAAGTCGCAAGACAGTAGGGCAGCAAACCACGGAGAGAACGATGCCAAAGACCCTCGCACTGGCGCTTGCCACCACCACTGCCCTCAGCACCGGCGCATTTGCCGAAGAGATCACCGAGTTCCGCATTGGCATTCTGGGTGGTGAGAACGCACAGGATCGCATGAACAGCTACCAGTGCCTTGCCGACTACACGACCGAAGCCCTTGGCGTCGAAACCAAGCTGTTCGCCCCTGCCGATTATAACGGTGTCATTCAGGGCCTGCTGGGCGGCAATATCGACATGGCCTGGCTGGGCGCATCGGCTTATGCCGGCACTTATCTGCAAGACCCTGAAGCGGTTGAGCCCGTTCTGATCAAGGTCAACGTGGACGGATCCATCGGCTACCACTCCATCGGCATTGCCCGCAAGGACAGCGGCGTGACATCGCTGGACGACATGGAAGGCAAAGTGTTCGGCTTTGGTGATCCGAACTCCACCTCAGGCTACCTGATCCCCTCGATCGAGATCCCGCAGTACAAGGACGGCATCACCATGGAATCCGGCGACTACTTTGGCGAGGTCAAGTTCACCGGCGGTCACGAGCAGACAATCGTCGCAGTGAACAACGGCGACATCGACGGTGGTGTGACTTGGGCCGACGCCCAAGGAAACTGGGAAGACGGCTACAACTCCGGCGCGCTGCGCAAGGCGGTTGATGCGGGTCTCGTTGACATGAACGATATGGTTCAGATCTGGAAATCGAACGTGATCCCCGAAGGCCCGATTGTCTTGCGCAAGGCGCTGCCTGAAGATGTTCGCGCGACCATGACGGAATTGGTCGACGACCTGTACGAAGCGGACCCCGACTGCGCCTACGGTGTGGCCTCAGGTGACACCCTCGGCTTCCAGCCGGTGACGCACGACACTTACATCTCCATTGTCGAGGCGCGTAAAGCCAAGATCGGCGGCTAAGCAATTTTCATGACGTGTCCGGTAGCCCCTCGGGGCTGCCGGTATTTCTTTGTCCGGGGGTCGGAATGGCAGACATATCACTCAGCGGTGCGGCGCAGACTGTGGACAACATCCAGTCTACCTATATGGCGCAGGTGCAGCGCCGCAGACTCTATGGCGGTCTGAACCTTCTGATTTTCATCATTCTGATGGTGTCGGGCTTCAACATCGCCGATGACCGCAACGCCGGCGGCTTCTGGGATGGCTTGCATCAAATAGGTGATTACCCGGCGGATGTTCTGTCTGAAGCGTGGGAGAAACGCGCCGATCTGCCTGCCTTGATCGCAAAATATTTTCCGGCACTGGTGGAGACCGTCAATATCGCCGCTGTCTCAACCCTTATTGGTGCAATCGGCGGCTTGTTCCTATCACTTCTTGGCACGCGAGGCTTAGCCAAGTGGCCGCGCTTGATCCCGCTGTTCCGCCGTATCTCGGACATCATGCGCGCGGTGCCAGAAATCGTTATTGCGCTGGTTCTGATATTCGTGCTGGGCGGTGGGCCTGTACCCGCGATGATCGCCATTGCAATTCACACCGCTGGCTCGCTTGGCAAGATGTTCTCGGAAGTGGCCGAAAACGCGGACCTGAAACCTGTCGACGGTCTGGTCTCCACAGGCGCAACATGGTCGCAACGGATGCTTCTGGGTGTGGTGCCGCAGGTCGCGCCAAACTACGTGAGCTACGCATTGCTCCGGTTCGAGATCAACATTCGCGCCTCTGCCATTTTGGGCTTCGTTGGTGCGGGCGGGCTGGGATACGAACTGCGCAATTCAATGGCGTGGGGGCCAGGACGTTTTGATGAAGCGGCGGCGATTTTCATCCTGCTGTTCGGCACTATCGTGTTTTTTGACCAAGTTTCAAGCCGCTACCGCAATCGATTGACTGAGGGGCAAGGCCAATGACCGCTATTGATCTGGACGCGACCAAGTTTCAGGCCGAAAAGCTTTTTCAGCGCAAGCGCATTATTGGCTATGGCATCCCCGCCGTGATTGCGCTTTATTTTGTTTACATCTTCTTCGCCTTCGACCTGCCAGGCCTTGCCCAACGCGCCAATATGGACAATGCCATGACGCTGGCCTCTGACAGCTGGTCCCACAAGGTGCATGTCACCCGCGACAATCGCTCGGGTGAGATCACTTATGCCGTCGAGGGCGAGCGCAAGGGACGCTACCCCGAAGGTCAAAGACCCGATTGGGTGACAGGCAATGAAGTCATCACCATTGATCTGGGTGGGGACCATGTTGTGCGATATCTGCCAGACAACCGGACCGAGATCGAAATTCCCGGCTTCCAACTGATCGAGGTGCAAGCCGAAGGCCGCAGCCTGACAACCAACTTGCCAGATGACCTGCCCGACTGGATATCCGCATCCATCCGACGCATCGGGATCACGACGCCCGAAGGCCGCATCACTTTGACTGGTGCCCGGACCGAGGTTTTCAACTATTTCCCCGGATGGGAGCTGTTCTGGTTCACGCTAGACAGCCCCTACCACGGACAGGGCCTTGGAACGTTATTGTTCGGCGAGCGTCTGGACCCCACACGATTAAACATCTCGGGCGCGATCTCTGACTGGTGGAACAACGCGATGTGGCGCCACAAGGACGTTGCATGGGCCATTGGCGAGACGATCCTGATGGCCTTTCTTGGCACCATGGGCGCGGCGATCATCGCTTTGCCGCTGGCCTTTCTCGCCGCCAAGCGCTTCTCGCCGGTGATGCTGTTGCGCGCCGCGACCCGCCGCCTGTTCGATTTCGTACGCGGGGTGGACGCGCTGATCTGGACGGTCGTACTGGCGCGCGCCTTTGGCCCTGGTCCGCTGACCGGCGCGTTGGCGATCCTGATCACCGACACTGGCACATTCGGCAAGATCTTCTCCGAAGCACTGGAAAACGTCGATCAAAAACAGATTGAGGGTGTGTCGTCCACCGGGGCCAAACCGCTGCAACGGTATCGCTTTGGCGTGATCCCGCAAGTGGTGCCGGTGCTGTTGGCCCAGATCCTCTACTTCCTTGAATCCAACACACGCTCCGCCACCATCATCGGCGCGATCACGGGCGGCGGCATCGGCCTAATGCTGACCCAAGCGATCCAGACCCAGAAAGACTGGGAGGAAGTCGCCTATTATATCGTACTGATCATCGCCATGGTGATGATCATGGACTGGTTCTCAGGCTGGCTGCGCGGCAAGCTGATTGGCCGGAAGGATTGATGGCGCGGATCCTTATCACCGGCAGTAACCGGGGGATTGGTGCGGCGCTTCTTTACGCCGCCAAGGCCGCAGGTCACAATCCGATTGGTACGACGAGAGACGGTCGGGACGGCACGGTCGCACTGGAGCTCGTTGATCCAGAGGCAATTGCAGATCAGTTGGCAGATATCGGTCCATTGGACGTCCTGATCAACAATGCGGGTGCCATCACGCGCGACCGCCAGTCGCCTTTGGATATGCATTTTGCAGGGTTCGCGCACATTCTGGCAGTCAATGCCATCGCCCCGTCGGCGGTCTCCCAAGCCGCTCTTCATCGATTGCGGGAAAGCCCAGCACCAAAAATCCTGACAGTGTCATCCCAGATGGCATGGATGGGCTACCGCAAGGCAGACCGGATCGCCTATCGCGCCTCCAAAGCGGCGGTGAACAAGGTGATGCAAGGCTTGGCAACGGCACTGGAACCCGAAGGCATCCCAGTGGCCTTAGTCGATCCCGGCTGGGTGCGCACGGATGAGGGACGCATTGAGCAGTGGCACGCGGACGGCGTGACCATTCAGGCGACCTGTCAGTTCGGGATAAATCAGCGTGATCGCGGTCGCGCTGCCCGTTGTTGTCGGGATGAGGGAGTTCAGAGCCGACCGCGCACGGCGCAGGTCCTTGGCCGGACGGTCCACAATGGTCTGCGTGTTGGTCACGTCATGGATGGTTGTGATAGAGCCGTGTTTGATCTGCAGGTTCTCGTGGATGCCGTTGAATGACTCGATGAAGGCGTTCTGCTGCGGTTTGCCGAGATCGATGTAATGCCAAGGCACCTCGTTCTTGTCCGCCCATTTCAGAATGGCGCGACTGGTGAACTCGGTGCCGTTGTCACTGACAATACAACCGGGTTTACCATAGATCCTCACCAGCGCATCCAGTTCCCGCGCCACCCGCTCGCCCGAGATACTGGTGTCGGCCACCAGGCACAGGTTTTCACGGCAGCAATCGTCGATCGCAGCCAGGATGCGGAACTTGCGTGAAGCTCCGAAGCTGTCGGACAGGAAGTCCAGGGGCCAGCGCGCATTCGGACACGCCGCCTCCGGCATCGGTGTGCGTGTGCCCCGAGCCCGCTTGCGGCCACGACGCCGTTTCACCGAGAGCCCTTCCTCCCGGTAGAGCCGATACAGCTTCTTGTGGTTCATGATCATACCCCTGCGTTCGAGCAGGACGCCGATCCGGCGATAGCCAAACCGACGCCGCTTGCCGGCAATCTCCTGCATCTCCCTGCGGATCTCGGGGCAGTCCGGCGGGCGTTCGCGCCGGACCGTCTTTGGATCGACACCGACAAGCCGACAGGCCCGGCGCTGCGAGATGTGGTGATCCCGCATCACTCTGAGCGCTGCCTCGCGCCGCTCATTCGGCGTCATCAGTTCTTTCCCAGCAAGTCCTTCAGCACGACGTTGTCCAGCATCGTATCCGCCAGCAGGCGTTTGAGCTTGGCGTTCTCATCCTCCAGCGCCTTCAGCCTGGCGGCCTCGGACACCTCCAGGCCCCCGTATTTGGCTTTCAGCTTGTAAAACGTGGAAGGGCTCAGCCCGTGGCGACGGCACACTTCGGTCGTCGGCATGCCGGCCTCCTGTTCCTTGATCATCCCGATAATCTGCGCCTCGCTAAAACGGCTCTTTCGCATTCGTCTGCTCCTTCAAGGTTGGGCAGACTCTACATCATGGTGAGGGATTTCGCGGGGGGCAGGTCAGTCGCCAACCGCATCGTTGATCCAGGCGATCTCGGCCCCCCGCCCTAACAGAGGTTTCAAAGCGAGCTTGCCGATGCGGCCAAGGCCGTTGAGGGCGTAGACGGTCATTGAGATGGTCCTTCTTCATTTGATTGGCCAATTTCATCGACGGCCTTCTGCAAGGACATACGGTCCAGTGAGGCAATTGGTAGAGCGGTAAGCCCGGTCATACGATTGCGGAGCGCGCCATAGGTCTGATGGAAGGCGAGACTCCTTTCTGCGTCAGACCCCTCAACCTTCACCGGATCAGGCAGCCCCCAATGCGCGCTGATGGGCTGACCGGGCCAAGAGGGACATTCTTCATTGGCCGCCTGATTGCAGACGGTGAAGACGAAATCGAAATCTGGGGCGTCCGCCCCTTGGAACTCAGAGATGTTCTTGGAACGAAGGACCGATACATCATGCCCCTTCCGTTCCAGCACCTTGAGCGCAAACGGATTCAGTTCCGAGCGAGGCTTGGTGCCTGCGGAATAGACCACGAAGCGGTCACCGGCGAGGTCGCGCAGGAGAGACTCCGCAAAGATAGAACGTGCCGAATTGCCGGTGCAGATGAACAGGACGTTATATTTACAGTCGGTCATTGGACTGTCTCCGGTGGAAGCGGGGTAGGCATTTGGGGCGCAAATCTCAGGCCGCCCCCTGCAACAGTCGTGCAGGAGGTAATCGACGGTCTCGCGGGCGGCATCCATGTCGATGGCATAGCGCAAGGACGTTCGGACGCGTTCTTGGCTGATCAAACCGGCTTGCATCAGAGCGTTCACATAGGTCGACAGCGTGTTCGGCTTTAGCCCGAGCGCCTGCGCCAGTTCAGTCGCAGGGACGCGGTCAGGATAGCGCCGCATGAGCAGCCGAAACAGCGCGAGCCGTTGCGGATGGCCAAGTGTCGAAAGTCGGTTAGGTATCAGTGATTCCATAATTCACGAATATCGGAATTAAGTAGATCTAAAAAGTGAAGGCTTTGTAACACGCCATATTGACGATTACAGGTGTGAGACTGATCAGGCGATCCACGAACGACGGCCACCCCGTTCCGTGCCGGGTGTCCTGCGGAATGGGTAAGCCTCACGCTTCAAGCGTCAGTGTCACCCGGTCACCTGCAAACCAGGTGCGACCGTATTCTACGGGTAGCCCGCGCTCGCATTGATTTACACTGGAGGATCTCAGCAGCGGATCGCCTTCGGCAACATGCAAGAGCAGCGCGTGGGTTGCTGTGGCGCGGACTGCTGTCAGGCGGGTTGAGGCACGGGTGTAGTCGGCAACGCCCGCAACACTCAGCGCTTCTGTGACGCTACTGGTGTCCTGCAGTGCGGCGGTGATCCCCAAAAGGCGCGCTAGTGGAAACAGGCTTTCAAATACGGCAATCGGCTGGCCATCAGCCAAGGAAAGCCCATGATAGGCACAGACCGGATCGCCCGCCTCAATTTGCAACGCCTGAGCCTCGCCAGCCGTCGCAGCGCGCTCGTCCAACGCCAGCACGCGTTTTTCTGGCCGGCGGCCTGCGGCGATCAGATTTTCGTGAAAACGAACTCGGTTTCCGATGGGATAGTCGGTTGGCGTGGCCGTGACAAAGGCCCCTGCCCCGCGACGGGTGCGCAACAGCCCTTCCTCAACCAATACAGAAATCCCGTGGCGCACCGTGTGGCGGTTGACGCCGAAACGGTCTGCCAGCGCTGCCTCGGTCGGCAGCTTGTCATCAGGACTATAGCGGCCTTCGGCCAAATCGCTGCGCAAAGCATCTGCAATAGCCTTCCAGATTGGGGTTTTGCCCGGACTGTCACGCAAATTTCACAAAACTCCTCTGTCGCGGGATCATTAATACGATAAGATGTGTATAGTTGTATAGGAAAGAGATGAGTTGTCGAGATGAAAGACGCTTTGAACGAAAATGATCCCCGCAAGGCGTGGATGGGCCTGCTGGCTAAAGCGCCCGCAGGTCGTGTGGCCGCGTTGTTGGGCGCTGCAATATCGCGTCCGGCTTTCACGTGGCTGCGGGCGCCTGAGATCGGCAGCACGATGGTGCGCGCTCGCGCCGGTGCCACTGGTGCGCCCTTCAATCTGGGCGAGATGACGGTGACCCGATGCGCACTGACCTTGGAAACCGGGGAGGTCGGGCACGGCTATATTCAGGGACGGCGCAAAGCGGATGCTGAAGTCGCCGCTTTGGTCGATGCGCTCATGCAAACCGCAATGGCGAGCAGTCTGCGCACAGCAGTGCTTGACCCCCTGAAAACCGAGATGACAACCGTCAGAGTCGCTCGCGCAGCCAAAGCCGCCGCCACAAAGGTCGATTTCTTTACCATGACCCGAGGAGAAGATTGATGCAGGCAAACACCCTGTCCGGCGGATTCGCCGATCCAGCCATCGGGTCCGCCCATGCCTTCCGGAGTGTGATGGAGGCCATGGCGCGTCCGGGCACCATACAAAATATCGATGGGGCCACGCCCCCTGCCCCTCTGTCGCCGGCAACGGGTGCCGTTCTGCTGACGCTCTGCGACACCGAAACGCCAGTTTATCTGGCTAGCGATGTGAACTGCGCTGCGGTGAAAGCCTGGCTGTCCTTTCACACCGGCGCCCCTTTGGTTGGCCCCTCGCATTGCATGTTTGCCGTTGGCACATGGGACGCGCTCGCGCCCCTCTCGACCTACCCGATCGGCACATCCGAGTACCCTGATCGTTCGGCGACGCTGATCGTGGAATGTCCGGAGCTTGCCGCCTCTGGCGCAACTATGACTGGTCCTGGCATCAAGGAACAAGCGGCGCTTTCCTTGCCAGAGGTGGAAGCGTTCCGGTCTAACCGGATGCTGTTCCCGCTGGGGCTGGACTTCATCTTCACCAGTGGCGACCGCATCGCGGCGCTGCCAAGAACAACTCATGTCAGCGCGCCGATGGGCGCGACGAAGGTGTCCTGATGTATGTAGCAGTCAAAGGCGGCGAGCGGGCGATCGAGAATGCCCATGCCTGGCTCGCTGAAGAACGCCGGGGTAACACGGATATCGCGGAGCTCAGCATTGCTCAAATCCGTGAGCAACTCAGCCTCGCAGTCAATCGCGTCATGGCAGAAGGCTCGCTTTATGATCCGGATCTTGCGGCGCTGGCTATCAAGCAGGCGCGGGGCGACCTGATCGAAGCGATCTTCCTCATTCGCGCCTATCGGACCACGCTGCCCCGCTTTGGCGCCTCCGAGCCTGTCGATACCGGCGCGATGGCCTGCAACAGGCGCATTTCGGCCACCTTCAAGGACCTGCCCGGTGGGCAGGTTCTGGGGCCGACCTTTGACTACACGCACCGGTTGCTGGATTTCAAACTGGCCGCTGATGGGGACCCGCCCAAAGCTCCGACCCGTGACGCCCAGCTGGGCGATGTCCCCCACGTCACCGAATTCCTGAACCGCGAAGGGCTGATCGAAGAGGCCACCCATGACGACACGCCCCCGCCCGACCTGACCCGCGAACCACTGGAAATGCCCGCTGACCGCGCCCTGCGCCTACAGGCGCTGACCCGCGCGGACGAAGGCTTTACACTCGGCCTCGCCTATTCCACGCAGCGCGGCTACGGACGCAATCATGCCTTTGTGGGCGAGTTGCGGATTGGGTCGGTTCCGGTCGAGATGGAAATTCCCGAACTGGGTTTTGCCATCGAGATCGGCGAAGTGACGCTGACCGAATGTGAGACAGTCAACCAGTTCACCGGCTCGAAAACCGAACCGCCTCAATTCACCCGCGGATATGGACTGGTCTTTGGCCAGACAGAGCGCAAGGCAATCTCGATGGCCTTGGTCGATCGCGCATTGCGGTGGGAAGAATTGGGCGAAGATAACGTTGGTGCACCCGCACAGGATGCAGAATTCGTACTCTACCACGCGGACAATATTCAGGCGACAGGGTTCCTCGAACATATCAAGTTGCCCCACTACGTCGATTTCCAGTCCGAATTGGAACTTGTGCGCAAACTGCGCCGCGAAGCAGAGGCCCAACAGCTGCAGGAGGCTGCGGAATGAACGACTATAACTTCGCCTATCTGGATGAACAGACCAAGCGGATGATCCGGCGTGCGATCCTGAAGGGTCTTGCCATTCCCGGCTATCAGGTCCCCTTCGCCTCGCGCGAGATGCCGATGCCCTACGGCTGGGGAACAGGCGGCGTGCAGGTGTCTGCGGCGGTGCTGACGCCCGAAGACACCTTCAAGGTGATCGACCAGGGGGCCGATGATACAACGAATGCGGTTTCAATCCGGACTTTCTTTCAACGAACGGCAGGTGTCGCGACAACTACAGCGACACGCGACGCCACCGTGATCCAGACCCGGCACCGCATTCCCGAAGAGCCCCTAACCGAAGGCCAGATCCTGGTTTATCAGGTGCCAATCCCCGAACCGCTGCGCTTTCTGGAGCCGCGCGAGAGCGAGACGCGCAAGATGCACAGCCTTGAAGAATACGGGCTGATGCATGTGAAGCTCTACGAGGATATCAGCCGTCATGGGCATATCGCGACCTCTTACGCCTATCCGGTAAAGGTCGAAGGGCGCTATGTCATGGACCCCTCGCCGATTCCGAAATTCGATAATCCGAAGCTTGGTGAGATGGCCGCGATCCAGCTTTTCGGAGCGGGCCGCGAGCAGCGGATTTATGCGCTGCCGCCGTACTCCCAAGCCGTAAGCCTCGATTTCGAGGATCACCCGTTTGAAGCCTCAAAGGCCGATCATCCCTGTGGGATGTGTGGTGCGGTAGACAGCTATCTTGATGAACTGATTGTCGATGACGCAGGCAGACGGATGTTTGTCTGCTCTGACACAGATTATTGCGAAGCACGTCAAGCGGCGGGCCACAAAGGAAAGGACGCGGCATGACACCTTTGCTGTCTGTTCAGAACATCACCAAACGATATGGCGCACATATCGGCTGCGCAGATGTCTCGTTTGACCTGTATCCCGGTGAGGTCATGGGGATCGTCGGCGAAAGCGGGTCGGGCAAATCCACCTTGCTCAATTGTATGGCCGGTCATCTGACCCCGGATGCGGGGCAAGTGGTGTTCGACACCCGCACTGATGGGCCACGCGATACGATCACCATGTCGGAACCCGAGCGACGCATGCTGTCGCGCACGGACTGGGCCTTTGTCCACCAACACGCCCGCGATGGCCTGCGCATGGGGGTAAGCGCGGGCGGCAATGTCGGCGAGCGGCTGATGGCCGTGGGCGAGCGTCACTATGGTGACATCCGCGACAAGGCCACGGACTGGCTGGGGCGGGTCGAAATCGATGCCGCCCGTGTGGATGACCGGCCCACAACATTTTCCGGCGGGATGCAGCAGCGTTTGCAAATCGCTCGGAACCTCGTGACTGGCCCGCGTCTGGTATTCATGGATGAACCCACCGGCGGCCTTGATGTGTCGGTTCAAGCGCGTCTGCTGGATCTTCTGCGCGGGCTTGTGCGCGACATGGGGCTATCCGCGATCATTGTGACCCATGACCTCGCCGTTGTGCGCCTTTTGGCGGACCGGCTTATGGTGATGAAATCAGGCTGCGTGGTCGAGGCGGGCCTGACCGATCAGGTGCTTGACGACCCGCAACACGCCTATAGCCAACTTCTTGTCAGTTCCGTTTTGCAGGTGTGAGCCATGATTGAACTTAGCAACGTTTCCAAAACCTTTACCCTGCACAATCAGGGAAGTGCCGTGATCGAGGTGATCAGCGATGTCTCCTTCGCAGTTGCCTCTGGCGAATGCGTGGCACTCACCGGGGCTTCCGGTGCCGGGAAATCGACCCTGATGCGGATGATTTACGGCAACTACCTCACGCAGGCGGGTGAAATCCGCATTGGCGATCTGGACATTGTGCAGGCCGAGCCGCGCGACGTCATCAAATTGCGCCGTGACGTGTTGGGCTATGTAAGCCAGTTCCTGCGTGTGGTCCCGCGTGTGCCCACGCTTGATGTGGTTGCAGAGCCTCTGCGCGCCGTGGGGGTATCGGTTGAGGACGCGGAGGCTCGAGCCAAAGCGTTACTTGGACAGCTCAACATTCCGGAACGGCTCTGGTCGCTGTCGCCCACGACTTTCTCGGGTGGCGAGCAACAGCGCGTGAATATCGCCCGTGGCTTTGCCCGTGCCTACCCGGCGATGTTGTTGGATGAACCCACCGCGAGCCTGGATGCCGCGAACCGCGAGGTGGTACTCTCCTTGATCGAAGACGCCAAGGCACGTGGGTCGGCAATCATCGGTATTTTCCATGACGAGGCGGCCCGCGCTCGCGTCTGTGATCGTGAAATTGATGTCAGCCACTTTACCCCCGGAATGGCAGCATGACCCAAGGGCGCCTCATCGCGGTTGTAGGCCCATCGGGTGTGGGCAAAGACAGCGTGATGGCAGGCATTCACCAGGCGCTGCCCCAGATGTATCCGGTGCGCCGGGTGATCACCCGTGCGCCCGAACTGGGCGGCGAAGACTATGATGCGGTTTCAACCTCGCAATTTGAAGCCTTGGACGAAGATAGGGCTTTTGCGATACATTGGGGCGCGCACGGCCTGTATTATGGCATACCGGTCACCGTGAACGACCAACTGGGCAAGGGCACTGATTGTCTTGTCAATTTTTCCCGCAAGGCACTGGCCCAAGCGGCGGAGATTTTCCCGCGCTTCATGGTTCTCAATATTACCGCAAAGCCAGAAACCCTTGCGCACCGTCTGGCCGCGCGAGGGCGTGAGACAGAAGGCGAGATCGCCAAACGCCTTGCACAGGCGGACAAGCCCTTGCCAGCGGGGCTCAAGGTTATCCACCTCGCCAACGATGGCCCGCTGTCTGAGACTGTCGCCCGTGGGGTGGCGCTGCTTCAACCGGCGAGCGTGTAGCGATGCAGCATCTCGAACCGCCCGTCTTCCCGCTCGCCACACAGAGCGATCTGGTCAAGGACAAAGGGCGCGGGCAAGTCGGGCAGATAGCGCTGCGCCCTCTCGACCCACGCGGGGATTTCTGCTTGGGGCAGATCCCCCGAAAGGGTCAAGTGAAACCGGAACTCTTCCATCACATACGGATACCCCCATTGCACCAGCAATGCCTCTTGGCGCGCGCTCAGCCCCGCTGCGCGATGGCACGCCAGATCCGGTTCCAAGGCCGGTGCGCGGAAACCGTCAAGTTCGCGGACGCAAGCCTCTGCAATCCGCTGCAACGCCTCTGTATCGCCAAAAGGTGTCAACGCCAGAAACCGGCCCAGCGTTTTCAATTCCAAACAGTCGCAGGTGGCAGGGGCAAGCGATGCGGCCAGGTCCGATGCGGCCTTCTCAAGGTCCTCAACCGTCCGGGTGTCGATCAGATGAAATGGCGGCTTCAAGGTCCCATGAAACCCATACTTGCGCGGTGTCATTGTGATGTCACGCAAACCGGGCAGATCAAGCTGACGCCCCTCACGGCCACGCGCAACGTCCCAGCCGAGCCAAGCCGCGCCGAAATCGGCCAATGGCCCTTCGGACGGTACATAGTAAATCGCAAATCGAGAGTATGACATGAATTCCCCTTTCCCCACGTCCTCTTTGGCAAAGGCTTGTGACAGCGATATGTCAGGAGACCTGTATCTCGCCAATGCGCAGCTTGTGCTGCCAGATCAAGTGGTAACCGGTTCGGTGATGATCGAACGGGGCAAAATATCGGACATTGCAGAAGGGGATCGCGTGCCAACGGGCGCCGTGGACTGTGCTGGCGATCTGATCATTCCCGGGCTGGTAGATCTGCATACTGACAATGTTGAACGCCACATCGAGCCGCGCCCAAAGGTGGATTGGCCACATTTGCCTGCCCTGATCGCCCACGATGCCGAATTGGCCTCGACGGGGATCACAACCGTTTTTGACGCCATGCGGGTGGGCTCCATCCACAGCGGTAAGGGGCGCTATATCGATTACGCCCGCACGCTCGCAGATGAGCTGTTGGCGGCGCGTGCCGCGGGGCTGTTCAAGATCAGCCATTTCCTGCACCTCAGGGCAGAAATCTGCTCAGAGACGCTCTTGGACGAATTGGCGGCATTCGGGCCGTCAGACCGGGTCGGTATCGTCAGCCTGATGGATCACACCCCAGGCCAGCGCCAGTTCCGTGACCTGACCGCCCTGAAAACCTATGTCGCCAAAAAACGCGGCATGAATGACGCGGAGTTTGCCGAGCATGTCGAGAAACTGTTGCGCTTGCAAAAACGCCTCGGGGCAAAGCATGAGGCGGATGCAGTGAAAGAGGCGCGCCGTCTTGGAGCGGTTCTGGCCAGCCATGATGATACCACGGCGGATCACGTCGCAACCTCTGCCGGCAACGGCGTGGGTTTCGCGGAGTTTCCCACAACGGTCGCGGCTGCCGAAGCCTGCCGCACCCACGGCATTGCCGTGATGATGGGCGCGCCGAACCTGATCCGGGGGGGCTCCCACTCAGGCAATGTCGCGGCAGAGGTGCTGGCCAGATCCGACCTGCTTGATATCGTCTCTTCGGACTACGTGCCCTCAGCTCTGCTTTTGTCAGCCTTCCGCCTAGCAGACATCTGGGATGATCTGCCCCGCGCCATTGCCACAGTCACCAGCAGCCCCGCAAAGGCCGTGCGATTGCATGACCGTGGCGCCTTGAAAACTGGTTTGCGCGGCGATGTTCTGCGTGTGCGCAAAATCGACCAAACGCCTCTGCTGCGCGGCGTATGGAGCCAAGGTAACAAAGTTGGCTGAGTTTTTCGAATTCTCGACCGCATCCGTCATAAAGGTTTCATGAAACTATAGCGCCATTAATACGCACCCCCGCCATTCATTCGAATGAATTAACCTAGTGCTCCAAGTCTGAGACATGTTACCTGTTTCCCCTGATTTCATCGAGAG
>DFBX01000079.1 GCA_002366795.1 Rhodobacteraceae bacterium UBA3069 | reverse complement strand
CCTAAATGAAGACGCCGCCTAGGGCGGCGGCAGAAGGGTTTGCAGGTTGTCCAATGCGCGCGCGGCGCGGGCCTTCACCTGCGCCTCGGACAGCGGGGGCTGTCGGCCGATCACGCGGCGGATCTGCAAATCGCCGATCAGCAGGTTCAAGTATAGTTCTGCCGCCGCGCCCGTGTTGTCAAAGCCAAGGGCACCCGTGTCGCGGGCACGTTCCAGCACGTTGGCGATCATCGGCAGGATCGTTTCGCGGCCCGCTTCGGACAGGGCAGCACCCAATTCGCCGCTGGGGTCCGCCGCTGCCGCGCGGTTCAGCGCCACGGCGCGGTCGCCGGTCAGCAGGCCCAACAGCAAGGGGCCGATCCGCACCAGCGTCTGCATCGGGTCCGATCCCGCGCCAAGCGCCTGTTGCAGCAACTCGCGCACCCCATCGGCATTGCGCATGACCAGTGAACGGAACAGCGACAGCTTGTCCCCGTACCAATTGTACAGCGTCTCGTTCGAGGCTTTCGCCCGCCGCGCGATCATCAGGATAGAGGTCTGCGCATATCCCTTTTCCTCCAGCAGGCTAAGGGCGGCATTTTCGATTTCCTCGCGGCGTTGGCGTTTTTTATCTGTTGTCATGGGCTTTCCAGAAATCGGCTTGATCGATGGCGTAATAGAAATTACGAATTAGGGCAGCCGTAATATAAATTACGCCACGTAGGAGGCCACCATGCCTGTCATTACGAACCGCATCATGTCAATCACCTCGCTTGTCTTTGCAGGCGGAATTTTCGGGTTTTTCTACGCGTGGGTCTGTTCGACCATGTGGGGGCTGGATGCGATCGACCCGCGTGTGGCGATCCGTGCCATGCAGGGCATGAACGCATCGGTGCGCAACGGCGTGTTCTTTCCCGCGTTCTTCCTGACGCCGGTGGTGTTGGGGGTGACGGCGGTGCTGCTGCGGGCAGACGGGCAGGGGCGCGCGGCGCGGTGGTTCGCGGCGGGTGCCGTGGTCTACCTGTTCGGCGGACTGATCCTGACGGCCAGCATCAACGTGCCCATGAACAAGGCGTTGGCAGAGGTCAGCGTGCCCGGCAATATCGACGAGGCCCGCGCCATCTGGACCGAATATTCGTCCCGCTGGCAGGTCTATAACATCATCCGCACGCTGTTTTCCGGTCTGGCACTGGTGCTGGCAGGAATCGGAACGCTGAGGGTGCGCTGAAACGAAAAAGGCCCGGCGCCATAAGCACCGGGCCTTCCTGCATTTACGGCGGGCTGGTCACATTGCCCGCGCCAGCTTGCGCAGCTCGAATTTCTGTATCTTCCCGGTCGAGGTTTTAGGCAATTCCTGGAACACCACTTTCTTGGGCGTCTTGAACCCGGCCAGTTTTTCGCGGGCAAAGGCGATCAGCGCAGCCTCGTCGGTTTTGTGATTGTCCTTCAATTCAACAAAGGCGCAGGGCACCTCGCCCCATTTTTCATCTGGCTTGGCGACCACGGCGCACAGCAGTACATCGGGATGGCCCATCAGCACGCCTTCTACCTCTACGGAACTGATATTCTCGCCCCCCGAAATGA
Organism: Rhodobacteraceae bacterium UBA3069; assembly: GCA_002366795.1. Lineage (GTDB taxonomy): Bacteria > Pseudomonadota > Alphaproteobacteria > Rhodobacterales > Rhodobacteraceae > UBA3069. The sequence goes on along the minus strand of DFBX01000079.1, from coordinate 55,339 downwards.
TGATGTCCTTGGCGCGGTCGGCGATCTGGATGTAGCTGTCGGGGTGTTGCACGGCGATGTCACCGGAATGGAAATACCCGTTCTTGAAGGCCTTGGCGGTTTCCTCGGGATTTTTCAGATAGCCCTTCATCACCCCGTTACCGCGCATGACGATCTCGCCCTGCGTGGTGCCATCCATCGGGATCTGGTGGTCGTTTTCATCGACCACGGTGATTTCCTGATAGATCGGCATCGCCACGCCCTGCCGCGCCTTGATCGCGGCGCGGTCGTCGCCTTCTAGGTTATCCCAGCGTTCGGCCCATGTGCATTCTGTGGCAGGCCCGTAGGTTTCGGTCAGGCCATAGACCTGCGTGACGTTGAACCCCATCGGCTCGATCTTCGCCAGCGTCGCCGGGGCGGGGGGTGCGCCGGCAGTGAACACCTCGACCACATGGTCGAATGCGCGGCGTTCGCTTTCCGGTGCGTTCACAAGCGCGTTCAGAACGATGGGGGCGCCGCCGAAATGGGTGGCGCCCTCGTCTGCGATGGCGTCGAAGATCGCGGGCGCGGTGATGTCGCGGCAGCAGATCACCGTGCCGCCATAGGCCGGCATCAGCCAAGTGTGGCACCAGCCGTTGCAGTGGAACAGAGGCACGATGGTCAGGTAACGCGGGTGCAGTTGCAGTCGCCAGGAAATCGCCTGCCCCATGGCGTTCAAGTAAGCGCCGCGGTGGTGATAGACCACGCCCTTGGGCCGCCCTGTGGTGCCAGAGGTATAGTTGAGCGCAATCGACTCCCACTCATCCTCGGGCATGATCCATTCGAAATCTGCATCGCCGGTGTCCAGCAGCGCCTCGTATTCCATGTAATGGCCGTGGGCATGAACGCCCGCGTGGTCATCTGCCACCTCGATCACGATGGGGGCGGGGCCGAACATACGTTCGATCGCCTCGGCCGCCATGGGCAGGAATTGCGGATCGACCAGCAGCACCTTTGCCTCGCCATGATCAAGGATATAGCCAACGGTGTCGGCCTCCAGCCGGGTGTTGATCGTGTTCAATACGCCGCCGCAGGCGGGCACGCCGAAATGCGCCTCGGCCTGGGTGGGCAGGTTGGGGATCAGCGTGGCGACGACATCGCCCGGCTCCACCCCTAGCTTTGTCAGCGCCGAGGCAAGCCGCGTGACGCGTTCGTAGTATTCGGCATAGGTTTTGCGGTGCGGGCCATAGACCACGGCCATATGTTCGGGAAAGACGCGGGCCGCGCGCTGCAACCATGACAGCGGGGTCAGCGGCGTATAGTTCGCCTTTGTCCGTTCCAGCCCCGATTCATCTTTCATCCAGCCCATAATCGCTCCTCCGTCTTGGTAAACCGCTGGGCGGAATATCGGATATAACATGGCTAAGGGGAAGGGCTTTCGCGGCGCTTCTGCGGGGGGTAGTGTTTCTACCATGATCATCTCGCATGGCCGCCGCTATATCTTTGTCCATATCCCCAAGACCGGGGGAACCGCGATGGCGCTTGCGCTGGAATCGCGGGCGATGAAGGACGATCTGATGCTGGGCGACACGCCCAAGGCGGCCAAGCGCCGCCGCAAGCTGAAGGATGCGCAGACGCGCGGACGCTTGTGGAAACATTCGACGCTGGCGGATATCGACGGGCTGGTGACGCCCGCGCAGCTGGACGATTACTTTTGCTTCACGCTGGTGCGCAACCCTTGGAACCGCATGGTCAGCTATTACCATTGGCTGCAGGCGCAGGGGTTCGACCATCCGGCGGTGCGTCTGGCAAAAAATCTGCCGTTCAGCGCGTTTCTCAACCATCCGGTAACACTTGCCAGCCTCAAGGCCGCGCCGCCGCCCTTCTATATGACCGATGCGCGCGGGCAGGTGCATTGCAAGTCCTACATCCGCCTTGAACATTTCGAGGAAGACAGCGCCCCTTTGCACGAATTCCTAGGGTTTGATGTGGTGTTGGACCGCGTCAACCCCTCGGATCGCAGCCGTGACTGGCGGTCCTTTTACAGTGAATCGGATTCGCGGTTGATCGCGGAAATCTGCCCGTTCGAGGTTAACGCAATGGGCTATACTTTCGATCAGGGCTGAATTGCCGCCAAATTAGACGCCAATTTTCGAAAAACCCCGAAATTGCCCACGCCCTGTCAACAATGCCCGAATTAGGCCTTTGTTCAGACCAAAGACGGGTACGGGAAACAGGTGATTTGTCCTTGCTGCCCACGAAACCCGGCTGCCACCGGGATAACCTGAGGGGATGAAACGATGTTCGGATGGACCAAGGAAAAATCGCAAAACGCACGTATAGTCGACGCAACCGGCGCTTATGACGGCGCGGCTGTCGGCGCGCTGACCGGTCTGGTCGCGGGCACCAAGGTCGCCACCGCAATCGGCTGGCGCCCGGTCGACTCGATCGTCGAAGGCGACCAGGTTCTGACCTTCGATGGTGGCATGCAAACCGTGGCCCGCATTCAACGCAAGGTTCTGTGGAACGGCACCGGGGCTTGCCCCGCACGCTTCTGGCCGCTGGAAGTGCCCGCCGAGGCACTGGGCAACCGCGAAACCATGTGGCTGCTGCCCGAACAAGGCTTGGTTGTGGAAAGCGACGCGGCCGAGGAATTCCTGGGCGATCCCTTTGCCCTGATGCCCGCCGCCGCGCTGGAAGGCGTTCGTGGTATCGCCCGCGTGCCGATGATGGACCTGGTTGAAGTCATCACCCTGTATTTCGACGAAGATCAGGTCGTGTTCGCCAACTCTGGCGCGCTGTTCTTCTGCCCCTCGGCGCATGACATCGTGGTGGACCTGTTCAAGGCCCCCACCCAATCGCCCTATAACAAACTGCCGATGGATCAGGCCGTTGCCTTGGCCCAATACATCGAAGCCGAATACAACGAGAATGTGGAGCCTGCCGCTCAGGGTGCCATGTACGCCGTGGCCTGAGGCCGCAACTCCCCAGGTTCGGATACTCAGTGTTGCAGCGTGGACGGCGTCTTTCCTTCGGGAAAGGCGTCGTTTCCATTTTTGGGGACGTTTTTTTGGGGGGCGTGGGAGTCTCCGACGGGAGCTATTTGTAGAACAATGAAGCCAAAGGCCAGTCTAGACATACAAAAGGCGCCCCCGGATGGACGCGCCTTTGTTTTTTTTCAGGGCCGGATCAGGCGGCGGCAGAGTTCTGGCCGAAGCGGCCATAGAAGCTTTGGCCTTTTTCAGCCATTTCGCGCAGCAGGTTCGGGCATTTGAACCGCTCGCCATAGGCCTCTTCCAGCTGGTCGCAGCGTTCGGCCGCGTAGGGCGTGCCGATGATGTCAAGCCAGCTGAACGGGCCGCCGGACCAAGGTGCAAAGCCCCAGCCAAGGATCGCGCCGACATCGCCTTCGCGGATGTCTTCCAGCACGCCCTCTTCCAATGCGCGGACGGCTTCCAGCACCTGCGCGAACATCAGGCGGTGCTGCACTTCGATCAGGGAGGGTTGCTCCTCCATGCGCGGGCATTTGTCGGCCAAACCGGCCCAATAACCCTGACGTTTGCCGCTTTCGTCATAGTCAAAGAAACCGGCCTTGGATTTGCGGCCCAGGCGGCCCTCTTCGAACATGGCGAACATCAGGTCATCGACCGGTTTTGCATCTGCTGGATAGGCATCGCCCATGGCCGCCTTGGTCGCCTTGGCGATCTTCACACCCAGATCGATCGAGGTTTCGTCCATCAATTGCAGCGGGCCCACGGGCATGCCCAGTTGGCGTGCAGCATTATCGACCAATGCGGGTGCAACGCCTTCGGTCACCATTCGCGCGCCTTCGTTCAGGTAGGGAATGATGCAGCGGTTGGCGTAGAAGAACCGTTCGTCATTGACGACAATGGGGGTTTTGCGGATCTGGCGCACGTAATCCAGCGCCTTGGCCACCGCGCGGTCGCCGGTTTCCTTGCCCTTGATGATTTCCACCAGCGCCATCTTTTCCACCGGGGAAAAGAAGTGGATGCCGATGAACTGGTCAGGGCGCGAGGAGGCCTTGGCCAGCCCGGTGATCGGCAGGGTCGAGGTGTTGGAGGCGAAGATGCAAGTGTCGGGGATCACCGCCTCGACGTTCTTGGTCACTTCGGCCTTGATGCCGGGGTCTTCGAACACGGCCTCGATGATCAGATCGGCGTCTTTCAGCGCGTCGTAATCGGTGGTCGCGTTGATCAGGCCCAGCACCTTTTCCTTCTTGGCGGCGTCGATCTTGCCGCGTTTGATGCCCTTGTCCAGATAGCTACCGGAATAGGATTTGCCCTTGTCGGCGGCCTCTTGCTTTTGGTCGATCAGCACGACCTCGATGCCCGCAAGCGCCGACACCAGCGCGATGCCTGCACCCATCATGCCCGCGCCCATGACGCCCAGTTTCCTGACGGTCTGGTCGGGGGCTTCGGGCCGGTTCGCGCCTTTTTCCAATGCTTCCTTGTTCAGGAAAAGCGAGCGAATCATCGCGGCGGACGACGGGTTCATCAGAACATGGGTGAACCAGCGGGCCTCGATCTTCAGCGCGGTGTCAAAGGGAACCAGCGCGCCTTCGTAGACTGCGGACAGCAGCGCCTTGGCTGCGGGGAATGCCCCCTGCGTCTGGCCGTTCACCATGGCGTTCGCGCCGACGAAGGTCTGGAAACCGGCGGGGTGATAGGGCGCGCCGCCGGGCATTTTATAGCCCTTGGCGTCCCAGGGTTTGACGATATCCGCATCCTTGGCGTTCAGCACCCATTCTTTGGCAGCGGCGACCGGATCTTCCACGATCTCGTCGATGATGCCGGCGGATTTGGCTTTCTTCGGGTCCACCAGCTTGCCTTGCAGCAGGTATTGCGAGGCACCCATGACCCCCAGTTTGCGTACAAACCGCGTGGTGCCGCCCGCACCGGGGAAAATGCCGACCATGATTTCCGGCAACCCGATCTTGGCCTTTGGATTGTCCGCCGAGAAAATACGATGCGTGGCCAAAGGCAGTTCCAGCCCGATGCCCACGGCGGTGCCGGGGATCGCAGCGGCAATCGGTTTGCCACCCTTGTTGGTTTTCGCATCCATGCCCGCGCGTTCGATTTTGCGCAGCGCGGCGTGCATTTGCATGATGCCGTCGAACAGGCCCTGCGCGGGGTTGTCACCAGCCGCGTTTTTCATGTCTGCCAGTGCGTTCAGGTCCATCCCGCCAGCAAAGTCTTTCTTGCCAGAGGTGATAACGATGCCTTTCACGGCATCATCCGCCAATGCGTCGTCGATCAGCCCGTCAAGGTGCTGCAATGCCTCGGTGGACATCACGTTCATCGATTTGCCGGGGCAGTCCCAAGTGATCAGGGCGACGCCGTCGGCGCCTTTTTCCATAGTGAAATCAGTCATCTGTCTATTCTCCCCTTACACGCGCTCGATAATGGTGGCGGCGCCCATGCCCGATGCGATGCACAGCGTGGCAAGGCCAAATTGCTTGTCCTGACGCTCCAGCTCGTCCAGCAGGGTGCCGATGATCATGGCGCCGGTGGCCCCCAGCGGGTGGCCCATGGCGATCGAGCCGCCGTTGACGTTCAGCTTGTCCATATCCACGTCGAATGTGCGTTGGAACAACAGCACGACCGAGGCGAACGCCTCGTTCACTTCGAACAGGTCGATGTCGGAAATCGACATGCCCGCATCGGCCAGAATTTTCTGGGTGGCGGGCACGGGGCCGGTCAGCATGATGGTCGGATCGGTGCCGATCTTGCAGGTCTGGCGGATGCGCGCGCGGGGCTTCAGCCCGTATTGCTTGCCAAATTCTTCATTGCCGATCAGAACCCCGGCAGAGCCATCGACGATGCCCGACGAATTGCCTGCGTGGTGGATGTGATTGACTGATTCCATCGCCGGGTATTTCAGCATGGCGACCTTGTCGAAGCCGGGCATCACCTCGCCCATGTCCTTGAAGGACGGCTTCAGCGCGCCAAGCGTCTGCATGTCGGTGCCGGGGCGGATGAATTCGTCATGGTCCAGGATGGTCAACCCGTTCACATCCCGCACCGGCACGATGGATTTTTCGAACCGCTTCGCATCCCATGCCGCCTTGGCGCGCTTTTGCGATTCAACGGCTAAAGCGTCGGCATCGTCGCGGCTGATCCCGTGCTGGGTGGCGATGATGTCGGCCGAGATACCTTGAGGCACGAAATACTGGTCCATGGCGATGGTCGGGTCCACGGCAATCGCCGCGCCGTCGCTGCCCATGGGCACGCGGGACATCATTTCGACGCCGCCCGCGATATAGGCCTGACCCGCGCCGCCCTTGACCTGGTTGGCGGCTAGGTTCACCGCCTCCATACCCGATGCGCAGAACCGGTTGATCGAAAGGCCGGGGATCTTCTCGTCCAGATCCGATGCCAGAACGGCCGAACGGGCCAGGCATGCGCCTTGCTCCATCACTTGGGTTACGTTGCCCCAGATCACATCCTCGACGGCGTGGCCCTCCAGGTTGTTGCGTTCTTTCAAAGCGTTCAATACGCCGGCCGAAATGGCAAGCGAGGTGACTTCATGCAAGGAGCCGTCCTTGCGGCCCTTTCCGCGCGGCGTGCGCACGGCGTCATAGATATAGGCTTCGGTCATAGTATTCTCCTTTTTTCGTCCGTCACGCGCGGTCCGCGGGGGATCCGGGCATCAGGTCATAGGGGTGTTTCCAGCCGGGCGTGTTTTCGATGTTCGAAAGCCAGCGGTCGATATTGGGCCATTCCTTGCGGTCAAAACCGAAAGGTTCGGGGTAAAACAGATAGCCACAGCAGGACATGTCGGCATTGGTGATGCTGTCGCCCACCAGCCAATCACGCCCTTGCAAAGCGGTATCAAGCGTCTTGAAAGCCGCCTCAAGACGACCCGCGTTGAAGGCGATCACCTCTGCCGGGCGCTTGTCTTCGGGCAGGAAGTTCATCAGGAATCGCTGCATTCCGCAGGCCGAGGACATCTTGTGATTGTCCCAGAACATCCAGCGCATTACCTCGCGCGCCTCCTCCGGCGTCTTGCCGCCGAATTTGCCGGTCTTTTCGGTGACATACATCTGGATCACGCCGGACTGGGTCAGGGTCACATCGCCATCTTCCATCACCGGGGCCTCGCCCATGACGTTCTTGGCCAGGTAATCGGGGCTGCGGTGCGCGCCCGCGAAGAAATCCACCTTTACCGGCTCCCATTCAAGGCCGGAAAGTTCCAGCGCAAGCGCCGCCTTGTAGGCATTTCCGCTTTCGCCGAAGCAATGCAATTTGATCGTCATGTCATCCTCCCTGATGTCATTCATGTATCCAGCGTCAAACCGGGGGTTTCACACCCCCGCACCCCCGTGGAGGTATTTTCAGAACAATGAAAGAATGGGTGCCCGTGCCTTTCATTGTTCTGAAAATACCTACCGCCGGAGGCACCCGCAGTTACGGCGGGTGCCTTGGGTGGGATCATTTCGAAGCGGTAAAGCCGCGCGCAATCAGTTCCTTCATGATTTCATTCGTGCCCCCATAGATGCGCTACACACGGGCATCCGTCCACATCTCCGCCACGTCATATTCCTGCATGAAACCGTAGCCGCCGTGCAGTTGCAGGGAGGCGTCCAGCACCTCGCCTTGTGTGTCGGTGGTCCAGTATTTCGCCATGGCGGCCTTTTCGACGGTCAGCTCGCCACGCAGGTGTTCGCGGATACATTCATCGGTGAAGGCGCGGGCGACCTTTGTTTTGGTCAGGCATTCGGCCAGTTGAAATCGGGTGTTCTGGAACTGGGTTAGCGGGCCACCGAAGGCCTCGCGCTGCTGGCAGTATTCAATCGTGTGTTCGACCGCGCCTTCCATTGCGCCGACTGCCCCGCAGGCGATGATCAGTCGTTCCTGCGGCAGTTGGTTCATCAGTTGGGCAAAGCCCGTCCCCTCGCCGCCCAGCAGGTTTTCGGGGGGCACTTCGACGTTGTCGAAGAACAGCTCGGACGTGTCAGCGGCCTTCAGGCCGACTTTGTCGAGGTTGCGACCGCGCGAAAACCCTTGTGCGCCTTCGGTTTCGACGACCAGAAGCGAGGTGCCCTTGGCCCCCGCCGCAGGATCGGTCTTGGCGACCACGATGATCAGGTCGGCGTGTTGGCCATTGGTGATGAATGTCTTTTGCCCTGTCAGACGGTAGGCATTGCCAGTTCGAATCGCGCGGGTTTTGATCGCTTGCAGGTCCGACCCGGTGGAGGGTTCGGTCATGGCGATGGCGCCGACCATTTCGCCGCTGGCCATTTTTGGCAGCCAGCGTTTGTTCTGTTCCTCGGTGCCATAGGCAAGGATGTAATGCGCCACGATGCCGGAATGCACGCCGTGGCCCCAGCTGGCCAGGTTGGCGCGGCTTGCTTCGATCAGCACGGCGGCTTCATGGCCGAAATCGCCGCCCGCGCCGCCGTATTCTTCGGGGATCGAGGGGCAGAGCAGGCCCAGTTTTCCCGCGTCATTTCAAGTGCTGCGGTCCATTTCACCCTGTTTGCGCCAGCGGACGTAATGGGGGCGCCAATCGGTGTCGATAAAGCGGGCCGTCATGTCGGACAGCATCCGGTGTTCGTCTGTCATCCATTGGGTCATGCTCGATCCGTTCACCGCTTACGCGCGTCCAGTTCAGACAAGAACAACCGCAGCCGGTGGCCGTAGGTGTCCTCGTTGATCACGCTGTCAAAATTTTCAAACAGAAAAGAGAGCGCCTCGTTCTCGTCCAGCCCTGCCTCTGCTGCGAATTTGCGCAAACGGCGGTACCCGTCCTCTGTCATGGACACGGGGAAACGGCGGGTCAGGCGAAAACGTTTGGGCATATCTTCTTCCTTCAGGGGGGGGCGGGGGCGAACCCCCGCCGCCAGATCAGAAGTTGGCCGCATCCAGCGCCATGACAGTATCCGCGCCCGAATTGATGCGGGCAAGGTGCAGGCCAGTGGCGGGCAGGCGGTGCGCCATGTAGTAGCGCCCCGTGGTGATCTTGGTGCGGTAGAACTCCTCGTCCGATGCACCGGCCTCGAATGCCTCATGCGCGGCTTTCGCCATCTGCGCCCACATCAGGCCCAGGCAGACATGGCCGAACAGGTGCATGAAGTCGTTCGAACCGGACAGCGCCGCGTTCGGGTCTTTCATGCCGTTCTGCATGAAGAACATGCCCGCCGCTTGCAGGTCTTTCGACGCGGCTTTCAAAGGGTCAAGGAAGTCTTTCTTCAGAGTCTCGTTGCCCTCGTTTTCCTTGATGAAATTTTTCACCAGATCGAAGAAGGCCATGACATGCTTGCCGCCATCGCTGGCCAGTTTGCGGCCCACAAGGTCAAGCGCCTGAACGCCGTTCGCGCCTTCATATATCATTGCGATACGGGCATCGCGGGTGAACTGCGACATACCCCATTCTTCGATATATCCGTGGCCGCCATAGACCTGCTGTGCTTGCACGGTCATGTCGTAGCCTTCGTCTGTCAGGAAACCCTTGATAACCGGGGTCATCAGGCTGACCAGACCTTCGGCCGCCTCGTCGCCCTTGCGGTGCGAGCTGTCGATCAGGTGCGAACCCCAAAGCATGAAAGCGCGCGCGCCCTCGACGAAGGATTTTTGGTCCATCAGCGAGCGGCGGATATCCGGGTGGACGATCAGCGGATCGGCGGGGCCATCCGGGTTTTCGGCACCGGTCACAGCACGCCCTTGCAAACGGTCCTTGGCGTAGAACAGCGCGTTTTCATAGGCGACGGCGGCCTGGGCCACGCCCTGCATGCCAACGCCGATGCGGGCCTCGTTCATCATGGTGAACATGGCGCGCATGCCCTTGTGTTCCTCGCCCAGCAAGAAACCCGTGGCGCCGTCATAGTTCATGACGCAGGTAGAGTTGCCGTGGATGCCCATCTTTTCTTCGATCTTGCCGCAGGTCACGCCGTTGCGCGCGCCGGGGGTGCCATCTTCGTTGACCATGAACTTGGGCACGATGAACAGCGACACGCCCTTGATGCCTTCAGGGCCGCCCTGAATTTTCGCCAGCACAAGGTGGATGATGTTGTCGGACATCTCATGCTCGCCGGCCGAGATGAAGATTTTTTGACCGGTGACCTGGTAGGAGCCATCGCCGTTGGGAACGGCCTTGGTGCGCATCATGCCCAAATCGGTGCCGCAATGCGGTTCGGTCAGGTTCATGGTGCCGGTCCATTCGCAGGACACCATCTTGGGCAGGTAAGTCGCCTTTTGATCGTCGGTGCCATGGGCCAGAATGGCCGAGGCCGCGCCATGGGTCAGGCCCTGATACATAGTGAATGCCTGGTTCGAGGCGCTGAACATCTCGCCCACGGCGGTACCCATCACGTAGGGCATGCCCTGACCGCCGAATTCTTCGGGCATGTCCAGACCGGTCCAGCCGCCTTCGCGCACCTGGTCAAAGGCTTCCTTGAACCCGGTGGGGGTGCGGACAACGCCGTTTTCCAGCGTGCAACCCTCGGTGTCGCCCACGGCGTTCAGCGGGGCCAGCACTTCGGAGGTGAGTTTACCGGCTTCTTCCAGCACGGCCGAGGTGAACTCGGCCTCTAGGTCGGAATATCCCGGAATGTCGGACTGGCTGACTTTCAGCAGGTCGTGCAGGACGAATTGCAGGTCCTTTACGGGGGCGGTGTAGCTCGGCATTGCTCTCTCCCTTGGCATTACCCTTGCGGGGGCGAAGAGGCCAAGCGTTACTCGGCCACCTTCTTTGGTTCCTTGATCGAGGCGAGCATCTTCTCGCCCCACTTCATCTGTTCTTCGAGGTCGTTGATCGCGCTGCTCAGCTCGTCGCGCTGTGCGATCAAATCCCCCATGCGCTTTTGCGCCAACTCGTAACTACGCTCCAGCTGCGTGCGCTGCTGGTCGCCTTCATTGTAAAGGTCCAGCAGCTGCCGGATCTCTTCAAGGCTGAAACCAAAGCGCTTGCCGCGCAGGATCAGCTTCAACCTGGCGCGGTCGCGCCGGGTGAAAAGACGCTTCTGCCCTTCCCGAATGGGGAACAGAAGCTCCTTGGCTTCATAGAACCGCAAGGTGCGCGGCGTTACGTCGAACGCGTCGCACATCTGGCGGATGGTCATTGTCTTGTCGGTCATACTCTCTACCCGTATGTGAGTGGGAAATGGTGTTGAGTTGGCCGTCTGCCCAAATCGATACAACAGGGATGCGGGTTGACGTAACAACAACGCCGCGTCACTTTTTGATTGACGTAAGATCAAGGAAGGTAACCTGGCTTCGCGGGTTATATTCTTGCGTCGTTACATCTGACACTTTTACCAAGCGGTCAGAAATTCCCTACTTTGGAATTCATCTCCTTTAGGGCTTCGGCGGTTTCATCGCGTAGTTTTTTCAGCTCATCCATGGCCTCGTCGATTTGTTTTTTCTGCTCTGCAAGCCCGCCCAACTGGCGATCGGCACTGACGACCCAAGCGCGCATTTGCGCTTCGTTGCCCTCTTTTTCGTAAATTTGCAGCCACTGGCGGATGCCTTCCAGTGAATAGCCGAACTTGCGGCCGCGCAGAATCAGCGTCATGCGCGCAACTTCGCGCGCGCCGTAGAAACGGGCGCGGCCTTCCTTTTCAGGGGAAAGCAGTTCAATGTATTCGTAATAGCGCAGGGTTCGCGGAGTGACGTCGAACCTTGCGCACATTTCCTTGAAGCTTAGGCGAGTGTCAGACATGAGGGCCCGTCTGTTTTTTCAGTGCCCTTTTATAGTGCAACAGCCGTGCGGGTAACGCCACCCCCTTCCTTTGGGTAAGGGGCTGTTCAAATTGGCGCGGTCGGGCGTCGTGTTTTCTGTGTTTGTCGGTAAGATCAACAATTGTTCCGCTCTGCGGGTTGTCTGGGCTGCGGCAGTTAGCCCTTGCACCCCCGTGGCCAGTTCCGAATAAATGGGGAGTGACCAGACCCAAACCCGACCGGAGGCCAATTGAAACCCGAAAAAACCGAAATGGCCCGCCGCTTCACCGAAGCGATCCCCTATGCCAAGGCCTTGGGCATGACCTTCACCGCGATCGGCGACGGGGTGGCGGCGATGCAAATGCCGTTCGACGAGCGTTTCATTGGCGATCCGCAGACCGGGGTGATTCATGGCGGTGCGGTGTCGGCCCTGCTGGACACATGCAGCGGCGCGGCGGTGATCAGCCACCCGTCCAATCCCGGCGCGACGGCCACCATCGACCTGCGCATCGATTATATGCGCGCGGCTACGCCGGGGCAGGCATTGAGGGCCAGAGCCGAATGCTATCACATCACCCGATCCGTGGCCTTCGTTCGGGCCACCGCAACCGATGACGACGATGAAAACCCTGTCGCCACGGCATCGGGGGCCTTTACCATGGATGGGAAATAACATGGCCAGACCTCGCCCCGAACCCGTGCAGGTGGTCAAGCAGCGGCGCGATGCGGCGCTTTCGGCGCTGGCCCATAACGTGCCTTTCATCCAGTTCCTCGGGATCGAATTCGACCGCCGCGGTGACGAACTGACCGCGGTCCTGCCATTCGACGACAAGCTGATCGGCAACCCATTGCTGCCCGCGATCCATGGCGGGGTCACGGCGGCCTTCCTTGAGGTGACGGCGATCATCGGCCTGTCATGGACGATGCTGTGGGACGAGATCGAATCCGGCGCTTTCGATGCCGCCAAGCTGGTGGAGGAGGGCAAGATGCCCCGCCTGCCCAAGACCATCGGTTTCACCGTGGATTACCTGCGGTCCGGCCTGCCGCGCGACGCCTACGCGCGGGCGGTGGTGAACCGGTCGGGTCGGCGCTATGCCTCGGTCCATGTCGAGGCATGGCAGGACAATCGTGACCGCGCCTTTGCGCAGGCCACGGGGCATTTCCTGATGCCGCGCCGCGATGGCTGAAACGGCAGGTGCGCCGCGTCCCCTGACCCATGCGCGGCTGTTGAAAATCGCCCTGCCTATCGTGCTGTCCAATGCAACGGTCCCGATCCTTGGCGCGGTGGATACCGGCGTGGTCGGGCAGATGGGACAGGCCGCACCGATCGGCGCTGTGGGCGTGGGTGCGATCATCCTGACCGGGGTTTACTGGATTTTCGGTTTTTTGCGCATGGGCACCACCGGCTTTGCCGCGCAGGCCCACGGGGCCGGGCAGGCGGGCGAGGTATCGGCCCTGCTGACCCGCGCGCTGATGCTGGGGCTGGCGGCGGGGGCGGCGATCATCGCGCTGCAATCGCTGATCTTTGCTGGGGCCTTCGCACTATCCCCCGCCTCGCGCGAGGTCGAGGGGATGGCGCGTGATTACATGCGCATCCGCGTCTGGTCAGCGCCTGCCTTGATCTCTCTTTACGGCGTTACCGGCTGGCTGATCGCGCTGGAGCGTACGCGGGCGGTGCTGGTGATCCAGTTGGTGATGAACGGGCTCAACATCGGGCTGGACCTGTGGTTTGTGCTGGGACTGGGCTGGGGCGTGCAGGGCGTGGCCACGGCGACCTTCATTGCGGAATGGTCGGGGCTGGGGGTCGGGCTGTGGCTGTGCCGCAATGCCTTTGCCAACCCTGCCTGGCGCGATTGGCCGCGAATTTTCAACCGCGCGCGGCTGGTGCTGATGGTACGGGTCAATTCCGACATCCTGTTCCGGTCGATGCTGCTTCAGGCGATCTTTATCTCTTTCCTGTTCGTGGGGGCGGATTTCGGCGATGTGACGCTGGCTGCAAACCAGGTGTTACTGCAATTCCTGACCATCACCGCCTATGCGCTGGACGGGTTCGCCTTTGGCGCGGAAACCTTGGTGGGGCAGGCGCTGGGCGCGCGCAACCGTGCGGCGCTCAGGCGCGGCGCGATCCTGTCCAGCGGCTGGGGCATGGCAATCGGGCTGGGGTTGGGGCTGGTATTCTGGGTCTTTGGCGGGGCGATCATCGACCTGATGACCACCGCGCCGGAGGTTCGCCTCGTCGCGCGCGAGTTCCTGCCCTTCATGGTGCTGGCGCCGCTGTTGGGCGGGCCCAGCTGGATGCTGGACGGGATATTCATCGGGGCCACGCGGTCGCGCGATATGCGCAACATGATGGCGCTGTCCTTTGCCGTCTATGTGTTGGCGGTTCTGGGTCTGGTCGGGCCGTTCGGCAATCAGGGGCTGTGGCTGGCCTTCTTGATTTCTTTCGTGGCGCGGGGGGTGACGCTGGGGTTGCGATACCCCGCGCTGGAGGCGGAGGCCGCGCGCTAGGATGCCTCCGGCGGGAGGTATTTATGGAACAATGAAAGGACGGGCGGTTTACAGAAGTGGCGCGATGTTTTCGGGCGGGCGGCCGATGATGGCCTCGTCTTCTGTCACCGCAATGGGGCGTTCTATCAGGATCGGGTTGGCGGCCATGGCGGCGATCAGGTCTGCGTCTGGCATGTCGGCATTCAGGCCCAGTTCCAACGCGGTTTTCTCGCCCTTGCGAAGCAGGTCGAAGGGCGCAATGCCCAGTTTGCCGATCAGGTCGCGCAGGTCATCCACGGAGGGGGCCGTGTCGAGGTAGCGGTATTCTTTGAATTCGGCACCTGCCTCGGTCAGGATTTTCAGCGCGGCGCGGGATTTGGAGCAGCGCGGATTGTGCCAAAGCGTGATCATGCCCAGTCTCCGTTGCCGGTTCCGGTGGCCTGCGCCACATTGTCAAAGCCGTTTTGTTCCAGCAGCCGGTCGAGGCCACGGGCGATGTCGGCGGCAAGGCTGAGGCCCTTGTAGGCGAGGGCAGAGTAGAGTTGCACAGCCGATGCCCCGGCGCGGATCTTTTCAAACGCCTGTTCGGGCGAGGCGATGCCGCCGACGCCGATCAAAGGGATTTGCCCGTTTGTCAGTCGGTAAAGCTGCGCCAGAACGCGGGTGGATTTGTCGAAAAGCGGCTGGCCGGAAAGGCCGCCAGCCTCGGACGCATGGGCGCTGTGCAGCCCGTCGCGCGACAGGGTGGTGTTGGTGGCGATCACCCCGTCGATGCCCGAGGAAAGCGCAACCCCGGCCACGTCCTGCAATTCCTCCAGCGACAGGTCGGGTGCGATTTTCAGGAAAATCGGAATGGGTTTGGGCAGCCATCCGCGCGCCTCGGTCACGCCTTTCAGAAGGGCGGTCAGCGCCTCGGCCCCTTGCAGGTCACGCAGCTTTTCGGTGTTCGGGGACGACACGTTGACCGTGGCGAAATCCAGATGCGGGCCGCAATGGGACAGCACGCGCACGAAATCCTCGGCGCGGTCGGGACTGTCCTTGTTGGCACCCAGGTTCAGCCCGATCACCGCATCGCGGGGGCGGTTTGCAAGGCGGACGCCGATTGCTTCCATCCCCTCGTTGTTGAAACCGAAGCGGTTGATGACGCCCTGATCCTCGGGCAGGCGGAACAGGCGCGGGCGCGGGTTGCCGACTTGTGGGCGTGGTGTGGCGGCGCCTACCTCGATAAAGCCGAAACCGGCGCGCGACAGGGGCGACAGCGCCACGGCGTTCTTGTCGAAACCGGCGGCCAGACCCACGGGGTTGGACAGGTGCAGCCCCGCCACGGTGCAGCGCAGCCTTTGGGATGTCACCAGACCGGGCAGGGGGGCAAGGCCCGCGCGAAGGGCCAGCAGGCCCATGTGATGCGCGCGTTCGGGGTCGATGCCGCGCAGGGCCTTCAGGCCGATCTGTTCGATGATCTTCATTCGATGCCTTCCGGGAAAAGATGCACGCCTGCCTCGCAGGGCAGGGGGCGGGACCAAAGGACATCCTCCATCGCCAGGGGGCGGTAGAGGTGGGGGAACAGCGCGCCGCCGCGCGAGACTTCCCATTTCAGGGCGTCGCCCATGGTGTCCGCGTCGCAGGCAAGGATGACCAGCCCGTCCTCGTCCATGAAATATTTCGCAGCGGTTTCGGCGACCGTGGCGGCGGTCGAGAAATGCACATAGCCATCGGCAAGGTCCACGGGGGCACCTTGGGTTTCGCCATTATCGACCAGATCGGCCCATTCTTCGGCGCGGAATATCTTGAAAATAAGCATGTGGGCGGTCATGCCCCGCTCATTCCGCGCGGTCAAGCGTCAAGGCTTTTGACAGGCGGCAAAAGGCGGCGCACCATCTCGGGATAACTGAATCTATGAACAGGGATTCCCGACATGATTGCACGATTTCTTTCCGGCGCGGCCATTGCGGCCGTCAGCGCAGGCGCGGCGGCGGCCGATTACAGCCTGACCATTCTTCACACCAATGATTTTCACGCGCGGTTTGAACCGATTTCGAAATACGACAGCGGTTGTTCGGCCAAGGACAATGCCGAGGGCAAGTGTTTTGGCGGCACGGCGCGGTTGGTGACGGCCCTGGCCGAGGCGCGTTCGCGCACCAATAACGCGATCCTAGTGGACGGAGGCGACCAGTTTCAGGGCACCCTGTTCTACACCTATTACAAGGGCAAGATGGCGGCCGAGTTCATGAACAAGCTGGGCTATGACGCGATGACCGTGGGCAACCACGAATTCGATGACGGGCCAGAGGTGTTGGCCGGGTTCATGGATGCGGTGGAATTCCCGGTGCTGATGAGCAATGCCGATGTGTCGGGGGAACCGGCACTGGCCGACAAGCTTGCGAAATCCACGGTGATCGAGCGGGGCGGCGAAAAGATCGGCCTCATCGGTCTGACCCCGCAGGACACCGATGAGTTGGCCAGCCCCGGACCCAACGTGATTTTCACCGATCCGTCGGGTGCCGTGCAGGGCGAGGTGGACAAGCTGACCGCGGAGGGCGTGAACAAGATCATTGTGATGTCGCATTCCGGCTATCGCGTCGATCAGCAGGTCGCCGCCAACACCACCGGCGTTGACGTGATCGTGGGCGGGCATACCAACACCTACCTGTCCAACACCAGCGACCGGGCCAAAGGGCCATATCCCACCATGGTGGGCGATACGGCGATTGTGTCGGCCTATGCTTACGGCAAGTTCCTGGGCGAGCTGAATGTGACATTCGACGACGAAGGCCAAATCGCCGAGGCCAAGGGCGAGCCGCTGATCATGGACGGGGCCGTGGCCGAAGACGGCGCGACCAAGGACCGGATCGCTGAACTGGCCAAACCGCTGGACGAGATTCGCAACCGCGTGGTGGCCGAAACGGCGCAGGCCATCGAAGGGGCCAAGGGCAGCTGCCGCGCGGGTGAATGCGCCATGGGCAACCTTGTGGCCGATGCCATGCTGGACCGCGTGAAGGCGCAAGGCGTCAACATCGCAATCCAGAACGGGGGCGGCTTGCGCGCCTCGATCGACGCGGGGCCGGTGACCATGGGCGAAGTGCTGACCGTGCTGCCGTTCCAGAACACCCTTTCCACCTTCGAGGCCAAAGGATCGACCATCCTTGCCGCCTTGGAAAATGGAGTCAGCCAGATCGAAGATGGCGCGGGCCGCTTCCCGCAGGTGGCGGGGATCACGTTCACCTTTGATGCATCGGCCGAACCGGGCGCGCGGATTTCCGATGTGATGGTCGCCGAAAAGGACGGTTCCGCCCCGCTTGAGGCAGACAAGATCTATGGCGTGGTGACCAACAACTATGTCCGCAACGGCGGTGACGGCTACAAGGTGCTGGGGGCGGAAGGCATGAATGCCTATGATTTCGGCCCCGATCTGGCCGATGTCACGGCGGAATTCCTGGCCAGGAGCGGGGCCTATACCCCGTATCTGGATGGGCGCATCGCGGCCAAATAGCCGGCCTGTACCTGTCACGAAATCAAAGGCTCCGGCATCAGCGCCGGGGCCTTTGCGCATCGGTCTCAGCGTGATATTCTGCGCCCATGGATCACCCGCTGCTTGACCTTATCAATGCCAGGATCGCCAAGGCTGAGGCCGAGGGCGCGTTTGATCACCTGCCCGGCGCGGGCAAGCCCCTTCCGCCATGCGACGATCCGGAAAATGCGCTTCTTAACCGCGTGGTCAAGGAAAACGGCGGGGCACCGGAATTTGTCTTGTTAAGCCGCGAGCTGGCCCGTCTGCGTGACGAACTGCGCGAGACGGGCGACCGCACCCGCCGCCACGACCTGATGAAGGAAATGTCGATGATGGAGGCGAAGATCGACATCGCACGCAAGGCGCATCGCTGAAACATGTGTGGCCGTTACGCCATCATCGTGCCGACAGATGCCATGGCGCAGCTGTTCGCCGCCGCCCCCGCGAATGACCTGCCGCCCGTGCCCAATTACAATGTCTGCCCTACCGATCCAGTGCATGTGGTGCGCGAGGGGGTGTCGGGCCGCGCGCTGGTGGCGATGCGCTGGGGGTTCATTCCGCATCGGTATAAAACGCCCACCGATGGCCCGCTGCTGATCAACGCGCGGGCCGAAACCATTGCGGAAAAACCCGCCTTCCGCGAGGCGTGCCGCGCGCGGCGCTGCCTTGTGCCCGCATCGGGATTTTATGAATGGACCAAGGATGCGGATGGCAAGCGCCTGCCGCATTACATCACGCGGGCCGATGGGGCGCCCTTGGTCATGGGCGGGGTCTGGCAGGACTGGGCGCGCGAAGGCGAACAGCTGACCACATGCGCAGTGGTGACGCTGCCATCATCAAGCGATGTGGCGCATATTCACCACCGAATGCCGCTGGTGCTAACGCTGCGCGACTGGCCCGTGTGGCTGGGCGAGGAAGGCAAAGGCGCGGCGCGGCTGATGACCCCCGCACCCGCGGGCAGCCTGCAAAGCTGGCGTGTGGACAGGGCGGTCAATTCCAACACGGCGCATGGCGCGCATTTGATCGAGCCGTTGTAACCCGCTGCCCGGCGCACGTGCTAAAACCGCACCCCGGTGGGGGGGCGGTTTTGCCGTGTGACGGTCCGAAGGGGCAGCGCCCCGTCGGCAAACCCGATCAGTTGGGTGCGGGGGCGAAGGTGATTACGCCGCTGTCGTGATCAGGGCGGTCGCTGTAATAGCGGTTCGGCATGCCCTGCCACACGGTGATCGACGCCGATTGCGCAACGTTCATGACCGCGGTTTCCCATTCACTGTTCTCACCATGGATCTTGTGGGCTTCGTTGTCATCGTTGACGAAGGTCAGCATGTCACCATCATCCATATAGATAACTTCCGGGAAGAAACCGTTTTCGGTGATATAGACCAACTTTTCCTCGGCCGCAGCCGTTTGAGCCAGAACGGCAAGCACGGTGCCGAATGCGATTTTGCGCAGCATATCGAATGCTCCTGTTAACTTTTCGGCCCCCACCTAAAGTCATTCGTGGACTGTTCATACTTGGGGAATGCGGCAGAATTTTGGCATTGGCCGCGATTCGATGCAGGTGCAGCATCAATTCTGGCTGCCTCTGCGGAACAGGCGGGTCATGTCGAACAGCTCGTCCAAGCGTTCGTATCGCGCGCGGGTGTCGGGCCAGCGTTCTTCTTGCGCGGCGGCGATCAGCGCCTCAAGCAGCATCATCGTGGCGATATTCGAATCCCAGGCCGATGGGATTTCCACCCAGCAATTGAACGACATATCGGCCACGCCGGCCACGGGGCTTGCCCATTGATCGGTGATCAGAATGACTGTCACGCCGCGTTCGGCGGCCAGTTCGGCAAGGCGCAACAGGTTGGTTTCATAGCGGCGCACGTCGAACATCAGCAGCGTGTCGCCCTTTTTCATGTCCAGCAGGTAATGCGGCCATGTGGCGGAAGAAGATGTCATGTGAATGACATCGGGGCGGATCGCCTGGAAATGGGTAAAGGCGTAATCGGCAAGCGCGTGGGTGATGCGCCCGCCCACGGTGTATAGCTTGCCATTCGTATCAGCGAGGGTCCGCGCCGCCGCATCGAACGTGGCCGTGTCGACATTGGAAAAGGTCTGGCTCAGGTTCTGCGTCACCGCTTGGGAAAACCGGTTCAGCAGGTGGCCTTCGGGGGCTTCGGACGCCCAGTTGGCGCGGCGCTGCGTGGGGCCGGAAACCTTTGCCTCCAGTTCCTTCAGCAGCGCGCCGTGGAATTGCGGATAGCCCTTGAACCCCAGTTTCTGAACGGTCCGCGCCACGGTCGGCGTGGACACATCCGCATTGGCCGCCACGATGGTGATCGAGGCCAGCCCCGCCGCCGGGTAATTCTCCAGTATCGAATTGGCGAACTTGCGCTCTGACTGGGTCAGGCTGGAATAATGCGACCGGATCAGGTCGCGCACGGTGGCGGGCGGCTGGGTCACGGCCTCTCCTTTCGTCGGGGGCTGCTTTCGTAGGGTGCTGCGACATCGGGCATTCGCACGAAGCGCGGCAGGAATCTATCTGGATATATATTGACAGAAATGACGAGCCATGAAAGCATTTTTACAAATGCGAGGGGGATGTGATGGCCGATCATGGGCCGGATGCTGAATTCAAGGCTGTAGAGGTCGTCAATCCGGGCGGGGCCGGGGGCGTGGTGATTCTGTGCGAACACGCCTCCCGCGAAATCCCGGCGGAATATGACGGGCTGGGCCTGGCCGATGCCGACCGGACCAGCCATGCTGCCTGGGATCCGGGTGCGCGCGGCGTGGCCGTGGCCCTGTCGGAGGCGCTGGATGCGCCATTGGTGGCCAGTGCCGTGTCGCGGCTGGTCTATGATTGCAATCGCCCGCCCGAGGCCGCATCGGCCATGCCCGAACAGTCCGAATTGATCGATGTGCCGGGCAATCGGAGCCTGATGCAGGCCGAGCGCGAGGCCCGTGCTAGGGATGTCTATCACCCATTCTGTCAGGCGGTGGCGCAGGTGATCGCATCGCAGCACGCGCCGCCGGTTCTGCTGACCATCCACACGTTCACGCCGGTTTATCACGGCGTCCACCGCGCCGTTGAAATCGGCATTCTGCATGATGACGATGCGCGGCTGGCCGATGCCATGCTGGCCGAAACCCACCGCCTGCCGCACCGCCTTGTCCGGCGCAACGAGCCATACGGGCCGGGCGATGGCGTCACCCATTCCCTGCGCTTGCACGGGATGCGGAACAGGCTGGCCAATGTGATGATCGAAATCCGCAACGATCTGGTCCCCGACGCGCAATCGCAATCCACCATGGCCGATGAAATCCTGACCCTGCTGCGCCCCGCGTTGGCGCGTCTGGGCAACGAGGGGGCGCAAGATGCCTAGGGCCGTTCTGCGATATATCCGCTGGGTCGATGCGATGAACCGCTTTATCGGGCGCATCGCCATGTATCTGATTTTCGTGCTGGTTGGCGTGCTGCTGTGGTCGTCGATTTCCAAGGTCGCGTTCCTGCCATCCATGTGGACGCTGGAAACCGCGCAATTCGTGATGGTGGCCTATTACGTGCTGGGCGGGCCGTATTCGATCCAGATGGGATCGAACGTGCGGATGGACCTGTTTTATGGCGGTTGGACGCCGAAACAGAAGGCGTGGATGGATGCCTTCACCGTGCTGTTCCTGATGTTCTACTTGGGCGTGCTTCTATACGGCGCGATGGGGTCTTTGGCTTATTCGTTGGGCTATTTCGGCATGAAACCGTGGGAATTCTACGGCGATCTGGTCGCAGCCTTCTTCACCGGTGGCCCTGCGGCTGCGGGCGAGGTGACGGGCTATATGGAGCGGTCCTCGACCGCGTGGCGCCCCTTTATGTGGCCGGTGAAACTGATCCTGTCGTTGGGGGTCTTCCTGATGATGCTTCAGGTTCTGGCTGAATTCTTCCGCGATATCGCCCGTATCCGCGGGGTAGAGGTATAATGTCCTACGAAATGATCGCCATCCTGATGTTCAGCACCATGATGCTGATGTTGCTGACCGGGCAGCGTGTGTTCGGCGCCATCGGTTTCGTCGGCGCGGCGGCGGGGATGCTGCTGTGGGGCACGGGCGGCGTGGACGTGCCTTTTGCCGCCGCGATGAAGCTGATGAAATGGTATCCGCTGCTGACCCTGCCGATGTTCATTTTCATGGGTTACGTGCTGTCTGAATCCAAGATCGCGGACGATTTGTATAAAATGTTCCACGTCTGGATGGGGCCGGTGCAGGGCGGGCTGGCGATTGGCACGATCGGGTTGATGGTGCTGATTTCCGCGATGAATGGCCTGTCGGTCGCGGGTATGGCCATTGGAGCGACGATTGCCCTGCCCGAACTGCTGCGGCGCGGCTATGACAAGATCATGGTCACAGGGGTCATTCAGGCCGGATCGTCGCTGGGTATCCTTGTGCCGCCCTCGGTCGTGCTGGTGCTCTATGCGATGATCGCGCGGCAACCCGTGGGCCAGCTTTGGCTGGCGGGGGTGGTGCCGGGACTGATGATGGCGGCGATGTTCATCGTCTATATCTATATCCGTTGCCGGATGGATCCGGCGCTTGGCCCGGCCCTGCCACCCGAGGAACGAAATGTCAGCCGCGCTGAAAAGCTGCGCCTGCTGCGCGCGGGGCTGCTGCCGCTGGTGATCTTTGCGGCCATGATGTTCCCCTTTGTCCGGGGCTGGACCAGCCTTGTGGAAAGTTCGGCCATCGGCGCGATGACCGCTTTCCTTGCGGCTGTGGTCAAGGGCCGCATGACTCGCGAAGTGTTCGAAAATTCGGTTCGCAACACGCTGGGGATTTCGTGCATGTTCATGTGGATCATCCTTGCCGCGCTGGGGTTCGGCGCGATCTTTGACGGGCTGGGCGCGGTCAAGGCGATTGAAAGCCTGTTCACCGAACAGCTGGGGCTGTCGCCCTGGATGATCCTGATCCTGATGCAGCTTTCGTTCATCGTCATGGGCACGTTTCTGGATGACACAGCCATGCTGGTCATCGTCGCGCCGCTTTACGTGCCGCTGGTCGGCGCGCTGGGGTTCGACCTGATCTGGTACGGGGTGCTCTATACGATCACCACGCAGATCGCCTATATGACGCCGCCCTTCGGCTATAACCTGTTTTTGATGCGCGCCATGGCCCCGCCGGAAATTGGCCTGCGCGACATCTATATTTCGATCATTCCCTTTGCTCTGGTGATGGTGGTGGCCTTGGTGCTGATCATGGCCTTTCCGCAGATCGCCCTGTGGCTGCCCGACTACGTTTACGGAAAATAACCTGAAAAGAGCCCTGCCAAGGGGGCCGGATATTGCAAACAAGGAGAGTAAGACATGACCACGAGACGCAAGTTTATTCAAACCGCCGGTGTCGGCGCATTGGCCGCCCCTCTGGCGACCCCTGCACTGGCGCAATCCACCATCAAGTGGCGTATGCAAACCTATGCCGGTCCCGCGCTGGCCGAACATGTGGTGAAACCCGCCATTGATATGTTCAACAAGATCGCCGGCGACCGGATGCAGATCGAATTGTTCTTTGCCGACCAGTTGGTGCCGACGGGTGAATTGTTCCGCGCCATGCAGCGCGGCACCATTGATGCGGTGCAGTCGGATGACGATTCCATGGCCTCCCCGACCGAGGTCACGGTGTTCGGCGGGTATTTCCCCTTCGCCTCGCGCTACAGCCTCGATGTGCCGGTGCTGTTCAACCAGTATGGGTTGAACGAGATTTGGGACGAGGAATATTCCAAGGTCGGTGTGAAACACATCAGCGCGGGTGCGTGGGATCCGTGCCATTTCGCCACCAAGGATCCGATCCGCTCGCTGGCCGATCTGAAGGGCAAGCGCGTCTTTACCTTCCCCACCGCGGGGCGGTTCCTGTCGCAATTCGGCGTGGTCCCCGTGACCCTGCCGTGGGAAGATATCGAGGTCGCCGTTCAAACCGGCGAACTGGACGGGATCGCATGGTCGGGCATCACCGAAGATTACACCGTTGGCTGGGCCGATGTGACCAACTATTTCCTGACCAACAACATTTCCGGCGCATGGGCGGGGTCGTTCTTTGCCAATCAGGGGCGCTGGAACGAGCTGCCCGAAGACCTGCAAACCCTGTTCCGCGTCTGCTGTGACCAGTCGCATTACTATCGCCAGTGGTGGTATTGGGGTGGCGAGGCATCGCTGCGCGTAAACGGGCCGAAGATGGAATTGACCTCGATCCCCGACGCAGAATGGGCCACGGTGGAAGAGGCCGCGCTGAAGTTCTGGGATGAAATCGCGGCGGAATCCGAAACCAAGGCCAAGGTCGTGGAGATATTCAAGAAGTATAACGCCGACATGCAAAAGGCCGGACGGCCCTATCGCTACGGCTAAGGCGGAACCAATCGTAGGGCGGGGGACATCCTCCGTCTTACCCCCAATGCAAAGAGGCAGCAGATGACGTTCGAAGAATTGAAAGCACAGGTGGATGCGGGTCAGATTGACACGGTTTTGGCCTGTCTGGTCGATATGCAGGGCCGCCTGATGGGCAAGCGGTTCCATGCTGCGCATTTCATCAACAGCGCATGGGAGGAAACCCATTGCTGCAACTACTTGCTGGCCACCGATCTGGAAATGACCACGCCCGAAGGGTTCGATGCGACGTCATGGGAAAAGGGCTATGGCGATTACGTGATGAAGCCCGATCTGGCCACCCTGCGCCCCGTGCCATGGTTGGAAGGCACGGCGATGGTGATCTGTGATGTGTTGGACCATGACACCCACGCCGAAGTGCCCCACTCCCCCCGCGCAATGCTGAAAAAACAGGTGGCACGTCTGGCCGACATGGGATTCGAGGCGCTGATGGCGACCGAGCTTGAGTTCTTCCTGTTCGAAAAGTCGTTTGACGAGATACGAAAGAGCGGTTGGCGCGATCTGGCCACCCTGTCGGGCTATAATGAGGATTATCATATCCTTCAGACCAGCCGCGAAGAACATGTAATGCGCCCCATCCGCAACGGTCTGTATGCGGCGGGCATTCCGGTTGAGAATACGAAGGGCGAGGCAGAGGCAGGTCAGGAAGAGCTGAACATCCGCTATGCGCCCGCCATGGACACCGCCGAATATCACACCATCGCCAAACATGCGGTGAAAGAAATCGCCGATATCAAGGGCCACGCCGCCAGCTTTCTGGCCAAGTATCGCCATGACCGCGTGGGATCATCCAGCCATGTGCATCAATCCCTGTGGAAGGACGGCAAACCTGCGTTTTATGATGCGGATGACGCGCTGGGCATGTCCGCGCTGATGAAAAGCTACATGGCGGGCCTGTTGAAATACGCGCCCGACATGACCTATTTCCTGGCCCCCTACATCAACAGCTACAAGCGGTTCCAGAAGGGCACCTTTGCGCCGACGCGGATCATCTGGTCGGTGGACAACCGCACCGCGGGGTTTCGCCTATGCGGCGAGGGGTCCAAGGCCGTGCGCGTGGAATGCCGCATCGGCGGGTCCGACCTGAACCCCTATCTGGCCATGGCCGCGCAATTGGCGGCGGGTATCAAGGGGATCGAAGAAGGGTTGGAATTGCAGCCGCCGCATAAGGGCGATGCATATGCGGGCGACACCGGCATGATACCCGGCAGCCTGCCTGCCGCGCGCGAGGCGCTGATGGGGTCGGAGCTGATGCGCGATGCCTTTGGCGCGGATGTGGTGAAACACCATGCCCGCGCCGCCGAGGTCGAGATCGAGGATTTTGAGCGGATCGTGACGGATTACGAGGTGGCACGCGGGTTCGAAAAAGCTTGAGCGATGTGCCCTTTGTGGGGGCGGAAGCCTCCGGCGGGAGGTATTTTAGGAACAATGAAGGCGCTTGCGTTCGGGGGTGTCCGGCGGGGCGTGGCTGGTTCAGAGGATGGACATGACAACACTGAAATGTATCTCGCCGATTGATGGATCGGTCTATGCGGAGCGGCCGGTGCTAACGCGTGGCGCGGCTGCCGATGTGGTCGCCAAAGCGCGTGCGGCGCAGGTGGAATGGGCGGCGCGGCCTTTGGCGGAAAGGGTTTCGCTGGTGATGGCGGGTGTGGCCGCTGTGGGTGCGATGAACGACGAAGTGGTGCCGGAACTTGCGCATATGATGGGGCGGCCAGTGCGCTTTGGTGGTGAATTTGGCGGCTTCAACGAGCGGGCATCGTATATGGCGGAGATCGCGCAGACTGCTTTGGCGGATATCGAGGTCGGCGAGGATGCGGTGTTCAAGCGTTATATCAAGCGTATCCCGCATGGGGTCGTCTTGGTGATTGCGCCATGGAATTACCCTTACATGACCGCGATCAACACCGTCGCGCCCGCGCTGATCGCGGGCAATACGGTGGTGTTGAAACATGCCACGCAGACGCTTTTGGTGGGGGAGCGGATGGCAGCGGCGTTCCATGCCGCAGGCGTGCCCGAGGATGTGTTCCAGAACGTGTTTCTGGATCACGACACCACCTCTGCCTTGATCGGGGCGCGGGCGTTTGATTTCGTGAATTTCACCGGATCGGTTGGCGGCGGGCAGGCGATTGAGCGCGCAGCCGCAGGCACCTTTACCGGCGTCGGGTTGGAGCTGGGCGGCAAGGACCCCGGTTATGTGATGGAAGATGCCGATCTGGACGCGGCGGTGGATACGCTGATCGACGGGGCGATGTTCAATTCGGGGCAGTGTTGCTGCGGGATCGAGCGGATCTATGTGCATGAAAGCCTGTTTGACGCATTCCTGGAAAAAGCCGTGGAGCTGGTGAATGGCTACACGCTGGGAAATCCGCTGGACGAGGGCACGACCATTGGCCCCATGGCCTCGGTCCGGTTCGCCGAACAGGTGCGCGGGCAGATTGCGGAGGCTTTGGCGGCGGGTGCCACCGCGCATATCCCAACGTCGCCGCAAGACGACGGGGGTGCCTACCTGACCCCGCAGATCCTGACCGGCGTCACCCATGAGATGCGCGTGATGCGCGAGGAGTCCTTCGGCCCCGTGGTCGGCATTATGCCCGTGTCAGGGGATGGCGAGGCGATTGCCCTGATGAATGACAGCGATTTCGGCCTGACGGCCAGCCTGTGGACCGCCGATCTGGCCCGCGCCGAGGCGGTCGGCGACCGGATCGAAACCGGCACCGTTTTCATGAACCGCGCCGATTACCTTGACCCCGGCCTGTGCTGGACCGGCTGCAAGCAGACCGGGCGCGGCGGGGGCCTGTCCATTATCGGTTATCACAACCTGACACGCCCCAAATCCTACCATCTGAAAAAGGTGACGACATGAGCCCGACTGCAAACTGGTCCTACCCGACCGCGATCAAATTCGGCGCTGGCCGGATTGCCGAATTGCCCGCCGCCTGTGCGCAGGCGGGCATCACGCGCCCCCTGCTGGTGACGGATCGCGGCCTGGCGGGCCTGCCCGTGACCGCAGCGACGCTGGATGTGCTGGACACTGCCGGGCTGGACCGCGCGATCTTTGCCGATGTGGACCCGAACCCGAACGAGATGAACCTTGAGGCGGGCGTGAAGGCCTATCGTGACGGCGGCCACGACGGGGTGATCGCCTTTGGCGGCGGATCGGGGTTGGACCTGGGCAAGATGGTAGCCTTCATGGCCGGTCAAACGCGGCCCGTGTGGGATTTCGAAGATATTGGCGATTGGTGGACACGCGCCGATGCCGATGTAATTGCGCCGATCATTGCCGTGCCGACCACCGCCGGAACCGGGTCGGAGGTGGGGCGCGCCAGCGTCATCACCGATTCCGTCAGCCATGTGAAAAAGATCATTTTCCACCCCAAGGTGCTGCCGACGGTGGTGATATGCGACCCGGAACTGACCGTGGGGATGCCCCCCGCGATCACGGCGGGTACCGGGCTGGATGCCTTTGCCCATTGTGTCGAAGCCTTCAGCAGCCCGCATTATCACCCGATGAGCCAGGGCATCGCGCTGGAAGGGATGCGGCTGGTGATCGAATACCTGCCGCGCGCCTACAAGGATGGCACCGATATCGAAGCGCGCGCCCAGATGATGAGCGCGGCGGCCATGGGCGCGACGGCGTTCCAAAAAGGGCTGGGCGCGATCCACGCGATGAGCCACCCCATCGGCGCAATTTTTGGCACCCACCATGGCACCACCAATGCAGTTTGCATGCCTGCGGTGCTGGAGTTCAACGCACCTGAAATTGCCGGTCGGTTCGACCGCGCGGTCAGCTATATTGGCGTCGAAGGAGGGTTCGAAGGGTTCAAGACCTTTGTGAAGGAGTTCAACGACAGCCTTGGCATTCCGCGCGGGCTGGCCGCACTGGGCGTGACCGGGGACAAGCTGGATGACCTGATCGAGGGCGCGATCATAGATCCGTCCTGCGGCGGCAACCCGATCGAGCTGACGCGCGAAAACCTGCGCGCGCTGTTCAAGGCCGCCATGTAACGCATATCGGGCGGCGGCGATGCCTGCCGCCCGATCCCTCCCTGCGCCGGCGTTTTGCGGAACCGCGTGATGTCCACTGTTTTCGGGGCTGAATATCGCGGCGCTTGGGGCAGACCTGCTCTTGACGATTCAGGACGCATGGCATAGGTCAGGTTTTGCTGAGCGGGCGTTGTGTAGTGGTAAGACCTTAGCCTTCCAAGCTAATGACGCGGGTTCGATTCCCGCCGCCCGCTCCAAGCTTTCTCCTTATATTGCCATATGAAACGCCCTTGCAATTGTGGCGCGTCGGACCATTGGCGGCACGGGTAAGGCAGGTGGGTTGCAAACCCACCCTACTTGGATCCGTAGGGTGGGTTTGCAACCCACCTTCCACATCTAGTTTCGCCAGACCAGCAGGCGTTTTTCCGCCAGCCCGATGAGGGTGGATGTCAGAACGCCGAGCGCCGAGAGGATCACCACCCCCGCGAACAGCCGTTCGAGATCGTAGAGCGAGCCTGCTTCGAGGATATAGGCCCCGATACCGTGTTGCGCGCCCAGCATTTCAGCGGCGACCAGCAGGATGATCCCAATGGACAGGGAAATGCGCAGCCCCGACAGGATGCCGGGTAGGGCGCCGGGCAGCACGATCTTGCGCACGATGGACCACCATTTCAAGCCAAAACTTTGCCCCATGCGGATCAGCGTGCGGTCGACGTTATCGACTGCGCCATAGGTGGAGACCACGGTGGGGGTGAAGGTGCCAAACGCGATCAGCGCGTATTTCGACCCCTCGTCGATGCCGAACCAGATCACGAACAGCGGCAGCAGGGCGATTTTGGGAATCGGGAACAGGGCGGCGACCAGCGGAATCAGCCCCGCGCGGATCAGCGAGAACAGCCCGATCAGCACGCCGATGCCGATGCCCGCCGTGATACCAAGGGCCGATCCGACGGCAAGGCGCGTCAGCGACGGTACCATATGTTCCCACAGCAGGCCGGTTTTATAGAGTTGCGCAAGCGTGGCCGCCACATCCGACGGGCGCGGCAGGGTCAGCTTGGAAATCCAGCCCGCGCGTGTGCCCCATTCGATCAGCAAGATCAGCAGCACGAACAGGCCCAGCCCCGCGCCGCGCACGGGGATCGGGCGAAAGCCGCCGCCTCGGAAGGGAACCGGCGACTCATTCACGGTTTCACGCATTTGCCAGCTCCTTGTCGGCGGCCTCGGCCTCTTGCCGCATGAGTTGCCACAGGTGGGCCTGGTGCGCGTCCAGCGTATCGTCGCCGGCGTGGCGATCCTGAAGCGGCATGTCGATTTCCACGATTTCACGGATCTTGCCGGGGCGGCGCGATAGCACCACGATACGGTGCCCAAGGCGCACCGCCTCGGCTAGGTTATGGGTGACATAGACGGCGGTGAAGGGTTGGCGCGTCCAAAGCTGCACCAGGTCATCCATCAGCAATTCGCGGGTTTGCGCATCTAGCGCTGAAAGCGGTTCGTCCAGCAGCATTACGGCGGGGTTCACGGCCAATGCGCGGGCGATGGCGACGCGCTGCTTCATGCCGCCCGACAGCTGGCGGGGCAGGGCGCGGGCGAAATCGGTCAGCGAGGTGCGGGCCAGCACATCGGCGATAATACGGTGCTGGTCGTTGCGGGGGAGGCCGTGATCCTCCAGCACCAGTGCGATGTTTCCGGCCACGTTGCGCCAAGGCAGCAAGGCGAAATCCTGAAACACGTAGGTCAGTGGGTTCAAGCATCCGGCGGGTGGGGTGCCTTGTTGCAGGACGGTGCCTTCGTCGGCGCGCTCCAGCCCGCCGATCATCCGCAAAAGGGTGGATTTACCGCAGCCTGACGGGCCGACGATGCAGACGATCCGCCCCTCGGGGATGGTCAGGTCGATATCCGACAGAACCGCCATGCCGCCATAGCGGTGGGTCAGGTTTTCAATGCGCAAATCCATGGGGGAATTCCTGTGGCGGGCGGGGCCGCGATAGCCCCGCCCGATTGGTTTAGATGGTTTTGACGTAGGACGGATCAACCAGCATTTCGGTGGTGATGCTGTCCTTGACCAGACCTTCGGATTTGAACCATGACAGCTGGTCGTTGACCGAACCCATGTTCAGCGCCGCGCCTTCGTTCAGGCGCATCGCGCCGTTGACGATGCTGGGTTTCGCCTTTTCATATTCGCGGTCCTTGTAGACATATTTGTGGATCAGCTTGACCATGTCTTCGGCGGCGTCGTCGCCTGCGGTCTTGTCCACCAGCGCCGTGTTGAAATCCGCCGCCCCTTTCGAGAAGGCGCGCAGGAACGCCTCGGTCTTGGCGCGTTCGTTCGCCGCGTTCTTGGCCGAGGTGAAGACGGTCGTGACCTGGTAGTCGGGCAGGTAATCGGCCACGTCGCCGATGATATGCACCGCGCCCGAACCGGCCAGCGGTTTCGCGATGTGGGGCACGATGGACCAGGCGTCGATCTGGCCCGATTTCAGCGCGCCGATCACCGCGCCGACCTTTTGCAGCGGGATGAATTCGACATTGGCCCCTTCGGCGGCGGCGATTTTCGACCCCATGTAATGGAAGGACGATCCTGCCTGCGTGACGCCGAAGCGCTTGCCATCCAGCGCGGCGGGAGAGGTCAGCCCCGCCTTGAATGCCGCGTCCGATGCAAGGATTTTCTGCCCGTCGATGCCCTTTTCCTCGGATAATGCGCCGCCGATCACCTTGGCCGCGCCTTTTTCCGCAAGGCTGATCAGCCCGCCGGAAATGGCTGTGACGGCAAAGTCGGCGTCGCCGGATGCGATGGCCACGGCCATGGGCTGCGCCGCTTGGAAAAACTTGAATTCGATATCCAGACCTTCTTCGGCGAAATAGCCGCGCTCCAGCGCGACGAAGCTGGCGGAATGGCTGGTGAAGGGCAGGGCGCCCACGGTCAGCTTGGTATTGGCAAAGGCGGGGCGTCCCAGAATCGGCAGGGCGGCAGCGCCCCCGATCAGCCCCATGGCGCCGCGGCGTGTGAAATTGGTCATGAATTCTCCTCCCGAATTTTCGGCGTGTTGAAAATGCTCCCTGTTCCGGCGGTTTGGCCGGACGCTGGGTGCCAAAGGAGCGCAAACCGCGCGGCTTGTCACCCCAAAAACCCGCAAATGCCGCAGGGTGCTTTGATCTGCTGGGCCTTGCCCGCGCTGGGCGGACCCTCTAAACCCCTGCCCGCAAGGCATTAAGGAGCGCGCATGGCCCGGGGAAGCAAAACCGTCATCGAAGAGCGGGAAAAATCCAAGCGGATCGGCGCATTGGCGGCTTTGCGGCCGTTCCTTGCGCCCTACGCGCTGTGGGTGTTGGGGGCCGGTGTCGCGCTGGTGCTGACGGCCAGTATTTCGTTGACCATTCCCATCGCGGTGCGCCGCGTGGTGGACAATTTCAACGCCGGAGACGTGGGCCTGCTGGACCGCTACTTTACCGCCGCGCTGGCCCTTGCCGCGCTGTTGGCGGTTGGCACCGGGCTGCGCTATGCGCTGGTCACGCGGCTGGGCGAACGGGTCGTGGCCGATATTCGCAAGGCGGTGTTCGCCCGCGTGATCGGCATGTCGCCCAGTTTCTACGAAAAGATCATGACCGGCGAGGTTCTAAGCCGGATCACCACGGACACGACGCTGATCCTGTCGGTGATCGGCTCGTCGATTTCCGTGGCGCTGCGCAATGTGCTGATTTTCGGTGGCGGGCTGGTGCTGATGTTGTTCACATCCGCCAAGCTGACGGGGCTGGTGCTGCTGATCGTGCCGGTTGTGATCGTGCCGATCCTGACGCTGGGCCGCAGGTTGCGGGTTCTGAGCCGCGAGAACCAGGACTGGATCGCGCAAAGCTCCGGTTCGGCTTCCGAGGCGCTTTTGAGCGTGCAGGCGGTGCAGGCCTTTACCCACGAGGAACCGACGCGCGGTGCCTTTTCCAATGTGACCGAACTGAGTTTCGACGCGGCCCGTCGCCGTATCCGCACGCGGGCGGCGATGACGGTGATTGTGATTTTCCTGATCTTCTCGGGCGTGGTCGGGGTCTTGTGGATCGGCGCGCGCGATGTGCGTGCGGGTGACATGAGCGCCGGCGATCTGGTGCAATTCGTGATCTATTCGGTGATGGTCGCCGGGTCGGTCGCGGCCCTGTCGGAAATCTGGGGCGAGTTGCAGCGTGCCGCCGGCGCGACAGAGCGCCTGATGGAACTTCTGCACGCCGAGGACAGCGTGGCAGATCCCGCAACGCCGAAAACGCTGGCAGAGCCGGTCAAGGGGGCAATCGCGTTCGAGGACGTATCGTTTGAATACCCCTCGCGACCGGAAATACCGGCGCTGGACCACGTGGACCTGTCGATCGCACCGGGAGAGACCGTGGCGCTGGTCGGCCCCTCGGGCGCGGGGAAGACGACCATCATCCAGACCTTGTTGCGATTCTATGACCCCACCGCTGGACGGATCACGCTGGACGGCGTGGACCTTGCGGATATGCAGCGCGATGCATTCCGCCGCCACATGGCACTGGTGCCGCAGGACCCGGTGATCTTTGCCGCCTCGGCACGCGAGAACATCCGCTTTGGCCGCCCCGATGCGACCGATGCCGAGGTGGAGGCCGCCGCGAAAGCCGCCGCTGCGCATGATTTTATCACGGCGCTGCCGCAGGGCTATGACAGCCCCGTGGGCGAGCGCGGTGTGATGCTGTCTGGCGGGCAGAAACAGCGCATCGCCATTGCCCGCGCGATCCTGCGCGACGCGCCGGTGCTGCTGCTGGACGAGGCGACAAGCGCATTGGACGCGGAAAGCGAACGCGCCGTGCAGGCGGCGGTGGACGAGCTGTCGCGCTCGCGCACGACGATCATCGTGGCGCACCGCCTGGCCACCGTGAAAAAGGCCGACCGGATCGTCGTGATGGAAAATGGCCGTATCGTCGCGCAGGGCACCCATGATGCGCTGGTGGCCGAGGGCGGGCTTTATGCGCGCCTGGCCCGTCTGCAATTCACCGATGGCACTGTCGAGGCCTGATTGCCGTGACCTTGCGGTGTGCCCCTTGCGTGGCACGCAGGTTTGATTGCCTGTCCCTTGCGGGACAGGCGGTGAAGGGGCGCTGCCCCTCGGGGGGCAGGGCTGCGCCCTGACCCCTCACCCCGTACAATCGCATCCAGAAAGCTGCGGGTGGCGCCGAGCCGCCGAATTTCCCCCTTGCCCTGTGCGGGGTTGCGGGTGACAGTCTTTTGGTAACTGGTCACTGGAGGATGTTATGGGACTGTTCAATTTTTGGAAGAAATCCGGCAAGGCCCTGGCAGGTGGCGGCGAAGCTGCGCCTGACGCGGAAGAGCTGAAAAAAGAAGTCGCCGACTTGGGGCTGTACACCAAGGGTGCGGAAATCACGGTCGAAGGCGACAAGGTGAAAGTATCCGGTGGCAACCTGACTGCGGAAGAGCGCGAGAAGGTGATCCTGGCCGTGGGCAATGTCGAAGGCGTGGCCGAGGTCGAGGATGACGCGGCGGACGCGGCCGTATTCCACACCGTTGAAAAGGGCGACACCCTGTCGGCCATCGCCAAGAAAACCCTTGGCAATGCCAACCGCTACAACGAGATTTTCGAGGCCAACAAGCCCATGTTGACCCATCCCGACAAGATCTATCCCGGCCAGGTTCTGCGCATTCCGCAGGACGCGAGCGCCTGATCGTGCATTCGGAAAGGGCGCCGGTGTGGCGCCCTTTTTCTGTTGGCACCTGACGTTGCGAGAGCCGTGTTCTGACGCTGCGCAAGTTTACCGGGCGCGGGCTTGCGTCATTTGCCTGTCCACCAGATAGTGGGGCAAGGGAATTATGTTCGGACCTGAGGGAGGGTCCGCTCAGGGGAGGAGACAGCCATGACCATCATGCCGTCGCATGAACAGAAATTTGCAAGCATTCAGGACTCGATCAATATCGAGAATGAGATGCCCTATGCCGAGCGCGACCTGCCGGTCACGTTGTATCAGATGTTGACCCGCACCAAGCAGGCGCATGGCGCATCGGATGCGGTCAGCTATCAGTTGCTGTCCGGCCCCGATGACAAGGCCGAAACCCTGAGCTGGAACGAGCTGCATGCGCGCACCTGTCAGACGGCCAACATGTTCCGCGACCTTGGCGTGGGCGAGGGCGACGTGGTGGCCTGCATCCTGCCAAACTGCAATGAGACGGTCTTTACCATTCTGGGGGGTGCCATTGCCGGGATCATCAATCCGATCAACCCCTTGCTGGAGCCCGAACAGATCGGCGCGATCCTGCGCGAGACCAAGGCCAAGGTGGTTGTCGCCCTCAAGGCGTTTCCGAAAACCGACGTGGCGCAGAAGACCGCCGAGGCGGTGCGCCATGCCCCCGGCGTTCACACGGTGCTTGAAATTGATCTGAATCGGTACCTGACCTTCCCCAAGAATGTGATCGTGCCGCTGGTCCGCCCGAAGAACCCCGGCAACCACCATGCGGATGTCAAAGATTTCAACAAGGAGATGCGGAAATACCCGCGCGAGCTGCAATTCGCGGACAGCACCGGCGACCGGGTCGCGGCCTATTTCCACACCGGCGGCACGACCGGCATGCCAAAGGTGGCGCAGCACAAGTATTCCGGCATCATCTATAACGGCTGGCTGGGTGGCACGCTGCTGTACACGCCCGACGATAACGTGATCTGCCCGCTGCCGCTGTTCCATGTGTTCGCCTGCCACGTCATCCTGATGGCGGTCATCACATCCGGCGCGCATGTGGTGTTCCCAACCCCTGCGGGGTATCGCGGCGATGGCGTGTTCGACAATTTCTGGAAGCTGATCGAGCGTTGGAAAATCTCTTTCATCATCACGGTGCCCACGGCCATTTCGGCGCTGATGCAGCGGTCGGTGGATGCCGATGTGTCGACTGTGAAAACCTCTTTCTCGGGCTCGGCCCCGTTGCCTTTGGAACTGTTCAAACGGTTCGAGGAGGCGACCGGCGTGACCATCGTCGAAGGCTATGGCCTGACCGAGGCGACCTGCCTTGTATCGGTGAACCCTGTGGACGGGATGAAGAAGGTCGGGTCGGTCGGCATTCGCTTCCCCTACACCGATACGCGCATCTTCAAGCAGGTGGATGGCGAGGTGGTGGAATGCGTCACGGATGAGGTGGGCGAGATCTGTATCGCCAACCCCGGTGTCTGGGCGGGCAACACCTATACCGAGGCCGAGAAGAACAAGGACCTGTATTACCACGACAAGTATCTGCGCACTGGCGATCTGGGCCGGATCGACGCGGATGACTATATGTGGATCACGGGCCGCGCCAAGGATCTGATTATTCGCGGTGGCCACAACATCGACCCGGCCGAGATCGAAGAGGCGCTGCTGGCGCATCACGACGTGGCCTTTGCCGGTGCCATCGGCCAGCCTGATGCCCATGCCGGTGAAATCCCCTGCGCCTATGTTGAACTGGTAGCGGGTGCGTCTGTGACCGGCAAGGAACTGGCCGAGCATTGCAAGGTCCATGTTCACGAACGCGCCGCCGTTCCGAAATACGTCGAGGTTCTGCCAGAGTTGCCCAAGACGGCCGTGGGCAAGGTTTTCAAGCCCGATCTGCGCAAACGTGCCATCACCCGCGTCTACAACGCCGCGCTGGACGAGGCAAAGCTGAACGCCGAGGTGGTCGAGGTTATCGACGACAAGAAGCGTGGTCTGGTTGCCAAGGTCGCCAAGACCGGCGTGGTCCATGACGAGGAAGTCGGCCATGTGCTTGGGGCCTTTACCCGGCCTTGGGAATGGGTCTGATCGGAACACCTTGAAAGACCTGCGTCGCGCGCGCCGTATCATCAGATGGAAACAGGGTCGGGGCTTTGCCTTGGCCCTGTTTTTCATGGTACGGGCAGATGATCTGACGATAGTGTCCGAAAGCGGGGCTTTCGGCAGGGCGCGTATGGCTGGCGGCTTGATCTGTCCGGGCGCACATCGAATTGCGCCCCGATCCGCCAAAATCGCAAACATTGTCACACGACTCTTGCACCGGGCGGTTAGCCTCTTCCGGGCCGCCAAGCCTGCCCTGAGCCCGACACGCAAGCCGACTGAGCCCCTCTCCAAACCTTGGACAGTTTTCGGCGCGGTTCAAGTTACTCTTTGCTTCTGCTGATCAGCTTGGGTTTCTTCTTTTCTCAGTCAATAGACCGTGGCTGGCGGTCCATCGAGATACGCACGTCGAAAACCCCTGCGCATCGGCAGGTAGGTGATATCCGCCGCCCAAGCCCAGGCCCTGGTGCGACCGGGGCCCGCGCAGCCCCTTCAGCAGGTAGGAATATGTCTTGTGGTTCTTGGCAGCCTTGCTGGTATTGGGCTTCTGGTAGATCGGCAGGAGCCGCATCAGGCGCATCAGCATCAGGTTCAACGCCGTTTCGCCCTTGGGCTGATAGTAGAACGACGACCGCGAGATCGACAGTTCGAAATTGGTGGACTCAACCATCTTTCGCCTTACTTGCCGGTCCACGGCTTGAGCGTTATGGAAAAAAATCGTTGGCAACGGTCCGCGCTCCGATCATCGCGTGAAGCTCTTTCACCTGCTCCTCGTCAATCTCAGGGGCCGTCTTGCCGCCGCGTACAAATACGCCGGATGCGCCTTTCAGCAGCGCCCGATTCCAAGCGTGGTTCAGACGGTGATACTCCTCTCCCGCCAATGCCACCAAATGCTTGTGCGGTATTGGCGTGGGGGCATTTCGGAACGCCGCCCAGATGAGGTTTTGCTTGGGCAGGGCCTCGGCGTGCCAGATTTTTGCCTCGGCTTTGGTGTGGAGCGAGAAAATTACCTCGGATTTCGCAAGGACCGACCTGAGATCGGGAGTGGCCTTTTAGTGGAAATAATACATGCCGTTCGTCGGGTATTTGTAGGGTCTTGGCATGGTCAGAATCATGGTGGTGCATGACTGAGCAGCGCCTACGTCACTGTTTTTACGTGTTATTTGGAGAATATCGAGAAAAAGATGGTGCGCCAAGCGGGAAAAGGATTGAACCCCCAGTTCAATTCCCTCAGCGCAGAAGAGATAAAAACTCTTTTCGATGCCCTTGAGGCCTGGGAACGCCATCTCGCACAGTTAGACCCGAAGAGTCTGAGGTGCGTCGATGAGCACTTCAGACCATAATTTCAATAAGATATCGAAGGGGTCAGCTGAGAACGATGCTGACAAAGCGAAGTATCCGCCGCCTTTTTCCATTCGCTTCACTTTTGAGGAAAGGGCACGACTGGATGCAGATCGGGGTCCAAACGCCCTTTCTACGCATATCCGTGAGCTCTTGTTTGGCGACGACGTCACCCCTAGAAAAAAGCCTGGAAACAGCCCTGTAGGGGATGCTGAAGCGCTTGGGCGAGTGCTTGGGGCGCTGGGGGCTTCACGGCTTTCAGCGAACCTTAACCAGCTCGCAAAGGCCGTGAATACGGGCTCTTTGCCAGTATCACCTGAGGTGGAAGTCGAACTGATTGAAGCGTGCCAAGAGGTTCAAGAATTACGCGCTGATCTGCTGCGCGCCCTTGAAAAAACGCCAAGGAGTGAGCCGTGATCCTGAAAGCCAAAGAACGGGGCGATGCAGGCCAACTGGCAAGATATCTACTCTCGATGCGCGACAATGAGCATGTCGAGCTGCACGAAGTTTACGGCTTCTCAAGCGATGATCTGAAAGAGGCGTTTAGCGAAGCGGATGCCATCGCGCGTGGGACGCGCTGCAAGAATTACCTCTTCTCGATGAGCCTGAACCCGCCAGAAGGTGCTGCGGTTTCGAAAGCCGCCTTTGAAGACACGGCTGATCAAATCGAGAAGAAGCTTGGCTTGGAAAATCAGCCTCGCGCCATCGTCTTTCATGAGAAAGATGGCAGACGCCATGCACACATCGTGTGGTCACGGATCGATACGGAGCGGATGCGAGCGATCAATCTTCCGCACTACAAGTCAAAGCTGCGTGACGTGTCGCGCGAGCTCTATCTTGAACATGGATGGGATATGCCGCGCGGCCTTCAAGATCGCCGCCTGCGTGATCCACTTAATTTTTCACGCGAAGAATGGCAGCAGGCCAAACGTGTTGATCTTGACCCGCGCGAGATCAAAGCCGTTTTTCGGCAATGCTGGGAGAATTCTGATAATCGGGCGTCTTTGGAACAGGCGTTCAAAGAACGCGGCTTGCCAAGATGGTTTTGTACTACAAAACACATCTTGCGTGCTACGGGGCAAATCTGCATTTTATCGCGCAGTCGCGCTCGGAGATTCAACGCGCCTATTCCGATAAGGAAACGGCGACGATTGAAGAAAATGCTCTGGTAAAACAATATTTTGGATTCAGCTCTTTCGAAGAGTGCGAGCGTATTTCGCGCGCCATCGGCGAGACATTGGTTCAGCAACATAGCATGGGGCTCAACAGTGGTGGACTAGATTATTCATCGAACATCGGCACGGGCAAAGACCGCCTGATCTCGGCGGAGCGCCTTATGCGCATGAAGCCTGATGAACAGCTGATCCATGTCAAAAATGTTGGTTGGATACTCTGCAAAAAGGTTGGCCAGAACCAAGTGGCTCCCTTCTGTCACGGCGAACTCGCGGACAACCCGCTCGAAGGGCCGCAACTTCCCGCTGACCCCAAAGTAACCATCGATATCAAGAAGAGGCAAAGATAATGAAGAGGCCATTCAAACCACGCTTCATAAAACTCAGCTACTTCGTTTGGGTAATTGTGTCCGTTGGGCTGTGGTTCACTTATGACACCATCGGCTTGCCACATGGAATCTGGTCCTATTCATGGATCGATCAGGGCCAAGGCATGGATCCGTTTGCTCACCGTACTTATACGCGCTGCCGCTTCAGCTTGAAAACATGCTGGACCGGATCGTTGAGGCGAACAGCGCTTCTGTGGTGAGCGCCTATGAATCACGGATCGAGAAGCTTGAGCGCGATAAATTGGTTCTTACCGATAGAATAGCGAAATCAGTCCCACCAAAGGGACGGCTAGAGGATTGTATTGAACTCTCTTTGAAATTCCTAGCAAGCCCTTGGAATATCTGGAAAAATGGTGACTTCGCCATGCGCCAAGCAGTGCTTAGATTGGCTTTTGCGGAGCCTCTTCGGTACGGCCAAAATGGGGTGTATGAAACTCCGAATTTTTCTTTCCCTTTCAAGTGCTTAGGGAATATTTCGGGATCAAAAAGCGAGATGGTGCTGTGAGAGAGGATTGAACTCTCGACCTCACCCTTACCAAGGGTGTGCTCTACCACTGAGCTACCACAGCATCTTTTTCTTGGTCCGGCGTCGTTTCTACGGGGACCGCGTGGGGCCAGTCACCGGGGTGATTTGGACCGTGGCGGGTGATTAGACTCAAATCGCTGCGCTTGCAAGGGATAATCTGGACCGAATTTTACCCCTGCTGTAAGAGAGGGATATGAAGCAGAAGACACCCGACAAAAAGCAGGCGAAACCCGGCCAGTCGCGCGAGGACCGGTTGAAAGCGGCGCTGAAGGCCAATATGGCCCGTCGCAAGGCGCAGGCGCGTGCGCGATCGGCCCCGAAGGATGCAGCGGGCGATGATACGGCAAGCCCGGAGACCGGGCGGCAAAAGTAAGTTGATAAAGTAGAAAAAAGGTAGGGCAGAATGGATTCGATCATCGTCACGGGCAATGGCCCGCTTAATGGGGATATTCCTATCGCGGGCGCCAAAAACGCCTGTCTTGCCCTGATGCCTGCCACGCTTCTGTCCGAAGAGCCGCTGACACTGACCAACGCGCCGCGCCTGTCGGACATCAAGACCATGACTGCCCTGCTGGAAAGCCTGGGGGCCGAGGTCACCAAGATGCAGGATGGCAAGGTCATCGCAATGGCATCCCATGGCGAGATCAGCCCCGTGGCCGATTATGACATCGTGCGGAAAATGCGTGCCTCGAACCTGGTGCTGGGGCCGCTGCTGGCGCGGATGGGCCACGCGGTTGTGTCGCTGCCCGGTGGCTGTGCGATCGGCGCGCGGCCAATGGATCTTCATGTTGATGCGCTGACCGCCATGGGTGCCGAGATCGAATTGAAAGAGGGCTACCTGCACGCCAAGACCAATGGCGGGCTGAAGGGCGCGGTGCATGAATTGCGCTTTGCATCTGTTGGTGCGACGGAAAACGTGCTGATGGCGGCGACGCTGGCCAAGGGCACCACGGTTTTGAAAAACGCCGCGCGCGAGCCCGAGATCGTCGATCTGGCCGATTGCCTGCGCAAGATGGGTGCGCAGATTGAGGGCGACGGGACATCAACCATCGAAATCCAGGGCGTTGACCGGCTGCATGGCGCGACCCATCCCGTTGTTACCGACCGGATCGAACTGGGCACCTATATGCTGGCCCCCGCCTTCTGCGGCGGCGAAGTCACCTGCCTTGGCGGGCGCATCGACCTGATCGGTGCCTTTTGCGAGAAACTGGACGCGGCAGGCATCGAGGTGACCGAATGCGCGCGCGGGTTGACGGTGAAGCGGCGCGGCGACCGGATCAAGGCGGTGGATATCGTGACCGAACCCTTCCCCGGCTTCCCAACCGATTTGCAGGCGCAGATGATGGCGCTGCTGTGCCTGGCCGACGGCACCTCGGTTCTGGAAGAGAAGATCTTTGAAAACCGTTTCATGCACGCGCCGGAACTGGTGCGTATGGGGGCGAATATCGACGTGCAGGGCGGCGTGGCCACGGTGCATGGGGTCGAGAAAATGAAAGGCGCGCCGGTGATGGCGACCGATCTTCGGGCCTCGGTTTCGTTGATTTTGGCGGGGCTTGCCGCCGAGGGCGAAACCATCGTGAACCGCGTCTATCACCTTGACCGCGGCTACGAGCGGGTCGAGGAAAAGTTGGGCAATGTCGGTGCGAAAATCGAAAGGATCACAGGCCAATGAGTGAAGATGCCCGTTTCGAGGATGGCCGAGAGGCACCCCTGAATTTGGGTGCTTTCGATGCCGAGGACCTGAAAGTGCTGGCAAGCCTTTCGCAGGATGCCGTGT
Organism: Rhodobacteraceae bacterium UBA3069; assembly: GCA_002366795.1. GTDB lineage: Bacteria > Pseudomonadota > Alphaproteobacteria > Rhodobacterales > Rhodobacteraceae > UBA3069. Next base: position 14,321 of record DFBX01000079.1, on the reverse strand, counting down.
TTCCCGCGGCCGAAATGAAATGGTTGCCGCGCGAGCGGCGCTTTGCCCTGCTGATCAACCGATTCCGCTGGGAGGACGCCCCGCGTGCCGAGGCCCGCAAACGTCCCGTGGAGCGGGTGCAATCGGTGTTGTCGGTGGAAAACGTGCTGCGTGTTGCCTCGTCCGGGGTGGAGCGGGGCGATAAGGATATGATCCTGTCGCTGCTGGATATCGAATGGGCGCAGGATGGCGAGGGGCCAGAGGGCGACCTGACCCTTGTTCTGGCGGGTGACGGAGCAATCCGCCTGCGGCTGGAGGCGCTGGAACTGCGCCTGCGCGATGTGACGCGCCCCTATGTGGCCCCGTCGAAACAGACCCCTGAACATCCCGAATGATCGAAGCGCCGGTTCGGGTATTTTCAGAACAATGAAGGGGCAGGGGCGCCCTGTCTCTTGAGGTGGGGCGGCACGGCGGCTATGTCTCGCCAAAGCCCGGAGGGACCATGCCCGTATTTCTGAACAGCCAAGACGCCGATTTCGAAACCGCTTTTGCCGCCCTGCTGGGGGCCAAGCGCGAGGACAGCCCCGATGTGGATGACATCGTGGCGGGGATTATCGCCGATGTGCGCGCCCGGGGCGATGCGGCGGTGATTGAGTTGACCTCGAAATTCGACCGGTTGGACCTGACGCCGGACATGTTGCGGTTTTCCGAGGCCGAGATTGATGCATTGATTGCGCAAGTGCCGGAGCACGAGCGTGTGGCGCTTGAACTGGCCGCTGAACGTATCCGCGCCTATCATGTCCGCCAGATGCCTGTCGATCAGTCCTGGACCGACCCCGATGGCGCGACCCTTGGTTGGCGCTGGACACCGGTATCGGCGGCGGGGCTGTATGTGCCCGGCGGGCTGGCATCCTATCCGTCCTCGGTCCTGATGAACGCGGTGCCTGCCAAGGTGGCCGGGGTTGGGCGGCTGGCCGTCGTGGTGCCGACGCCCGATGGCGTGGCCAACCCGCTGGTTCTGCTGGCCGCGCGCATCGCCGGTGTGGACGAGGTATACCGGATTGGCGGTGCGCAAGCCGTGGCGGCACTGGCCTATGGCACCGAAACCATCGCGCCGGTGGACAAGATCACAGGGCCGGGCAATGCCTTTGTGGCGGCGGCAAAGCGGCGTGTGTTCGGCAAGGTCGGGATCGACATGATCGCGGGTCCTTCTGAAATTCTGGTCATTGCCGACAAGGACAACGATCCCGACTGGATCGCGCTGGATATGCTGTCCCAGGCCGAACATGACGAAAGCGCGCAATCGTTGCTGATCACCGATAGCCCCGCCATGGGCAAGGCCGTGGTCGCCGCGATTGAACGCCACCTGCAAACGCTGGAACGGCGCGAGATCGCGGGCAAAAGCTGGCGCGATTTCGGCGCGGTGATCGAGGTGCCCGACCTGGATGTGGCCGCCGCCCTGTCGAACCGCATCGCACCCGAACACCTTGAGCTGTGCGTGGAAGACCCCGACGCGCTGTCCGAAAAGATCACCCATGCCGGTGCAATCTTCCTTGGCGCGTGGACGCCCGAGGCGATCGGCGACTACGTGGGCGGCCCAAATCATGTGCTTCCCACGGCGCGTTCGGCGCGTTTTTCCAGCGGTTTGTCGGTTATGGACTTTCTCAAGCGGACGACTTTGGCCAAGATGACCCCGGCGGCGCTGCGCGCCATCGGGCCCGCGGCAGAAACGCTGGCGATTTCCGAAAGCCTTGAGGCGCACGGCCTGTCGGTGCGCGCGCGCCTCAACCATCTGAACGAGTAAGGGGGCGAACATGAGCCGCATCTGCCATATCGAATTGGATGACAGCGCGCTGCCGCCCCCCACGCCCGAGATCGAGCAAGAACGCAAGGTCGCCATGTTCGACCTGATCGAGGAAAACCAGTTCGACCTGCCCAAGCGTGACGACCGCGTGGTGCCCGATGGCCCTTACCGCGTCGGTCTGTCGATCCGCGACAAGCGGCTGGTTTTCGACGTAGATACCGAAAGCGGTGACAAGGCCGCCGAATTCCACCTGTCGCTGTCGCCTTTCCGGCAAGTGGTCAAGGATTACTGGGCGATCTGCGAAAGCTATTTCGACGCGGTCAAGAACATGGCGCCCAGCCAGATCGAAACCATCGACATGGCCCGACGCGGCATCCACAACGAAGGCGCGCGCATTCTGGCCGAACGGCTGGAGGGCAAGGCGGAGATCGACAATGATACGGCTCGCCGTCTTTTCACGCTGATCTGCGTGCTGCATTTCGGGGGCTGATCCTTGACCGAGCCCCTTCCGCAGTCGGTTCTGTTTTGTTGCGATCATAACGCCGTGCGTTCCCCCATGGCCGAGGGGATCATGAAAAAGTTCTATGGCACAGGCACTTACGTGCAATCCGTCGGGGTCGAGAACGATATGGAAATCGATGGGTTTTCCATCGCGGTCTGCGAAGAGATCGGGGTGGAACTGGCGCGGCACCGCTCGCGCAGTTTCGATACGATGCGTGAGGGGGGCGAGGATATTTCCTCGTTCGATCTGATCGTGGCCTTGTCGCCAGCCAGCAAGGCCATGGCCGAGGATCTGGCGCGTTTCTATCATATCGAGGTGGAATACTGGCCGATCATGGACCCGACCACCGGGGGCGAGGGGCGCGAGGCGCGGCTGGCGTCCTATCGACAATCGCGCGACCAGATCGTGCGCGAATTGGTAAAACGCTGGGGTGACCCGAAGGAGGCCGCATGAGCGCCAAGACCGTGATCCGTGATTATTTCGAAGCTTTCAACGCGGGCGATACCGAAGGGATGTTGGATTGCCTGTCCGATGACATCGCCCCTCACGTCAACGAAGGTCAGGTCCGCATGGGCCGAGCGAAATTCGCGGAATCCTGCGCCCATATGGAGCGGTGCTATCGCGAGGAACTGACCGACATGGTGATTTTCGAGGTCGAGGGCGGCACCCGCGCCGCCGCCGAGTTCATCGTGAACGGCACCTACCTGGAAACAGACGAGGGCCTGCCCGAAGCGAAGGGGCAGACCTATCGCCTGCCTGCGGGGTCGTTCTTTTCGCTTGAAGGCGGCAAGATTACCCGCGTTGTCACCTATTACAATCTTGCTGACTGGGTGCGGCAGGTTTCAGCTTGATGCAAACGGGTCCGATACGGGTTGAGGTTCTGACCGGGGCGGCACTGGAGGCCGCGCTGGACGACGTGGCGCGGCTGCGCATCGCGGTGTTCCGCGACTGGCCCTATTTGTACGATGGCGATCTGGACTATGAGCGCGGCTATATGCAGACCTATCGCGACAGCGCCGGTGCGGTGGTGGTTGGTGCGTTTGACGGCGACCGCCTGATCGGCGCGGCCACCGGCACTCCGATGGAAGATCACCCCGATTTCGCTGCGGCCTTCGACGGCACGGGCGAGCGGCTGGACAGGATGTTCTATTGCGCCGAATCCGTGCTGTTGCCGGACTGTCGCGGGCAAGGGATCGGGCACCGGTTCTTTGATGCGCGCGAGGAGCACGCGCGCCGACTGGGCCGTCACAAGACCGCCTTTTGCGGTGTGGTGCGCGAGGAGGGGCACCCGATGCGGCCCGAAGATGCGCGCTCGTTGGACGGGTTCTGGCGTGGGCGCGGCTACCGGCCCTTGCCGGGGGTGGTGGCCTGGTTCGAATGGAAGGACCTGGGCGAGGATGCGCCCAGTTCCAAGCCGCTGCAATTCTGGATTCGGACGCTGGATTGACCGTCCTTTCGGACGGTGCCTTCGGCATGAGTATTTTTGGCAAAATGAAAGCCGGGGCGGGGCGCTCTTGCCTTATCGGCGGTGCGGGGTGATCATCCGCGCAGCAACAGGAGAGAGCCATGAGAATCGCCACCGCTGCATATCCCCTGGACTGGTTCGAGGGCTGGGCCGCTTTTGAGGCGAAGATGACCGGTTGGGTTGCTGAAGCGGCGGGCGAGGGGGCGGATTTGCTGGTGTTTCCCGAATATGGCGCGATGGAGCTGGCATCGCTGGCGGGCGCGCAGGTGGCGGGTGACACGGGCGGCGCCATTGCGGCCGTGTCCGAACGGGTTGGCGCGATGGATGCCTTGTTGGCCGCCTTGGCGCTGCGGTTCAAGGTGCATATCCTTGGCCCGTCGGCCCCGGTGGAAGAGGGCGGGTTGGTCGTCAACCGTGCGCGGCTGTTCGCGCCATCGGGCGTGTCCGACTATCAGGACAAGCAGATCATGACCCGGTTCGAGCGGGACGATTGGGGCGTGTCGGGGGGCGGGCCGCTCAAGCTGTTCGATACGGCGTTGGGCAAGATCGGCGTGCTGATCTGCTATGACAGCGAATTCCCCCTCCTGGCCCGCGCACTGGTCGAGGCGGGGGCCGAAATCATCCTTGTCCCGTCCTGCACCGAGGCGTTGGAAGGATATTGGCGGGTGCGTATCGGCGCCATGGCCCGCGCGCTGGAAGGGCAATGCGTTTGCGTCATGGCGTCGCTTGTCGGTGACCGGCCCGAGGTTTATGCGGTGGAGGAAAACACCGGGATGGGCGGCATTTTTGGTCCCCCCGATATGGGGTTCCCGCCCACCGGCGTGATCGCCGAGGGCAGCCTTGGCCAAGCGGGCTGGACCTATGGCGAGGTGACGCTGGATGCCATCCGCGCGGTGCGTGCCGATGGTCATGTGTTGAACGCGGCCCATTGGGCAGAACAGGGGCCACGGGTGGCGCTGGTCACAGAATCCGCGCTGGCATAGCGAATCCCCCTTGAAAATTTGTGCGATTGGGACCATTTAGCGCCATGCCTCGCAGAACTTTGGCGGGGAACGTAATCAAGGAGAGACCATGGCCAAGGAAGATACGCTCGAATTTCCCGGTGTCGTGAAGGAACTCCTGCCGAACGCGACATTCCTGGTCGAGCTGGAAAACGGCCATACGATCATCGCTCATACGGCAGGCAAGATGCGCAAGAACCGCATCCGTGTTCTGGCTGGCGACAAGGTGCAAGTCGAAATGACGCCCTACGATCTGACCAAGGGTCGGATCAATTACCGCTTCAAATAACCGATTTCATGCGGTTGATTCTGGGGTCAGGAAGCCCGCGTCGCAAGGAATTGCTGGCGCAGATCGGGGTTGTGGCGGATGATATCCGCCCCCCTGACATCAACGAAGATCCCCATAAGAACGAGTTGCCGCGTCCATATTGTACGCGCATCGCCCGTGAAAAGGCGACTGCGGTGCAGGCGGATGACGATGATATCGTGCTATGTGCCGACACCACCGTGGCGCTGGGCCGCCGTATCATGGGCAAACCTGTCGATGCGGGCGAGGCAGCACAATTCATGTTCGCCATGTCCGGGCGCCGTCACAAGGTGATCACCGCCGTGGCGGTGCGGCGCGGCGCGCAGATGTGGGAACGTGACGTGGTCACCACCGTGCAGATGAAGCGCCTTTCCGACGAGGAGATGAACGCCTATCTTGCCACGAACGACTGGCAGGGCAAGGCGGGCGGCTATGGCATCCAGGGGCCGGCGGGGGCGCTGATTCCGTGGATTTCCGGTTCTTTCACCGCTGTCGTGGGCCTGCCCTTGGCTGAAACCGCCGGGCTGCTGCAAGCGGCCGGATACCCGATGTGGAAAGAACGCGCATGAACGGCCGCCAGATCATTCTTGACCAGTTGCACGGGCGCGAAGCCGCCGCGCTGATGGTTGATGGCAAGTTGCACGACCTGCTGGTGGACAGCGACTCGATCCGCCCCGGTGCGATCTACCGCGCGATTGCCGAGCGTCCCGTCAAAGGGCAGGGGGGGATGTTCCTGCGCACGCCTGACGGCACCGTATTCCTGCGTCAGGTCAAGGGCTTGCGCCCCGGTCAGGCGATTCTGGTGCAGGTCACCGGCCATGCCGAACAGGGCAAGGCGATTCCCGTGACCGACCGTATCCTGTTCAAATCCCGCTATGCGATCGTGACGCCCAATGCGCCGGGGCTGAATATCTCGCGCCAGATCCGCGATGACGAGCGGCGCGATGCGCTGCTGGCAATTGCGCACGCGGAAATGGGCGAGGATGCGATGGGGCTGATCCTGCGCTCCTCCTGTCTAGAGGCGGACGATGCCGAAATTGCCGAGGATATCCGTGCCATGTGCGATCTGGCCCATGCAATCACGATCGACACCGGCGACGAGGCTGAGGCGCTGACCGAAGGCGACGGCCCGCATGCGTTGGCATGGCGCGATTGGGTCGAACCGGCCGAGATTGTCACGGACGAGGGCAGTTTCGAAACCAATGGCGTGTTGGAGGCCGTGGACGCGCTGCAAACCCCTGTTGTGCGGTTGGGCTCGGGCGCGTCGATGATCATTGAACCCACGCGCGCGCTGGTCGCCGTGGATGTGAACACCGGCACCGACACCACCCCTGCCGCGGCGCTCAAGGCCAATATCGCCACCGCGCGCGACCTGCCGCGCCAGTTGCGCCTGCGCGGGCTTGGCGGTCAGATCACCATCGATGTGGCCCCGATGCCGAAAAAAGATCGCCGCGCCTTTGAGATGGCGCTGAAGGCGGCGTTCCGTGCTGACCAGATCGACACGATTCTGGCTGGCTGGACCCCGCTGGGCCATTTCGAATTGCAGCGCCAACGCGCCCGCCGCCCGCTGGAGGAGATCCTGTCGGAGGTACTGCGATGAGTTGTCCGATCTGCGGCAAAGAGACGGTGCAGAAATACCGTCCCTTCTGTTCCAAGCGCTGCGCCGATGTCGACTTGGCGAAATGGCTCAAGGGCGGCTACGCGGTGCCCTCGCAAGACCCTGACGACATCGAAGAGGCGCTGGACGCGATGCTGGACGCCGCCGAAGCGCCGCCCAAGCCGCATTGATCGGCGCGGCGCACCCGTTCGCGGAACCAGCCGAAAAGCCGGAAAATTGTCGGCCCGCGAATGGAACTTGCCAGGTTTTCAAGAATCCGGTCGGCACCATGGTCGCATGTGAGGGATAATTATTAGGGTGCTATTGATTGAAAATGCGCCCCCGTCCATAAGCGCTTGAATTATAACGAGGGCCGCGTTCGCATGACCGATAATGACAAGATCGAAAACCAGGTGGGGCTTGTATTCCAGCATGTCGCCCGCCTGCGCACCCGTTATTTCGACCAGCAACTGGCCAAGCATGGCCTTACCTCGGCACAGGTTTATGCCATCAACTACCTGCTGCGCGAGGATGGCCTGACCCAAGTCGAACTGTCGCGCCTGCTGGGCATCGGCACAGTGGCGGTCAGTGGGCTGGTGGACCGGCTGGAAAGCAACGGCTGGGTCGCGCGCAAGCCCGACCCGCGCGATCGCAGGTCAAACCGGATCTGGTTGACCGACAAGGTGTCGGAAAAGGTGGGCAACATGCAAGACGCAGCACAGGCGGTGAACGAGGCCTCTTTCGCAGGGATGACTCCCGAAGAGGCAGAGGCGCTGGTCAAAGGGTTGCGCCGCGTGCGTGACAACCTGAAATCCGCCACCTGCGACGAGGGCGACGCGCCGATCTGATCGCAGATGCCGCCACTGATGCGGTTGCTAACTATTCGCGGCGTCACTAGCATCCCTTCAAAGGCCGCCCAAGGCGGTGCATGCCGTGGGAGGAGACTATCCATGCCGCAGCTTAGCGCGTTGCAATACGCCCCTGCAGAGGGGGCGCACAGATGATCCGTATCACTGACCTGCTTGAAAAAGCGGCGCATCAATGGCCCGACCAACCTGCCGTCACCTGTGCGCTTGGCACGCTGACATGGGCGCAATTGCAGGGGCGCTGCATCCGTCTGGCCCGCGCCCTGCACGGGATCGGCGCGGGGCAGGGCGAAAGGGTTGCCTGGCTGGGGTTCAACGCCGCGACGGGGGTGGAATGCTACTATGGCCCGGCCCTGATCGGTGCTGCGTCTGTGCCGCTGAATTTCCGCCTCTCCGAGGGGGAGTTGCGCGAATGCCTGACCGATTGCGCGCCTGTGGCCGTGGTGGCTGATGCGGAACATGCCGAACTGGCCGTGCGGCTGGCCGCCGACTGCCCGTCTATCAAGGTGGTCTGGCAGGCAGGCGGCGACCTTGAGGGCGGGGCGCAGCCCTACGAGGAGGCGCTTGACCGCCCCGGCCCGATGCCCGATTTCGATGCGCTGGCAGGGCGTGATGACGATCTGCTGATCCTGTTCTACACGGGCGGCACCACGGGCCGGCCCAAGGGCGTCATGCTGTCCCACGCCAATATCTTTACGAATGCCATGGGAACCGCCGCCGCCTTTAGTATACCGCAGGGCGCGGCGCATTTGATGACCGGCCCACTGTTCCACACGGCAGGGGGCAGCCGGATTTATCTGGCGGCACTGATGGGAATGCACTTGGCGATGATGCCGCATTTCGACGTCACCGAACTGATGCGGCTGGTCAGCGAGCATCGCGTGACCATCGTGCAATGTGTGCCAACCATGTTGGCGATGATGCTGGACCACCCGCGGTTTGCCGATTTCGACATGACCAGCCTGCGCTTGTTGACCTATGGCGCCGCGCCCATGCCACCCGCCTTGCTGCGCCGCGCCATGGCCGCCTTTCCCGGTGTGCAGTTCGCCCAGGGCTTCGGCATGACCGAGGCAAGCCCGATCCTGACCATCCTGCCGCCCGAAGATCACGCCCTGAACGGGCCGGACGAGCCCGAAGCGGCAAGGCTGACATCCGTCGGACGGGCGGTGCCCTATGTGGACATGCGCATCGTGAGCGAAACCGGCACCGAGTGCCCCCAAGGCACGGTAGGTGAAGTGGTCGTACGCGGCCCAAATATCATGCGCGGATATTGGATGCAGCCGGACCTGACCGCCAAGGCCCTGAAGGGCGGTTGGTATCACACCGGTGATGCCGGTTACCTGGACAAGGACGGCTACCTGTTCCTGACCGGGCGGATCAAGGATATGATCATCACGGGCGGCGAAAACGTCTATCCGATCGAGGTCGAGAACGTAATCGAAACCCACCCCGCCGTGGATACCGTCGCCGTGATCGGCTCGCCCGATCCGGTCTGGGGCGAACGGGTCCATGCGGTCGTGACCCTGATCGCGCCTGCGGCACCACAATCTGCGCCCCCGGTGACAGAGGCACAGATCATCGCATATACCCGCGACCGGCTGGCCCACTACAAATGCCCCAAACAGGTCAGCTTTCATCCGGCGCCCTTGCCGCTGACCCCGGTCAACAAGATCGACAAACGCGCCCTGCGGCAGATCTACAACGGCGCGCCGACAGATTGAATTTCCCCGCTGCAAGACGGAATCCTCCGCCCGGAACGCCACGAAAACGCAGTAATATAGAGGCCCGTCCCGCCGCATCGCAAATAGGCGGCACAAAGTCCAAAAACGCTCTGGACATGGTCGCGTGGCTGCCCTAGAAGGCCTCCACCCGAACGCAAGACGTTCACCCGTGCCCGGGTAGCTCAGGGGTAGAGCAGTGGATTGAAAATCCTCGTGTCGGTGGTTCGATTCCGCCCCCGGGCACCACTTTCCAAAAGCAAGTAGTTGCTTTGTAAAGAAAATTCGGTTTTATGCCATTTTCAATCCACCTTTTCGTCCACCCTTTTGGCGGCGCTACTTCATGAATCGCGAGCGCCGATTGGGCTTAGAAAATCAGTGCAAGCCCTTCGCGAGCGTCCCCTTCGAGAAAGCAAACACCGCTTGCGCGCGCGTATTGCTAAACTTCGGCTCGCGCGCGCGTATTGGTCCTCTCTCGGTTGTTTGCGAAGAAGGTCATGCAGTGCCTATCCAGACAACGCCCATGCTGCTGGCATGGCTTGAAGCGAAGGCAACAATCTTTCACCGCAAGGGCTAGCGCTCTAGCAATTCCAACGCCAAAATTCTGCGCTCGAGGCTTTCTAGACGATCAGAAAGTTTCTCAGCCTCAAGCCACCTAAACACTGGAGCCATCTCGAACCGTTCGCCGCATTGTTTGCATTCGTGGCTGCCCAAAATGATATCGGAAATGCTTGGATCGTTTGTAACGTTGTATCCATTGCATTTGGGGCAGGGCACCATGCGTGGGGAGTGTTCATGGGAATCCAATTTAAATGTCCTTCTCATCGTTTGAGCAATCGCCGCCTAGGGGCAATGTATCCGAGGCTATATGGCTATATGTATATATGTCATGTTTTGTGTGACGCCGCAGTAAGGAAGAAACTTGTCGATGCGTCACATATTTTGTGCGCGACTTCGTTCAGGCTGAAACGATGCACGATATTTGTGACAAGGCATGCACTGAATTTATGCAGGGGTTTTCCATTTCTTAAACTCCAAACTCGCCTTGCCGCCATCTATAGTTCGAGCCTCAGTTAAGGCCCAAGTAGAGCAGCGACCAACGCCAGAGGGTCCAAGGTGAGGTGCGCGGGTCATGCGGATGAAACCGCGCTGCTCTAGCACGTTGAACCAAGGGCCGACTGTGTTGCTGATGTATGTTCAGCGCGATAGCCGCATCGCGGTGGCTTAGAAATATCTCACCATTGTTGAAGCCATTGTAGCGCCTTTTGAGTTCGAAATAGAGCGCGCGAGGGCCAGGAGGCATGGTAGTCCATGCCTCCGTTGCCATGATCCAGTGGGCAAGCTGAAGGTGGCGCACATAGCCCCGCTTAAAGCTTTTGTATTGTTGCGCCATTTAGTCGGGCCTCGCGTTTCGGATATCGGCATGTGCGCGGGCGAAAGCGGGCGGCAAGCCGTGTTTGCAGATCAGACGCAATTCCCAAGGGTCGCGCTGGACGGGGCGGGGTTGCGGCGCTTGCCTCATTGCGCATCTTCCCCTTTTATGTGCTGCACCTTAGAGCGCAGCACGTAGCGCGCATGGTGACCCTTGAAGGGGCCGCTGTGCGTTTCGGTGATGGTTTCAATCTCGACACCCATTTCGCGCAAGGAATGGACATAGGCGCTCCACCTAGGGCCTGGGGTATCAATCGGAGTGCAACCCCGCTCCCCCGCCGCGATGAGGCATTCCAGCGCCCATCTGTCGCGGCCTATGACGACTACGGTTTTTGAGGTGTCGTTGCTGCAGGTGACTTTGAAAGGGGCTGCGCCCCAAACTGGATTTTGTGCCATGATTTTGGCCTTTCATTTGCTTTGAAAAGGCGCAGGGCGTATGGTCTGGAGGTTCCATGAGCAGAACATTCCCGGCCACCGCCCAGCGCGTTTGCGCAGGCGGGGCTGGGTCTTATCCAGCGTTTGATTGGATGGCGGCGTCGATATCGGCTTCGGCCCAATACAGGCGAGATCCAATCTTGATCGGCTTGGGAAGGCGACCCGTTTCAACATCACGGTAAATCGTGCTGCGTCCACGGCCTCCGAGTTTCTCCTGCAGGTCGCGAAAAGACAGATAACGCATTTCTATGCTCCATGTTGCACGGCAATGTCGCCGTGCAAGCATTAGGGCACAGTGGGAAACCGATAGCATTCAATCGCTGGGGTATTCACTTCCCGAAGCAAATACCCCTAGGTCTTTCAGTGCCTTAATGGACTTGGGGCCGTGTTTGCGAAACGCTTTTTGCACCGTTTCCAAAGAAACCCCTTCCGAATCCGCCACACCTTGAAAAGCTGCATCTTGTGTGATCGGCTGACCTTGCAGGGATTGCCATACGATATCGACCACAACTAAATTGGAGAGCTTGCGGTGGCGGTCCTTAATTTGCTCTAGAGCGGCGATTGGAGTTTTGCCTTGCCCGCCACCTTCTAAGCCCAAGACTTCACCAAGAGTTCTTTTGTCACCGTCCTGCTTGTAGCTTGCCCAAGCCTCAACTAGCGGTTCGAGAAAAGCCAAAGGGATAATTGCCTGCCTCTCTCGCCAGTCCTTTACCGGATAAGCCGACTTGAGTTCATCGCAGTCAATCGGTTCTTCAGCGTTAAAGACGCTGAACACGCTAGCGAGAAGTTCAAGGCTTGCCCAAGCCATGTTTCTGTCGCCTGACTGAACGCCATCAGCCAATTGCTCACTTCGGGCGCGGAAAGCTTCTAGGAAGCGTTGCTTGTCAGTGATCAGTTCCATTCGCCAAACTCACAACATTCATATTTCCTGACGCCACCAACTTTGCCCACCGCTCCATGAGCGCCCGCCGCTGCTCCAAGAAATCCGTGCGGCGGTATGCTCGTTCAACGGCGCTTCCCACAACGTGGCCCATTGCGGTTTCGGACACATCATGCGGGGTGTTTGTCGATTCTGCCATCCAAACACGAAAGCTGGAACGAAACCCATGTGGGCGTGCTCCTAGATCACGGGTTTTCATGTATTTGCTCATAGTCATGTCAGAAATCACGCCTTTCCTGATGCCAGGAAACAGGAACCCGTCACGGGCAAGCGGTTTGGCCGCTTCTATGACCGCAATCGCCTCTGACGATAGCGGCACCCTGAAATCGCTTGTTGCGCCTCTACGGCCCTTCACATGCACCGCAGGGACCGTCCAGATATCGCCTTCCATCTGGTCCAAGTGGCAATGGCGAATTCCATCGGACCGAACGGCGGTCAGGATCAAAAGCCGCAAGGCCAGTTCAGTGACGCCACCGCCATCTAAGCTTTGGTAGAAAGCGGGCACGTCCTGCCAGGGCATAGAGGGGATATTCTGGACCGTGTGGCGCTGTTTGCCCAAAAGGGCGCGGGCCTTTTCCGTCGCCTGCAAATCCACATCCAAGCCCAGCGCGGCGGCGTGACGGAAACAGATGCTTAGACGATTCATCGCCTTTCGCGCGGTATCGGCTTTCTCATGCCAGATCGGGGCCAGCGTGTCGCGGATATCGGTCTGGTCTATTTCGGCAACGGGCACTTTCCCAAGCTTGGGCAGAACGTGAAGTTCCAGCGGCGAAAACCACCGCCCTGCCTTCCCATCGCCCTTGAGTTCGGCCTTGCGGCTTTCGAAGGCGTCTAGGGCAATATCTTTGAGAACATGCAGATTGCGGGCCTGTGCACGGCGCTGGGCTTGGCGTTCCTTGATCGGGTCAATCCCTTGGGCCGCTTGCGCCCGCCACCGTTCCGCCAAGGCGCGTGCATCTTTCAGAGATACGTCAGGGAATCGGCCTAGGCCCATCTCGCGCCGCCTTCCGTGGACGTGGACGCGCAACACCCATTGCGCCCCGCCATCTTCCCGCTTGTGAAGCCATAGCCCGCCACCATCCGAGTATTTGCCGGGGGCGGCATTCTTGACCATTGCTGCACTCAGCTTGTTCAGGGGGCGTGCCATTTTTCAATCCACCTTTCTATCCACCCTCAACATATAGTATAGGGTGGTGCACCACGGAACACCTAAGACCGTAAAAAGCCCTATTATATTGAAAAACCCTGAAATCGGGATGCACCGAGAAACCCCAAGATATAGGAGTTATGTGCCGCCCCCGGGCACCACTTTCCAAATGACTAACTTCTGATAGTCGCTTGAAAATAAAAGAAAAACACAAGATTTACCGCCGGAATGCCGATACTTTCGACAGCATTGCTACACATTCTGCTACACACTTCACTACGCAATTGAACAATAACTCGTCTTCGCACTTCCAACCGATAGCGTTCATAATAAATGCTCCGTCGAAAACTCCTCGTAGAGCTCAGGAAGATTTGCGTGGGAGACGCGAAACTGGTTTCGCTTTTTTTGGCGACCATTTTCAATCTTTAGTGCAGGGTCGAGATAAACGTTCCCTTGGTTGACGAGACGCATGAAACGGAAAAAATCGGTGCCCTTTCCCAGCTGAACTCGGTCCGCGTATCGGTATTCTCTTGGCGTTCCAACGGCTTCTGAGGGAACATAAGCGGCTTGGGCATGCTTTCGGTTCCAATGATTCAGCAGATCTTTGAACGCCCAGCCGGCTGCAATACGATCGTTGGGGTCAATTAGCAGAATGCTCCCTCCCATATCGTCGATTGTGCCCGTTCCTGGATCATACCCTTCCACAATCATACGGACGGAAGTCCTTGCGTGAGGTGCACCCCCGCACTTGTATATTCCACCGAAATTTCGACGGCCAACACGACCCTTAGTGTCGTCATACCCGTAGTCGTGCATGAATGTTCCGAAAGCGTCCACATACACTCCAGAAGTCGGTTCAGGCGTCATTAGGGTGACCGGAGAGGTGGCCCGAAAATTCACGAAATTTCGCACAGCGTATTGCTTGATTTCCCACCCCAGAAAATCCGGTTCAGCAATGCCATTGGGAATGATGCCCAGCTCGGCCTCAAGAGTGTAGCCACCTCCGTTCTGGGCGGCGTATGGCCTTACACTGCCGTCAGAATGCATCCTTTGACCAGGGATCCAACCTTTGTCATGAATGCCGCGTAGGGTGTCCAAGAGAAGGTCTGAGCTACCCCCCGAAATTCGG
>DFBX01000087.1 GCA_002366795.1 Rhodobacteraceae bacterium UBA3069 | reverse complement strand
CAGCGGGCTCACGCCCTATGAATACATCTGTAAAATCTGGACTTCTGAGCCGGATCGATTCATTCTGAACCCGATCCTCCAGAAGCCGGGACTAAACACCTAGGCGGGGCGGCGGTATCCCCGCTTTCGGGCGGTACAAGCCCGCCGTCTAGCGGCGATGGGGCACCCGTGGCACCGTCGCGGCATTGCCCCGAAGGTCAGGTTTTGTAGGGGGCCATGCCCGCGCGGGCCAGTTCATCGGCGCGTTCGTTTTCGGGGTGGCCGACGTGGCCCTTGACCCATTCCCACGTCACCTCGTGGCGGCGCTGCGCCTCGTCCAGCCGTTGCCACAACTCGACGTTTTTCACCGGCTTTTTGGCGGCGGTTTTCCAGCCGTTGCGCTTCCACCCAAAGATCCAGCCGGTGACGCCGTTCTTGACATAGGCGCTGTCGGTCACGACCGTGATCCGCGAGGGTTTTGCCAGCTTTTCCAGTGCGTTGATCGCGGCCAGCAGTTCCATCCGGTTGTTAGTGGTGTTCGCTTCGCCGCCGGAAAGGGTGCGTTCCTTGATCACCGTTTCGCCGTCCTTGGCTTGCAGCAGGACGCCCCAGCCGCCGGGGCCTGGATTGCCGGAGCATGCCCCGTCCGTATATGCGTATAGCTTAGCCATGAGCGGCCACCGATACCCAATCCGAGGGGGTGCCGTCCAGCCCTGTATCGCGGCCCTTGGTGATTTCTTGCGGTGTCAGTCCGGTGGTGTCCAGAAGGGCGCACAACTCGTCCGGCATGTAGTAGGTATAGAAGCGGCCCAGCTTGTCGCGTGCCTCTCCCTCGCCGGTTTTGACGGCGATTTGCAGCAGCCCGCCAGGTTTCAGCGCGCGTTTGATCGCGGAAAGGTGGCCGGGCATGTCGGCGCGCGGTGCGTGCAGCAGCGAGAACGAGGCCCAGATGCCATCGTAGCGGTCTTGCGCTGTCAGGTCGGAAAACGCCCCCAGTCGCGCGTTCACCCCATGGGACAGGGCCAGTTCGACCATGGCGGGCGAGGCATCCATCGCTTCGACCCGCAGGCCGGCGTCCAGCATCGGGCGCGCGTCCAGTCCGGGGCCGCAGCCAAGGTCCAGCACCAGCGCGCCCTTTGGCAGGGCACCGATGAAGCGGGACAAAATCCGCCCCGGCCCGTCCGATTTGTTGATGCGGGCATAGTCATCGGCCTTGGCGTCATAGACGCCGATGGTTTGCTTGTCGGCCATCAGATCAACGGGATCAGCAGGCAGGCGACGACCACGACCGTCAGCAGGATGCGCAGCTGCATCCACCACGCGGGGGCTAGGCCCTGGTTCCAGAACAGCCAGTCCAGCCCCAGCAACCCGACAAACCCCGCGATCAGCGAGATCCCGGCAGAGGTCGGTCCGCCGCCGATCATGAAGAAAGCCCAAAGCGCGGGGATGGTGGACAGTGCGTAGCCCGTGGTGGCCACGCGCCCCTCGGCACGGGCGGCAAAGCCCCACAGCACGCCCGACATGAAGGCCAGAATGATCGCACCATAGAAAAGTCCCACGTAAGGCCAGGTCATACGTGGAGAGATATGCTGCGCCGACCAAAGTGCCAGATCGGGGAAGATCGCGGTAATCGCCCCCCAAAGAAACGGGATCAGGCCAGCAAGGCCAAGCAGCAAGGGCGCGCGCGGGATCGTCATGGCGCGGCTCACGCGGGCACGCGCAACATGCGCGGCACTTTGAATTCGACGTTTTCCTTGGCGGTTTCCACGGTTTCGATGGTCACGTCATAGCGGGCTTTCAGGGCGTCTATCACCTCTTCCACCAGCAGTTCGGGGGCCGAGGCACCGGCGGTGATGCCAATGGAACGAATGCCGTCCAATGCGCGCCAGTCGATGTCGGTCGCGCGTTGCACAAGCTGCGCATAGCCGCAGCCCTGCCGCGAGGCGACCTCGACCAGGCGCCGTGAATTGGACGAATTCGGCGCGCCCACCACCAGCATGGCATCGATCTTGCCGGCCATGGCCTTGACGGCCTCTTGCCGGTTGGTGGTAGCGTAACAGATGTCTTCCTTGTGGGGGCCGACGATGGCGGGAAAGCGGGCTTTCAGCGCCTCGACGATTTCCACGGTGTCGTCGATCGACAGGGTGGTTTGCGTGACATAGGCCAGTTTTTCCGCGTCGCGCACGTCAAGGTCGGCCACGTCTTCGACGGTTTCGACCAGCAGGACCTCGCCCTGGGGCAGTTGGCCCATGGTGCCGACGGTTTCGGGGTGGCCCGCATGGCCGATCATCACGATTTGCAGCCCCGCGTCGGAATGGCGCTCTGCCTCGATATGCACCTTGCTGACCAGCGGGCAGGTGGCATCGACATAGATCATCTCCCGCGCGGCGGCCTCGGCGGGCACGGATTTCGGCACGCCGTGGGCGGAAAAGATCACCGGACGGTCGGGGGGGCATTCGTCCAGTTCCTCGACGAACACCGCGCCCTGGTCGCGCAGGGAATCCACGACGAATTTATTATGCACGATCTCGTGCCGCACATAGACCGGCGCCCCCCATTTTTCCAGCGCCATTTCGACGATCTTGATGGCGCGGTCCACACCGGCGCAGAACCCGCGCGGGGCGGCCAGGTAAAGGGTAAGGGGGGGCTTGGTCATTGGGCTCTCCTGCTTGGTGCGGAAAGTAGTGCGGGCAAGGGGCAAGGTCCAGTGCCGGAAAACCCCATCGGGCGGACATGAAAAAGGCCGGGGTGAGTGACCCGGCCTTTTTGCATCTGTTGAATGGCCCGTGGGGCTTAATTCATCGCGTCGACTTGGTCGCGGCGCACCGGCTCTTCGCGCGGGGGGCGACCGATCACGTCTTTCAGCTCGTCCAGTTCGATGAAGTTATCGGCTTGGCGGCGCAGTTCGTCTGCGATCATCGGGGGCTGGCTGCGGATGGTCGAAACCACCGAAACCCGCACGCCCTGGCGTTGAAGTGATTCAACCAATGGGCGAAAATCGCCGTCGCCCGAGAACAGGACGATGTGATCCACGTGCGGCGCAAGTTCCATCGCGTCCACGGTCAGTTCGATGTCCATGTTGCCCTTGACCTTACGGCGGCCTTGGCTGTCGGTGTATTCTTTCGCGGGTTTCGTCACCATGGTGAAGCCGTTGTAATGCAGCCAGTCCACCAGTGGACGAATGGGCGAATATTCGTCGCTTTCAAGCAAAGCCGTGTAGTAGAATGCGCGCAACAGCTTGCCACGACGCATGAATTCCGTACGCAGCAGTTTGTAGTCGATGTCAAAACCCAGCGCCTTGGCGGCGGCATACAGGTTCGATCCATCGATGAACAGCGCAAGCCGTTCGTCCTTGTAAAACATCAAAAAGTCCTTCCGATTAAGAGCGACGCCTGAGAGGTCCGTGAGTGAGTGGTAAAATTCGGTGTCGCTAGCCGGATAAAATAGATATCAGAATAGTGCCGCAAGTGAAGACGCAATTAAGGATAGGGCGATAATGACGCAGGATCAAGTTTGCTTGATTGCTTTGGGCAGCAATTTGCCTTGTGATGGGCGCCCGCCCGAGCAAACCTTGCGCGCCGCCGTGCGTGATCTGGCGGCCGCAGGGGCCGAGATTATCGCTGTCAGCCGGTTTTTCCAAACCCCCTGTTTTCCCGCGGGGGCCGGGCCGGATTACGTGAACGCGGCCCTTGCCATGCGGTGGGGGGGCGATCCGGCGACGGTGCTGCAATTGCTGCATCAGATCGAAGCGCGCCATGCCCGTGTGCGCGAAACCCGTTGGGCGGGGCGGACGCTTGACCTGGACCTGATCGCCTTTGGCCAGCAGGTTCTGCCGGATGCGCAGACACAGACCCGTTGGCGCGATCTGCCGCTAAAAGAGCAGATGCGCGCCGCGCCGGATCAACTTGTTCTGCCGCATCCGCGGCTTCAGGATCGGCCTTTCGTGCTGATTCCCCTGAACGATGTCGCACCGGACTGGCGCCACCCCTTACTGGGGGGCAGCATCGCCGAATTCTGCGCGGATTTGCCTTTGCAGGCGCAGAAAGAGGTTGTTCCGCTGCCCATGCCGGACCCGTGAAAATCCGCTTGTAAATCGCCTGAAATGCCCGTAAACACCGCCTTTCTTATGGACTGTTCCCAAGATTGGAGTGCCCTATGGCCCGCGTAACCGTTGAAGACTGCGTCGACAAGGTTCCGAACCGTTTCGAACTGGTGATGCTTGCCGCCCATCGTGCGCGCGAAATCTCGGCCGGTGCGGCCATCACCGTGGATCGTGACAATGACAAGAACCCCGTTGTCTCGCTGCGTGAAATCGCCGAGGAAACCCAGTCGGCCGATGCCCTGCGCGAGCGCCTGATCGAAGCGAATCAAAGCCAGATCGAAGTGGACGAGCCCGAAGAAGACAGCATGGCGCTTCTGATGGGTGGGGGCGAACAGCCCGACAAGCCCGCCGAGGACGACCTGAGCGAAGAGAAACTGCTGCGCGCACTGATGGATGCCCAACGTCAGGGGTAACCGCCGCGCGGCCAAGGGGAAGCGGAATATATGATCGCGGTTGATGACCTGATCGCACTGGTCCGCAATTACAATCCCAAGACCAACGAGAAACTGATTCGCGAGGCCTATGATTACGGCCTTGCGATGCATGAGGGCCAGTTCCGCCAGTCGGGCGAGCCCTATTTCATGCATCCCGTCGCCGTTGCTGCCATTTTGACTGAACAGCGGCTGGACGATGCCACCATCATCACCGCCCTTCTGCACGACACGATCGAGGATACCAAAGCCTCGTATTCCGAGGTCGAGCAGAAATTCGGGCGCGAGATTGCCGACCTGGTGGACGGTGTCACCAAGCTGACCAATCTTCAATTGTCCTCGACCGAAACGCAGCAGGCAGAAAATTTCCGCAAGCTGCTGATGGCCATGTCCAAGGATCTGCGGGTCATCCTGGTCAAGCTGGCCGACCGTTTGCACAACATGCGCACGATCAAGGCGATGCGCCCGGAAAAGCAGGCCAAGAAAGCCCGCGAAACCATGGACATCTTTGCGCCGCTTGCGGGGCGCATGGGTATGCAGTGGATGCGCGAAGAGTTGGAAGACCTGTCCTTTCGCGTGCTGAACCCCGAGGGGCGCGCCTCGATCTTGCGGCGGTTCATCACGCTGCAAAAGGAATCCGGCGATGTGGTTGAACGCATCACCAGCGACATGCGCGCCGAATTCGACAAGGCAGGGATCGAGGCGGTGGTATTCGGCCGCGCCAAGAAACCCTATTCGATCTGGCGCAAGATGCAGGAAAAGAACATGGGGTTTTCCCGTCTTTCTGACATCTACGGCTTTCGCGTACTGACCGAGACAGAGGACGAGTGTTACCGTGCTTTGGGCGTGATCCACCAACGCTGGCGCGCCGTGCCGGGCCGGTTCAAGGATTACATCAGCCAGCCGAAATCGAACGGGTATCGGTCGATCCACACCACTGTGTCGGGCCGTGACGGCAAGCGGGTCGAGGTCCAGATCAGAACCCGCCAGATGCATGACGTGGCCGAAACCGGTGTGGCGGCGCATTGGTCCTATCGTGACGGCGTGCGCAGCGAAAACCCATTTGCCGTGGACCCGGTGAAATGGATTTCCACCCTGACTGAACAGTTCAACGCCGAGGAGGATCACGACGAATTCCTCGAAGCGGTCAAGCTGGAGATGTATTCCGACAAGGTGTTCTGCTTCACCCCCAAGGGCGAGGTGGTCAAGCTGCCCAAGGGGGCGACACCGATCGATTTCGCCTATGCGATCCACACCCGTATCGGCAACGCCTGCGTCGGCGCCAAGATCGACGGGATGCGCGTGCCCCTTTGGAGCCGGGTCAAGAACGGCCAGTCGGTCGAGATTATCACCGCCGAGGGCCAGACCCCGCAGGCGACATGGCTGGAAATTGCCACGACCGGCAAGGCCAAGACCGCCATTCGCCGCGCCCTGCGCGAGGTAGACCGGTCGCGGTTTATCAAGCTGGGACGCGAGTTGGCTCGCTCGGCCTTCGATCACGTCGGCAAGAAGGCGACTGACAAGGCGCTGGAAACCGCCGCGCGGCATTTGCGGCTGGACGGGCGCGATGATCTGCTGGCCCGCCTTGGCAGTGCGGAACTGACCGCGCGCGAGGTGGTCCATTCCGTTTATCCCGACCTGGCCGAGGGCGAGAGCGACCAGATCGACACCACCCGCGCCGTTGTCGGCATTTCCGCCGATCAAAGTTTTACTCGCGCGCGCTGTTGCCAGCCCCTGCCGGGAGAGCGGATTGTCGGGATCAAGGTGCGCGGGCAGGGCGTGATGGTCCATTCCATCGACTGCGCGGCGCTGGCCGATTTCGAGGATCAGCCCGAACGCTGGCTGGACCTGCATTGGCACGCGGGCAAGCACCCGCCGATCCATACCGCCACGCTGGATCTGACCATCGGCAATGACGCTGGGGTGTTGGGCCGAATTTGCACATTGATCGGCGAGCAGAAGGCCAATATCTCGGACCTGCAATTCAAGGACCGGAAACCGGACTTTTACAGGCTTCTGGTTGATGTGGACCTTAGGGATGCGGAGCACTTGCATTCCGTGATGTCTGCACTGGAAGCGGAAAGCGATGTTGCGGCGATAGAACGTCACCGCGATCCGTCCCGTGTGACGGATGCGAACGCATAGAGAGGAGAAGACCTTTGGTCTTCAAAAGAAGGGACCGCAGGCCGATCTGGAAGGTCGTGCTGGAGTTCTTCTGGCCGCGCGGCGGTTGGGGGCGCGCGGCTCTCTATATCAAGCACCGTCTGCGCCGCTTGCCGGACCCGCCGCATCGAATCGCCCGCGGGATCTTTGCCGGGGTGTTCACCACCTTCACGCCTTTTTACGGGCTGCATTTCATTTGCGCCGGACTGATCGCGCTGGTGATGCGGGGCAATATCCTTGCCGCGCTGCTGGCGACCTTCTTTGGTAATCCGCTGACCTATGTACCGATTGGCGTGATTTCGATGCGGACCGGGTATTTCCTGCTGGGGATCGACCGGGGCGGGCCAGAGGTCCATCGCTCCCTGGGGGGCAAGTTCATGGATGCGGGGGCCGATCTGAAGGGCAACCTGATCGCGGCCTTTACCGACAAGGACATGGACTGGACCAGCCTGCATGTGTTTTACGACGAGGTGTTTTTCCCCTATCTGATCGGGGGTATCATTCCCGGCATCATTGCCGGGCTGGTCGCCTATTACATCAGTGTGCCGCTGATCCAGGCCTATCAGAAACGCCGCAAAGGCGTGCTGAAGGCCAAGCTGGCGGCGCTGAAGGGAAAAGCGCATCTTCCGGGCCACGAGGAACGGAAGAAGAAAAAGGATGAAAAGGCCGGTTGAAACGGTCTGGCGATCTGACGGGGACAGGAAACGGGAGTCCGCCCATGGAACCATTGGGAAAACTGCGCCTTGGCGTGAACATCGACCACGTGGCCACGGTGCGCAATGCACGCGGATCGGCCTATCCGGACCCGCTGCGCGCGGCCAAACTGGCCGAGGATGCAGGGGCCGACGGCATCACCGCGCACCTGCGCGAAGACCGCCGCCACATCTCGGACGCGGATATCGACGGGCTGGTCGAGGTCCTGACCGTGCCGCTGAATTTCGAAATGGCCGCGACGGATGAAATGCAGCGCATCGCCCTGCGTCACAAGCCGCACGCGGTCTGCATCGTCCCCGAAAAGCGCGAGGAACGCACGACCGAGGGCGGACTGGAAGTCGCGCGCGAGGAAAACAAGCT
The DNA here is from genome assembly GCA_002366795.1 of Rhodobacteraceae bacterium UBA3069. Lineage (GTDB taxonomy): Bacteria > Pseudomonadota > Alphaproteobacteria > Rhodobacterales > Rhodobacteraceae > UBA3069. The sequence continues at coordinate 13,754 of DFBX01000087.1, read as the reverse complement.
GGCGCATTTCATCGCCCCCCTGCGCGAGGCCGGCTGCCGGGTGTCGATCTTTATTGCCGCTGACCGCCCTCAGATCGAAGCCGCCGCGCGGATCGGCGCGCAGGTGATCGAATTGCACACCGGTGCCTATTGCGATTTCCACGCCGAGGGCCGGTTCGACGAGCGCGACGCCGAACTGGAACGCATGCGCGACATGGCTGCCTATGGGCACGAGTTGGGGCTGGAAATTCATGCGGGCCACGGGCTGACCTATGACACGGTCGCGCCCATTGCCGCGCTGCCGCAGGTGATGGAGCTGAACATCGGCCATTTCCTGATCGGAGAGGCGATTTTCCGCGGCCTTGGCCCGGCCATCGCGGAAATGCGCCGCCTGATGGACGAGGCGCGGGCGTGATCCGCGCGGCGTTTCTGACCTTGGGGCTGGCAGTGTCGTTTGCCAGCCCGCTGGCCGCACAAGTGCTGAACGATTGCGACTGGCAGGCTTCGGTTCGCAATCTGGTCGAACCGTGGGCGGAAAACACCCGGACCTTCGCCAAGGGCGCGGTGCGCGTGGCATTGCTGGACACGGTCGAGCCGGCAGCGGGCGCATTTCACCTGCTGGTCCTGTCGCCACCCCTGAACGAGCTGGGCGAACGGCAATGTCGGACTGTCTCTTTCGCGGGCGGAATCGGCTATGCAGGCATGGATTTCAGCGCGCTCGGTGCCGAATACGTGCAGGGGCGCGGGTTGGTGCTGACGCTTCCGGCCATGATCTACTCGCCAGAAGAAGGCTTTGCCAATTCGGCCATGTTGGACATCACGATCAATCAGGCCACGGGCCAGATCGACGTTAGCCAAGAATTGGGACGCGAATGATCATCGGCATCGGCAGCGATCTGGCCAATATCGAACGGATAGAAAAGACGCTGGAACGCTTCGGTGACCGGTTCCGCAACCGTGTCTTCACCGAGGTCGAGCAGGCCAAGGCCGAACGCCGCGCCGATGTGGCGGGCACCTATGCCAAGCGCTGGGCCGCGAAAGAGGCATGTTCCAAGGCGCTGGGCACCGGCCTGCGCATGGGCATCGCGTGGAAGGACATGGCCGTCACCAACCTGAACACAGGACAGCCGGAAATGGCGGTCACGGGCTGGGCCGCCGAACGGCTGGCCCAGATGACCCCACAGGGCCATAGCGCCAAAATCCACGTCACCCTGACCGACGATCACCCTTGGGCGCAAGCCTTCGTCGTGATCGAGGCCGTGCCGCAACCTTGACACCCCTTCGCGCGCCCCTCATGTAGCGCGGGACCGACAGAGCAGGAGAGAATGCCAATGGCATCCGAGCAAAAACAGGGCAGAGGCATCATCGAGACGATCAAGACGATCGTCTGGGCTTTGGTGATCGCGGGCGTGTTCCGCACGCTGTTCTTTCAGCCGTTCTGGATTCCCTCGGGGTCGATGAAAGACACGCTGCTGATCGGCGATTTCTTGTTCGTCAACAAAATGAGCTATGGTTATTCCTACGCCTCTTGCCCCTCGGTTCGCATCCCCGCCGTGGGGCTGAACATCGACGCCAAGGACATCTGCGGCTGGCTGGACGGTGACAACACCCGCATCCTGGGCGGCGAGCCGGAGCGCGGCGATGTGGTGGTGTTCCGCCATCCGGTCAATGGCACCGATTACATCAAGCGGCTGATTGGCATGCCCGGCGACACCGTGCAGGTGACGGATGGCGTGGTGCAGATCAACGGCAAGCCTGTGCCGCAGCAGCCCGATGGCACTTTCACCGAAATCGCGGGGCGGCAGGGGCCGCAAGGCCTGTCCCCCAGCTGTGCCAATGGCGTGGTGGGCGCGGGTGGCATCTGCGAGAAAGAGAAATTCATCGAAACGCTGCCGAACGGGGTCAAGCATTCGATCCTGAATATCGGTAAGCGGTCGCTGGACAACACGGGCATCTATACTGTGCCTGCGGGGCATTATTTCTTCATGGGTGACAACCGTGACAATTCCACCGACAGTCGCGTGCCGCAGACGGCGGGCGGGGTCGGGTTCGTGCCGTATGAAAACCTGATCGGCCGCGCGGATCGCATCATGTTCTCGTCCGGCGGGCGGTCGATGTTTGCCTTCTGGACATGGCGCGGCGACCGTTTTTTCAAGGGGGTCGAGTGAAGCTGTCTGCCGAACTCAAGGCCTTTGAGGGCCGGATTGGGCATTCCTTCGCGCGCCCTGAATTGCTGCGCCGTGCGCTGACGCACCCCTCGATGTCCTCGGCCACGCGCGAAGACAACCAGCGGCTGGAATTCCTCGGTGACCGGGTGCTGGGGCTGGTTATGGCGGAATCGCTGCTGCATCTGGATAAAAAGGCCAGCGAGGGGCAGCTTGCCCCCCGTTTCAACGCCCTTGTGCGCAAGGAAACCTGCGCCGACGTGGCCCGCCAGATTGCGCTGGGCGATGTGCTGAAACTGGGCCGGTCCGAAATGATGTCGGGCGGTCGGCGCAAGCAGGCACTTTTGGGCGACGCGATGGAGGCGGTGATTGCCGCCGTCTATCTGGACGGCGGGTTCGATACAGCGCGCGACATGATCGTGCGGCTGTGGGGCAAGCGCGTCGAGGCGGTCGAGGATGACGCGCGCGACGCCAAGACCAGCCTTCAGGAATGGGCGCAGGCGCGCGGGCTGCAACCGCCTCGCTACGTGGAAATCCGCCGCTCTGGCCCCGATCACGCGCCGGTTTTCACCATCGCCGCACGGCTGGCCAGTGGCGAAGAGGCCGAGGCCACCGCAGGATCGAAACGGCAGGCCGAACAGGCCGCCGCAAAGGCGCTGCTTGACCGCGTGTTGAACGACTGACCGCTGGGCAATCAGAAATCGCAAACCATATGGCGCCCCGCGCCCAAATCCGCTATGCCAACGCGGTCTATTTGCAGGAACCTCTTGATGACCACACGCGCCGGATTCGTAGCCCTTATTGGCGAGCCTAATGCAGGCAAGTCCACCCTGACCAACCGGATGGTGGGGGCCAAGGTGTCGATCGTCACGCATAAGGTGCAGACCACCCGCGCCCGCATTCGCGGCGTTGCCATGGAAGGCGACGCGCAGATCGTGTTCGTGGACACGCCGGGACTGTTCAAACCGCGCCGCCGACTGGACCGCGCCATGGTCGCCGCCGCCTGGGGCGGGGCCGCCGACGCGGATATCATCGTCCTTCTGGTCGAGGCGCATCGCGGCATCACAGAAGGGGTGGCGCGCATCATCGAGGGGCTGGCAGATATCGGCAAGGGTCGCACCGTCGCGCTGGCCATCAACAAGATCGACCGCGTGAAATCCGAGGTGCTGCTGAAACTGGCCGCCGATCTGAACCAGAAGTATGAGTTCGCCAACACGTTTATGATTTCGGCCGAACGGGGCCATGGTGTGGACCATCTGCGCGAATGGCTGGCGGCGGAATTGCCCGAAGGCCCGTGGCTATACCCCGAGGACCAGATCGCGGACCTGCCCCTGCGCATGATCGCGGCCGAGATGACCCGCGAAAAGCTGACCCTGCGCCTGCATCAGGAATTGCCCTATCAATTGACGGTTGAGACCGAGAATTGGGAAGAGCGCAAGGATGGGTCGGCCAAGATCGACCAGATCATTTACGTCATGCGCGATGGCCACAAAGGTATCGTTCTGGGCAACAGGGGCGAGACGATCAAGGCGATTTCCAAGGCCGCCCGAGAGGAGCTGGAAGAGTTCCTTGGCCGCCGGGTGCATCTGTTCCTGCAAGTGAAAGTGCGCGAGAACTGGATGGAAGAATCCGAACGGTTTTCGCAGATAGGCCTTGATTTCAAAGACGGGAACTAGGGCGGGCGCATGGCGCGGCTGACCTCTCAATTCTGGGTGCAGGCATACCTCATGCGGTTGCGGCTGGCCGATATTCCGGCCTATGTCACCGCCCACGGCGATGACACGGCGGGTGCCGTTCTGGTGAAACTGGCCACTCTGGACGGGCGGGCGGTTTTGAAACAGCGCCAGTTCGACCTGATGAGTGGCGCGCGCGAATGGGCCGTTCTGTCCGAGGGGCCCGAGGCCGAGGTGGACGCCACCATCACCCGTCAGCGCGGCTATGACCCCGATCTTTGGGTGATCGAGGTCGAAGACCGGCAGGGCCGCGACCTGTTGGATCAAGAGGGGCTGGACTAAGCCGCCTGCACAGCCAGACCATCGCCCGCCCTGCCGCGTAAAACCCAACCGTCATCGCCGCGATCCACATCAACACCTTCGGCCAGCCGATCAATGGCGGGTCGATGAAGAAATAGGGGTGGCGTCCGTCGATCTCTCCGCGGATCAGGGCATAGGCCATATAGGCGCCGGGCCAGACCAGCCACAGCAGGGCATGGCGCGGTGTCACGGGCGTTTTCGGGGCAAAATGCAGCCACCACAGCAGCAGAGCAAGCGGCACCAATGTATGTTCGGTCTGGTCCTTGATCCAATGGATGCCTTCGTGGTCACGCGCCAGAAGCGTGTGATAGACCACGGCCACGATCACCATCCAAAGGGTCAACCCGGCCAGAAAACCGCTGCTGATACGTGCGTCAAGGGCCATACGGGTCATCGTCACGGCGGTCAGCGCGTTGGTCAGGACGGTGAAATACCGGCCTGATCGCCACAGCTCTTCCCATATCGTGAAATTCGGGTTCCGGCCCAGGCCCAGTTGCACATGCAGAATCAGCCCGCCCCATGCAAGACAGGCGACCAGCGCGGCGAAAATGCGAGCTTGTCCAGTCATGCGGCCACCATGCCGAGACGCCGCGCGGGGCGCAAGCCGCTTGCCCTTGGGCCGTTCGCACCCGATAACCGGGGGGATGGAATGGCGCGATCAGGGCATAGTTTTACGCAGCAGGCCGCATGGCGAAAACGCCAGCCTGCTGGAGGTGTTCACGCCCGCGCGTGGCCGCCATGCCGGCATCGTGCGCGGCGGGGCCAGCCGCCGTATCGCGCCCCTGTTGCAGCCCGGTGCCCAAGTCGAAGTGACGTGGAAAGCGCGGCTGGAGGATCATGCCGGGTCGTTCACCGTTGAACCCGTCCGCAGCCGCTCTGCCGTTGTGATGCAGGACCGGCTGGCGCTGGAGGGGCTGAATACCGTCACCGCCTTGCTGCTGTTTTCCCTGCCCGAGCGCGAGGCGCATGCACGGCTGTATGACCAGACGGAACGCCTGCTGGACCTGTTGGGCCAATCCGACATCTGGCCGCTGGCCTATATGCGTTGGGAAATGGCATTGCTGGATGAATTGGGATACGGGATGGACCTGACCGCCTGCGCGGTGACGGGCGCGAATGACCATCTGGCCTATGTTTCGCCGCGCACAGGGCGGGCTGTGGCGGCCTCGGCGGCGGGGGAATGGGCGGACCGGCTGCTGCCGCTGCCGCCCTGTATGCTGGGCGAAGGCATGGGCCCCGATCACGAGGTGGCCGAGGCATTCCGCACCACCGGCCATTTCCTGCACCACCGGCTGGCCCCCGAACTGGGCGATGTGCCCTTGCCGCAGGCGCGTCAGCGTTTCCTTGACCGGTTCGCCAAACGGATCGGTTAGGCGGACCGGACAGGCGGATCAGCTAAGCGCCAGCACCAGGTCGACCAGCGACCCCATCGCGCCCGCGTTGCTTTGCCCGTCGCGGGTTGACAGCTCCTCCATCCCGGTGTTGGCCGCATAGATGATGCGCGCCATTTCGGGGTTGGTGATGCCGGTTTCCGACAAAAGCCCCTGCAAAAGGGCGATGCGCTCGGCGTCCACCTCGGCCAATTTGCTGGACACGGCGGCATCGGCGCGGGCCCATGCGCGGATTGCAGGCTCTAGCGCGGGACTATCACACAGAGGATGGTGCGATTCGGCCACGATTTGCCCCAAACGGCGCAGGCGCGCGGGGGCGGTCGGCTCCGCGGCGAGGGATTCTGTCAAATGGCCCATCGCATGGTCGGCCCAAGCGGTCAGAATCTGTGCGTGAAAATCCGGCACATCCTTGAAATGCCAGTAGAAACTGCCCTTGGTCGTGCCAAGCATCGCCGCCATCGGCTCTGCCTTCAGTGCGGATGGTCCTTGGGCGGAAAGGGCTGCAAGACCCGCCTTGATCCAGTCTGTTTTGCTAAGGCGCTGTTTTTTCATGGGGCCAGCCTACGGCGGCGTATTGTCATTGTGCAAGTGCAGAAACAGGGCGCGATGACGCGGGGGGAGGGACAGTTGAAACCTGCCTCTTTACGCGGCGATGGATATGTTCTTAGGCTGCGGCGAACGCCGCCCTTGAAGGAGCCTGAAATGCCAGTCCGAAATTCGCAGTTTGCACCCCGTGTGACCGTTGTGGGTGGCGGGATCGTGGGCATCTGTTCGGCCCTGTCGCTGACAGAGGCTGGCGTGCAGGTGCGCCTGATCGACCGGGACGCGCCGGGGCAGGGGGCAAGCCATGGCAATGCCGGGGTGATCGGGCCGGGTTGTGTGCTGCCCAATGCGATGCCGGGTCTGTGGCGCGATCTGCCGGGAATGCTGCTGCGCGCGGACGGGCCGTTGCGCCTGCGCCCCGGATACTTGCCGCGCTTTGTCCCGTTCGGGCTGAAATTCCTTGCCCGGTCGCGGCCCGCGCGGGTGCGCGAAGTGGCCCGCGCGATGGAGTTCCTGAACCGTGGCAATGTCGATCTGTTCCGGCGTCACCTTGCGGGCACAGGGCAAGAGGACCTGATCCGCGACAGCTATTTCATCCACGCTACCCGCCATGCCGACAAGTTGAAGGAATCACCGCTGGAGCAGGAGTTGCACCAGCTTTACGGCGTTGAAACAGCAATCATCGGGGCCGAAGAGTTGCGCAAGCTGGAGCCGGCCCTGTCCACCGATTTCAAAGGTGCGGTGGTTATGAAGGGGCAGGGGCGCACCCTGTCGCCCGGCGGCATCGGCACCGCGTTGGCCGAAAAATTCCGCGCCATGGGGGGCGAGATCATGCAGGCCGATGTGCTGCGCCTGTTTCCGGATGATGCGGATGGCTGGCATATCTCGACCTCGGCCGGGGATTTGCGCGCGCCCAAGGTGGTGCTGGCGGCGGGGGCGTGGTCGGCGCGGCTGTTGGCGCCGCTGGGTGTGGACCTGCCGCTGGAGGGTGAGCGCGGCTATCACGCGTTCTTTCCCGGCGCGTCGGTACAGGTGAACCACTCGGTGATGGATAACGAATTGAAGGTCGTCGCCTCGACCATGGCATCGGGGGTGCGGGTCGCGGGCACGGCAGAGTTTTCGGGCATCGACAGCCCGCCGTCCGATGCGCGGCGCAAGCTGGTGATCGAAGGCGGGCGGCGGATGCTGCCCGATCTGGGCAAGGCGCAGGCGCGCAGCTGGTCCGGCTTGCGCCCGACCTTTCCCGACAGCCTGCCGGTTCTGGGCGAAATCAAGGGCTTGCCGGGTCTGATCGGGGCTTTCGGGCACAGCCATTGGGGGCTGATGATGGCCCCGCGCACCGGGCAGATCGTGGCCGATCTGGTCCGGGGCAAACCGGCGAACGAGGATCTGTCGGCCTATCGATCTGACAGGTTCTGACGCCTCAGCGCGGAGGCGATCAGGGTGGGCACGCCGGGGTCTTCACCAATGGGCGGCAGGCATGGGCCATCGAATCCGGCCTTATCCAATGCCGCGGGTATGTCGCCAGTCACATGGTCCGCGCGCAGGGCAAAGAACGGCAGGCAGACGCCGCTTTGCATGTCATGTGCCACGTCCTGCAGGAACGGGGCCTCTTCGACAAAGCCGCATTCGATATGGGCGAACCCCGTCCGGATCGACAGTGCCTGCGCCATGGCATAGGTCGTGTCCCCCGAAGTGCCCGAGATATTGGAGCCATGAGCGGCGATCAACAGGTTCCTGGACCCTGTCGTGGCCTGCGTGGCGGCGCGGGCCATCAGGTCGACCAGTGCGGGGTCGGTGCCGAAGGGGCGCATTTGTTCCAGCCCCTCGTGCCCCGCTTTTTTCAGGCGGCGTGGCAGGTTGGTGCCGGTGAACCAGCCTTCGGCCATGAAAAACGGGTAGATCAGCGGCTGGTCCAGCCCGTCCAGCGCCGTTTCCAGCGCACCCTCGGCCGCAAGCGTCGCGCCTTTCACCTGCCAACCGGGCAGCAGCACGCCGACCGCATCGGCAATGGCATGCAGCCGTGCCTCTTGCGGGGTGGGATCGGCGGGGGAACCATGGGCGACGATCAGGGCATGAGGCATGACAGATCCTTTCTTGCGCAACAGATAGGCCGCAGCGCGCCGCGTTTCCACGTAATTTGGTTCCGGCCAAAGTGAAAATGCCCTATCTGGTGCGCAACCCCCTGACCCAAAGGCCCGCGCGTGACACTCAAGGCGAAACTGAAAGCACTCGAAACGCGGCTTCTGCAATTTCCCGGTGCCGATATGTCCGATCCGGCCACGCGCCGCCGTGCTGAACGGTCGGTGTTCTGGATGGATCACGGGTTTGTCCGCGCGTGGTGGCATAATTTCGAACAGATCGCGCCCGGTGTCTATCGGTCGAACCAGCCCACGCGCGTACGCCTGGCGCGGGCCAAGGCGATGGGCATTAATACCATTCTCAGCCTGCGGGGCGACGGGATCAGGGCCAACCAGATGTTGGAAAAGGCCGATTGCGCCGATTTGGGGCTGCGGCTGATTACGGTTTCCCTGAGGTCGTCGCGTGCGCCGGCGCGCGATGCCGTGCTGAACCTGATCGATATCTTCCACAATATCGAACGTCCCTTTTTGATGCATTGCAAATCGGGTGCGGATCGCGCCGCAGTGGCCAGCGCGGTCTGGCTGATGGTGATGGAGGGCGCGCCGGTCGAAGATGCCCGCAAGATGCTTTCGCTGCGGTATGCCCATGTCAAACGGTTCAAGACCGGCGTGCTGGATGCGTTTCTGGATGAATACGCCGCGCGCAATGCCCGCGCCCCCATTGGGTTCGAGCAATGGTTGCGCGATGAATATGACGCCGATGCCCTGCAGGCGCGTTTCAACGACGCGCGCAAAAAGCGCAAGGAGTGCACGGGCTAGTCTGTTCCGAAATTTCATCATGCGGTATGCCCGTTTGCACGGCTTGCGTTTTGTCGTGGGATAAGGCCTCTTGTCCGCAGGCGCGCGCCAAACCTTGCCGCGCGATGAGGGAGAAAGACAAACATGACCATCACCTGCAAGGCTGCCGTGCTGCGCAAGATCGGGGCGCCGTCGCCCTATGCCGAGAGCAAACCCCTGTCGATCGAGACGATCACCCTGGACCCGCCCAAGGCGACGGACCTTGTGGTCAAGGTGCTGGGTGCGGGGCTTTGCCATTCGGACCTGTCGGTGATCGACGGCGCGCGCCCGGTGCCGCTGCCCATGGCCATGGGGCACGAAGGCGCTGGCGAGGTGGTCGAGGTTGGCAGCGCGGTCACCGACATCAAGGTGGGCGATCCGGTGGTGTTCCAGTTCTCGGTCTCTTGCGGGCGCTGCAAAAGCTGCCTGTCGGGGCGTGGCAACATCTGCGACGCGGCCCCCGCGGCCCGCGCCGCCGGAGAGTTGATTTCAGGCGGATCACGGATCAAGGACGCCGAAGGCAACACCGTGCGCCACCATACCGGCGTGTCCTGCTTTGCCGAATACGCGGTGGTCAATCGTGGGTCCGTCGTGAAGGTGGACAAGGATTTGAACATGACCGATGCGGCGGTCTTTGGCTGCGCGGTGATGACCGGCGTGGGCGCGGTGCTGAACACGGCCCGCGTGGTGCCGGGCGAATCCGTGGCGGTCTTCGGTCTGGGCGGCGTTGGCCTGTGCGGCGTCATGGGGGCCAAGGCCGTGGGCGCGGACACGATCATCGGCATCGACATGGAAGATCACAAGCTGGCCAAGGCGCGCGAGTTGGGCGCGACGCATACGTTCAACGCCGCTGACCCCGATCTGGTGGAAAAGGTGCGCGACCTGACCCAAGGCGGCGTCGATCATGCGGTCGAACTGGCGGGTGCGGTGCCTGCAATGAAAACCGCCTTTGCGATCACGGCGCGCGGTGGGCGGATCACCACCGGCGGGCTGTCGCCCGCAGGGGCTGAATTCGGGTTCGAACATGCCGACCTGGTGACGAACGAAAAGGCGATACTGGGGTCTTACATGGGGTCATGCGTGCCGACACGTGACATCCCGCGCTATATCGCGATGTATCGCAACGGGCAGTTGCCGGTGGACAGCCTGATGGATGGCATCGTCTCTCTGGAGGAAATCAACGCGGGGTTCGACCGGCTTGCAGCAGGCACGGCCCTGCGCCAAATCCTTGCGCCGCACGGGTGATGACATGACCACAACACAGCTTTTCACACCACTGACCATTCGCGGCGTGACGATCCCCAACCGGATCGTCATTTCCCCGATGTGCATGTATCGCGCCGAAAACGGCTATCCTGCGCCGTTCCACCATGTTCACTACGGCAAGTTTGCCCTTGGCGGGGCTGGTTTGGTCATCGTTGAGGCTACGGGGGTGACGCCCGCTGGCCGCATCACCAATGGCTGCCTTGGCATATGGGAGGACGGTCAGGCCAAAGAGCTGGGCAAGATCGCCGCTTTCCTGCGGTCCGAGGGGACAGTGCCGGGCATCCAGTTGGGTCATGGCGGGCGCAAGGCGGCAACGCAGCGGGCGTGGCAGGGCAACGGGCCTTTGACTGACGAAGATGTCGCGCGGGGCGAGGCGCGGTGGCAGCCGCTGGCCCCTTCGGCCATTCCCTTTACCGATGGTTGGCTGATGCCGCGCGCCATGACCCGCGCCGATATGGACGATGTGCGCGATGCTTTCGTGGCTGGGGCGCGCCGCGCATTGGATGCAGGGTTCGAGGTGCTGGAATTGCACATGGCGCATGGTTATCTGTTGCAATCCTTCCTGACGCCTTTGGCGAACCAGCGGACGGATGAATATGGTGGCAGTCTTGAAAACCGGATGCGCTATCCGGTGGAAATCGCCGCCGCCGTGCGCGGGGCCATTCCCGATGACGTGCCGCTGTTCGCCCGCATTTCCGCGACCGACTGGATCGACGGCGGGTTTACCCCTGACGATGCGGTGATGTTGGCTGCCGCGCTGAAAGCGGCGGGGGTGGATGTGGTCGATACCTCCTCGGGGGGGAATATGGTCGCCGGGTCAACGAATGCCTCGATCACGCGCGGTCCGGCCTATCAGGCGCCTTTCGCCCAACGTATCCGCGCGGAAACCGGCGTAATGACACAGGCCGTGGGCATGATCCGCACGCCCGAACTGGCCGAGGAATTGCTGGCCAGGGACAGCGCCGATCTGATCGCCATCGGGCGGCAGGCCCTGTTCGATCCCTATTGGCCGCGCCATGCGGCGGTGCGACTGGGGAATGATCCCGACTTGATGGATTGGAACCCAGCCTACAGCTGGTGGCTGTCGAAATGGGCCAAGGGCCTGCGCAGCGGCGGCGAGCAGCCAGAGGCCTGATGCAAGACGCCCCGGGCTAGTCCAGCAAGGCGTGCAGGGTTGGATCGCTGGCGAATTTGCTGGCCAGATACGTGATGGCCGGCACGGAAAGGTGCTGGTCGTCCCACCAGACCAGGTGCGCGTCGGGCGTATAGGGGCTGCAACCCGCGACTGTGCAGAGATGCGACAGCTTGTCGATCACGGGCAGGCCCATCCGGGCCAGCCGGTCATTGATCGCGGTAATATCTGCCTTGAACTGGCTTGTGGACAAGCGGGCGGACAGGTCATCCGGCGCGGCCCCTGCCTGACGCAACAGATTTGCCACATCGGCGCGGAATACCGGGGTGGCATTCACGATGGCGGCGGGGGTGCCTGACAGCGCATCCACGGTTGCGGGCAGGGCAGGCAAGGCTTTCGCGGGCCAGTGCGATGTAAGGATCACCGCCTTGGGCTGCAAATCGGGCAGGGTGTCGCGCATCAGATCCGACAACCCCGCAAAGCAATGTGAATTGGCAGACGCCCGATAATCAGCAGGCGCACAGCCGGATTGGTGCATCAGGACCATGGGACGATCAGGAAAGGCGCGGCGCAGTGCCTGGTAGGTATCGCGCCCATGGCTGTCCCCGATCACCAGAACGGGGTTTGCAGGAGCGTCCAGCAGGCAGGCGCGCATGGCGGCATGATCCGGCAGCACATCGAAACTGCACTGGCGGCCCGCACCATTGCCCAGCTCGGTCTGCATATAGGCGCGGCGCTCGGTATCGGCGAGGTTGCGGAAATGGCGCGTTGCCTCCAGCGGCAGGTGGCGGCGCAGCCCGTCACCCGCAGCGCCAAGTCCGCCCCAAAGTGCCAGCATCAGGGCAGGGGGCAGCAGGGTCAGGGCGGCCATGGCACGGGTGGTCCGCCAGCCATGCCCGCGACGAACGGGATTTTCGACCAGCCGATAGGACAGCTCGGCCAGTGGAAAGGTCAGCAGCAGGGCGGCGACGTAATGCCCCTCGGTCGGGTGGATGGCGAACAGGGTGACGGTGACGATCAGCGGCCAGTGCCACAGGTACAGCGAATAACTGCGTGTGCCGATCCATTGCATCACGCGGCTGTTCAGTAGCCACAGCAGCGGATCGCGCCGCGTAGGCGCGGCCAGCACCGCGACCGTGCCAAGCGCGGGGACCAGCGCGGCCATGCCGGGGAACCCCATGTCGGGCCGATAGAAATGCGTGGCGATCAGGATCAGCGCCAGTCCGCCAAGGCGCAGCCACGGGCCGGACCAACCCGGCAGGCTGCGGCGCTGCAAGGCGATGCCGACCAGCCCGCCAAGCGCCAGTTCCCAGAAACGGGGCAGGATGCCGAAAAATGCCCAAGGGGAGCCATGCGACACCAGCCAGCCCGCCAAGGCGAAAGAGGCAAGCGCCAAGATCACCAGCGCCCAGACCATGCGCCCCCGCGCCAGCAGCAGCACCAGTGGCGCGATCAGGTAGAACTGGAATTCGACGCTCAGCGACCAAGTGTGCAGCAAAAGCAGCGTGTCGCTGGTTCGTTCGAAATAGCCCGATTGTGCCATCAGGACATAGTTCGACACATAGCCCGCCGCGCCCGCCAGCGTTTGCAGGAAATCCCGGTATGCGCCACTGCCAAGCAACAGCGTTGCGGCGCCAAGGGCATAGATCAGCACCGGCACAAGCGCGGGCACCAGCCGCCGCACCCGCCGCGCAAGGAAGCCGGGCAGGGCAAAACGCCCCGCGGCCCGCTGCACGGTGATCTGCGGCAGGATCAGAAAGCCCGAGATGACAAAGAACACGTCCACGCCGATGAAACCGCCGCGAAAATCGGTCAGGTGGGCGTGAAAGAACATCACCACCAGAACGGCGATGGCGCGCAGCCCGTCGATGTCGTGGCGGATCGCCTGTCCTTGCCGCATTGCTTTACCTCTGCCCGAATTTTCACCCTGTTAGCACGGCGCGCGCGCCCCTTCACCGGGTTTTTCCAAAAGGGTGTTTGACAAAGGTGACTGATTTGGTCAGATTTAACCTATGTCCAGCCACCTGTCACCGCGCAGGAAGCCCGATTCGTCAGACAAAAGGGACATGATCCATGAAACGCGCATTGAAAATGATATCGCCCATTTGGGCGCAATTCAGCCCCGGCGAAGGTGCGGACCTTTGGCTGGAGCTGCGGCAGATGCTGCCATTTGGCCCCGAGGCGGCGCTGAACGCCTACCTGAACCGATACGAGGGAGATATAGCTGAAAGTTGGTGATAGCCCCAGAGGGGCGGCATATCATGGCGTTGTTCACGCGCCGCAATTCTCGTCTGAGAAAAGGATATGCCACATGACGAAGACTACCA
>DFBX01000088.1 GCA_002366795.1 Rhodobacteraceae bacterium UBA3069 | reverse complement strand
GTCGATCCAATAGGTCTTTGTCAATGCTCATATGTGGGTCTCCTTACAGAGCAGTTACCACGCCAGAGCGCAAAATTCAGGATAGTCCCGGCATTACGCCGTGCATCCCTTCACGCAAGAACCGGAAAACTGAAATCCCACACGATCAGGTCCGCCACCGCCAACGCCACATGATCGAGAACACATTCGCCCGCCTCAAGGACTGGCGTCGTGTCGCAACCCGCTATGACAGATGCCCGAAAGTCTTCATCTCAGCCTGCGCCCTCGCAGCCATTGTCATGTTCTGGCTATGTGTCCTGACCCTAAGCAGCGCGTTTTTCAGGTCCTTGTTCGCGGGAACTTATACGTCTTGCCTGACGATATCCATGATCAAGACGTCGGTGACAGTATCGCCCATTATCTTTTCTGCGACCTCCATCAGGCTCCGGCGGAGAATGTTCATATTGTTTGAGTTCGTGAATGACCCTTTGAATCCCCCCATATTGGCGTGGTCAAAAAGCACCTGGAGAAAGGCATCACGCAGTTTTGGCTCTTTGGCATAAACCAGTGTGCTTTGATTGAGGCCAACTTCCAGGCTGAGAGTCAAGACGATCATTGACGCAACGCGCTCGTTTGCGACGATGGGGACAACAAATTGATTGTTCAATTTGACGTAGTCCTTTTCGGCGGATTCTTCCTCTGCCGCCTCATCTTCGGCCTGGTGTTCCGCTGGCGGGTTGACGTCGCCGCAGGGGTTTTCGGCTGCCATCTCGCTTGGGTCGGGCCGTAACATGATGCCTGCACCGACGCCTGCGCCGATGCCGATGAGGGCCAAAATAATGGGGAGAAGCTTTTTCATTGAGACACCGTTAGAAAGGCAGAACCGTGTCCAGCACCTGCTGACCGATCCGCGGTTGTTGAACATCGGTTATCTGACCGCGGCCACCGTATGAAACCCGTGCCGATGCAATCTTGTCGTATGTGATCTCGTTCTGGCGCGAGATGTCCTCGGGCCGGACATAGCCACTGACCAGAAGTTCGCGAAGTTCAAAATTCACGCGCACTTCTTGTGAGCCTTCAATGGCCAAAACCCCGTTCGGCAGGATTTCGGTAATGGTGGCTGCAACCCGCAGGGTCAGTTTCTCATTGCGCCTGACAGAGCCGTCACCACTGGACTGGCTGGAGGAATTGATCCCGACCGCGTTTCCCATGGATGCCCCTTCGGGTAGTTTCTCGTCAATCCGCTGGGGTAAGCCCAAAAGGTTCGGAACTCCGAGGCTTTCCGCCCCAGAGCGAGACCGCGAGGTCGAATTTGAAATCTCTGCCTTGTCGTTGATTTCAATGACTACGGTCAGAATATCCCCTCGCTTCATCGCGCGCCGGTCGCCCAAGAGCGATTCACGTTGCCCCGTCCACAAAGAGGCGCGATCGACAGGGCGCTTTTCTTCGATGATCATCGGCAGGCCGGGATTGACCATGGCGTGATGTTCCGAGCTTTGCTGTTGGGGCGAGAAGGAAGGCGCTTTGCCCAGATGATCCTGACGGCCACAAGCCGAAAGGGCCAAAACCAGTGCAAGAGAAAAAGTGGCGTGTTTAAAAATCATGGAATTTCCTGTTACGGGACACGAACAGTGCCATCGGGTTGAACCGTTCCGGTGACCGTGGCGCGGGAGTTGAGGTTCATGATACGGATGCGGTCGCCCTCACCAGCGCGGCCTAAAGCACGACCATCGGTGGAAATGCTAAGCCCGCCGGTGTCATAGATCAGCGTGACGATCTGGTTCCGGTCAATCAAGGCTGGGGGTCCGATATCCGATCGACGCAGAGGGCGCCCCGGGTAGATGACGACGCGTGCCTCCAGCCCGATAACGGCTTCAGCCGAGCTGTAACCGCCTGCGATTTCCGCGTTTTTGAGAATGATATCCGTCTCTGTGATGATCGTCTGCGGGCGCAGCATGCGTGCGGCGACCACGGTGTCCGCCGCTGACGGGCTGGCAAGCAGAAGGAGAAGCACGGCCAATCGCATCAGCGCACCTGCGTCGTGGCACCAAGCATCTGGTCAGCGGCGCTGATAACCTTGGCGTTCAGTTCGTATCCGCGTTGCGCTTCGATTAGTTCGGTAACCTCGCGCACCGCATCGACCGAGCTGTCTTCGAGGTAGCCTTGGCGAACCGTCCCCAAGCCATCGAGACCTGGCGCGGAGACCAAAGATGGTCCCGATGCTTCGGTCTCGACAAAAAGGTTTGACCCGATGGCTTCCAGACCCTTGGCATTGGTGAAGCCGGCAAGGGTGATTTGTCCCAGCAATTGTGCCTCGGTTGCCGTCTCGAAATAGGCATAAACCTCGCCATCCGAGTTGATCGAGATAGAGCGCGCATCGGGGGGAATGATGATTTCGGGCGCGAGGGGAAAGCCGTCCGAAGTGACGATGACCCCGTCGGCGGACCGTTTTAGCGCACCATCCCGCGTATACGCTGCCTGACCCGATGGCAAAGTCACCTCAAGATAGCCCTTGCCGTCGATGGCTAGGTCCAGATCGCCCCCGGACGCCGAAAGAGAGCCTTGTGCGAGGTGAACTGACACTGCCGCAGGCCGCACACCAAGGCCAAGTTGAACCCCGGTTGGCAGAACAGTACCGTCGGCAGCGTTAACCGTGCCGGCCCGCGCCATTTGTTGATAATGCAAATCCGCGAATTCGGCCCTGCGGGCATTGTAACCCGTCGTGGACATATTCGCGAGGTTGTTCGAGATTGTTTCGACCCGCATCTGCTGGGCAGACATGCCCGTTGCGGCGATTTTCAGTGCTCGCATTTTCTTTCCTTTCTAGCGGACGAAGGTCTTCATCGAATTGCGGATGCGCTCATCCTCGGATTCGAGAAACTTTTGTCCCATTTCATAGGCACGCTGGATTTCGATCATGCGGGCGATCTGCGTGATCGGATCGACATTGGAACTTTCGAGGAAACCTTGCAGAATGCGCCCGTTCTCGACAATTTCGGTGCCTGTCTCGGAGCGGAACATCACCCCGTCTTCGCGGAAAACCTGGTTCATATCCGTGGGAGAAACGAGGCCGATCTGTGCCAGGGGGCGTCCGTTGGAACTGACCGTGCCATCGGCTGCGACGCTAATATCGGTCGCGTCCGGCGGGATAAAGATCGGCGCGCCGCCTGCGTCCAGAACGCGGAACCCGTCATTCGTCACCAGGTCGCCTTCGGCCGAGGGGCTGAAACTGCCGGAACGGGTCAATCGCTCGCCCAAGGGAGTCTCGATCAGGAAAAACCCGTCGCCCTCGATCGCGAAATCGAATTGCCCGCCGGTTTGAGTCAAGCCGCCTTGAACCAGAGAGGTATTGCGCACATTCGCTGTTGCCATCGAAAGGGACGGTCCGGCCTCGACGCGCTTGATGTGTTCAGAAAAGATCAGCCCTTCTTGCCGGTAACCCGTGGTGGCGGAGTTCGCGATGTTATTGGCCACAACTCGCATTTCCCGCATCAAGCCGGACTGGCGCGTCAGGGTGACATATCCAGCGTTATCCAAATCAGCCTCCTGTGATCATCGGAATGATCCGATCCTGAAAAAACGACACAAGCGTTTGTGTCATGAACCCCATGGACATCCAGAACACGATCACGATCGCGGCCAGTTTCGGCACGAAGGTCAGCGTCATCTCCTGAATGGAGGTCAGGGCCTGAAACAGGCCCACGGTGACACCCGCGATAAGCGCAACGGCAAGGATGGGAACGGAGGTGATGACCGCCACCCAAAGCCCTTGCCGAAGAGTGTCAAAGAAAATCGCTTCGGTAAGCATCGGCGTCAGACCGGCATCCGTAGGATTTCCTGATAGGCCTCGACGACCTTGTTGCGCACGGTGACGGCTGTTTCCACCGCCAGTTCCGTTTGCGCCAAGGCCTGCACCAGTGCGTGAGGATCGGCACCCCCAACCATGGAGGCTTTTGCCACGGCCTCGCTTTCTTGCAGTGTCGTGGCAAAATCCCGCGCTAGGCCAAGCGCGGCTTGGCCTGCGCCACCCTTGTCGGGGGTCGGTTCAGTGGCCGGGCGTGCCGCGGCGTATCTTTGGGCCGCATTCAGGGCTCGAATATCCATTCTGGATCTCCTTTCAGGTTATTTGCGCAGCAGTTCCATCAGTGACGACGACATTTGCCGTGCCTGATCGAACATTTTGAGGTTCGCCTCGTAGCTGCGTTGCGCTTCTCGCGCGTCTGCAATCTCGACCATCAGGTCCACGTTGGAACCATCGTATTGGCCTGTTTCATCTGCCAGCGGATGCGAAGGATCGTAGATCCGATCCAGATCGGAATTATCCAATTGCACACGGCCGGTCCGAACGCGGCCAGCGATCCGTTCATCCCGAAATTCGGTTTCGAACGGAACGGTCTTGCGGCGGTAGCCGGGTGTATCGGCATTCGCGATATTTTCCGAAACATGACGAAGCCGTCCGGCTTGCGCCTTCAGGCCACTTGCAGAAACGGAAAGGGCTTTCATGAATTCACTCATGAGGATTCTCCTTACATGCGCCCAAGGCTGGTGCGCAGAATGTTGAGTGAGCTGCGGTAGATCGCTATGGATCGTTGATGCTGTCGCTGAGTCTCGACAGCTTTCATCATTTCTTCCTCGATCGAGACCGAGTTGCCGTTGGGCGAATCAGCTGCGGTCTCGACGATTTGAAATTCGGGTTGGAACGGATCGATCGACCCGTTGAGGTGGCCGGGGCGGGTCGCGATTTGCCCGCTGGCATTGCGCCTTTGGCTCAATACCTCGGCAAAACCCGCTATATCGCGGGCTTTGAAGCCGGGCGTGTCCGCATTCGCGATATTCTGCGCGACTGCGGCCTGACGTGTGCCGGCGTGTTTTGCCATGGCGCTAGCCATGCGAAAGATTTCAAGTTTTCCGAACATCGGGGCTTCTCCCTCGATCAATTTCAATCAAGGTTTAACTCCGATTCCTTTAGAAACTGTTTTCAAAAGTTTTTGGAGAATCGAATGCAAACATCTGACATTGCCTCCCTCAAAGCCGAGATAGAGACATTGAAACCCGTGCGCCGCGTCGGGCGCGTCGTTTCCGTCGAAGGGGGGGTTCTGCATGTTGCAGGGTTGGAACGGGTGGCGCGCATGGGCGATCAGCTGCGTCTGTCGCGCCGCGATGGCGCACCGCTTGGCGGCGAGGTTCTTCAATTGCGGAGCGAATGTATTGTCATGCTGCCGGATGCGCCTTCGGATGGCGTATCACTTGGTGACCGCGTCGTATTGCTGGAGGCGGGGCTTTTGGCGCCGTCCGAGCATTGGATCGGGCGTGTTATCGACCCATATGGCAATCCTTTGGATGGGCGCTCGTTGTTGCGTGGGCCCGAAGCGCGATACCTACGCGGCGATCCGCCATCCCCCGCCACACGCCGTGCCTTGGGCGATCGGCTGGAAACCGGCATGGCGGTCTTCAACACATTGCTGCCTGTCGTGCGCGGGCAACGTGTTGGCTTGTTTTCAGGGTCGGGTGTCGGAAAATCGAGCCTTCTTGCGCATCTTGCCAAGCATATGGATGCCGATGTGGTGGTGATCGCCCTTGTCGGCGAGCGTGGGCGGGAATTGCGCGAATTCGTTGAAAATGTTTTGGGACCAGAGGGCATGAAACGCGCGGTCGTTGTTGCCGCAACTTCGGATCGCTCGCCGTTGGTGCGGCGCCGTTGTGCATGGGCTGCGATGACCGTCGCCGAACATTTTCGCGATCAGGGTAAACATGTCCTGTTGCTGGCCGATTCGATTACCCGGTTTGCTGAGGCACACCGAGAAGTGGCGGTCGCGGCCGGAGAGGCACCTGCGCTGCGTGGCTATCCTGCCTCGACCGCGCATACGATCATGTCTTTGTGCGAGAGGGCGGGGCCGGGTGGTGGCGAAGCCGGTGATATTACGGCGATTTTCACTGTTCTGGTTGCCGGGTCTGATATGGAGGAGCCGATATCAGACATACTGCGTGGCGTTCTGGACGGGCATGTTGTCTTGGATCGCAAGATTGCAGAGCGAGGCCGCTATCCTGCCGTTGACCTCTTGCGATCTGTCTCGCGTTCACTTCCTGCTGCGGCCAGTTCTGAAGAAAATGCGCTGATCCTGGACGCGCGCCAACTGCTTGGCGCCTACGATCAATCCGAGATGATGATTCGCGCGGGACTTTATTCCGAGGGGAGCGATGAGCAGGTCGATCGGGCAATATCGGTATGGTCGGAACTGGATAGGTTCATTGCAGAACCTGAACGTCAGAATACCGAGCATAGTTTCTCGCGCTTGGCGTTGATCCTAAGAAGGGCCCGATCCGGCGGTGGCGCGCGGCGTGCTTCGGGGAAATCCGAAGGAGTTCAAGCGACACGTCGTTCAGCGCCGCCTGAGCATCGCGAATCTTCAACCCAGGTTGCTGTCGCTCGTGGTGGACGTGGAATTGTGCTAGGTTGATCATGGTAATTCCCCCGAAAATTATTGGTGTTCAGAAGTAGAATTTTTCCGGCAAGATGTCTGTGCTGTGATCCCCAAAAACGCCCTCGTTTCTGGTTAGAGTTTTGCGCTAGATTTTTCTTGGCTGGGAGACGCGCATGAGGGCTGTCAGATCAGCCCAAGTTCAGCGTTCCGGCGCGACCGGGCGCCGTTCGGGGCGAAAAGCGTTGACCAATGCGCCGGTTCGGGCGACCCTTACGCCTATCGGCTGGCTACTTGGGGAATGCCGACTAAGGGATTTCGGCAAAGCCGCCATTCGCGCACGGCGCGGCGGATTCAACGAAAGAGCCCTTTCCCACATATGCTGCGGTTGGATCAAACGGCGGTTTAGGCGAAAAGCGACCTTTGCAAAGTTTCGCCACTGGTTACCCATTTCCAATTGTTGAGCGGCAATATTCGCTATAGCGGCTGCTATTCGCGTAGTTTGAATTCCTATTTGTTGAAGTCGATAACTTTGCGGGAAAGCGACGAAAGGCCTTTTGATATTTCCTTGATTTGAACCAAATCGACCCTGTTTTGATCCTGTGTTTCCAACTTCCAGACGTGCGCGTCATTGGTAACCACAGAAGCCCGCAAATGAGATTGGTCTCCGAACATGGGGAAGTTGGAAGCTTTCTCTTGCTTCAAAAACCAGTCGATAGCAGCAGCTTCAGCCCCTAAGTACTCGCTATGAGCGGTCACGCCACACGCGTCGGAATTTTCACCCATTGTAAAAACAACGGAACCGCCGGTTTGTGGAAGGTAATAGACGGTATGGTTTTGATTATCGCGCTGAAATTCGGTGACGCTTGCTCCGCTATCGGCGAGGTCATTCTTGATTGAGTTGAAGCTCGCATCTGACCTCAAGCAAATGATAGAGAAGGCACTGAGTGCGCTTTCGATATTTTCAAAGAAGTGAAATTTGTTGGCGACCTGTTTCGTTGGTTTGGAAGATAGTAACGGCCATACGAAAGACCCAACAATGACGAACACGATCAGTGCCATCGCTACTTTGGCATTGAATTCCGGTTTCTGTTTATGCATCGGACTTTCCCTATAACGTAGGGTCCAATTTTGCGGTGCCCTTGTCAGCACACATACTGGATGACGACGGCAACATCACGTGAAAAACCATGCTTCCTCACCTGGAATCATAGCCAGCCTTGCAAGTGGAAGGCCAACGTCGCGATTTTTTAGATAGCCGTAGTTGGGGCAAGCGCATTGAACACGACATTCGAGAACATTAAGGCGCGAGTCAGAACGCTGCTGTCCCAATAATGTGTCGCTGGTCAAGCGAGAGGTCTGGCAACTTCTATAGAGCTGACTGACAAAAACCTGCCAAAATCGCAAAGTTTTTGCCGTAGGTTTTTGTCACGTCTATCTGGTGGCGGTCACGGGACGATGCCAAAGTCCGTGACAGCCACTCAGACTACGACGACCGAGTATTTCGTTGGGGCGACCCACCGGCAGGCGGGCATCCGGGTGAAGCGCACAATTGTCGGTGTTATGCGGAACCTATCGCGCCGGGTGTGTAGGGCAATGTTGTGCTCGCCGACTTTGCACCCACGGCAGGTGGCGTTCCAGCTCTTGATCCCACTGACGCTTTACGCGGTTTGCGGGCTGCGACTGGCGTCGGTGCGGCGCTCCTCGCGTCTGAGGTATTACAGGATTGGACTGAAGCCATGCGTGATCAGCGCGTGGATGAGGCTGGAATACGGCTGGGCGTCGATCTGACAACTTTAGAGGGCCGCTTGGCTGCAACAGCTTATGCACTAGTTCAGGAAGGCATCAGCAGCGGCGGATACCCAGTTCTGTCTAAGAACCCTGAATTGGCACAGATTGGGGCCGAGGCGGCAGCGCTCTATGAGCTGTTGAACCCTGGCACTATTCTGGAAACAGGCGTCGGCGGAGACCCCGCCAAACAGCGCGCTTTACAGGCCTTTATTGAGGCTGCCGGGGAAGCATTTGCGCAAGGTGAGTTCCGCCTTCGAGAAGGAGAATTGGCCCAAGGCTGGATTGAGGTGTTCCCCGAACTGACGGAAGATGAACGAAGATTGAGACAACTGCCCGGTTTCACACCCGAGCGGATCGATCAAGGGAGTATCCCGAACTTCGTGTATGGTTGTCAGCCCATGAGGTTGAAACAGGTCATCGGTTGAACCGCTCCGGGTAAAGAATAGCGAACTGG
>DFBX01000038.1 GCA_002366795.1 Rhodobacteraceae bacterium UBA3069 | reverse complement strand
ATGGCAAAGGCAAAGTTTGAACGGAACAAACCGCACGTCAACATCGGCACGATTGGCCACGTTGACCATGGCAAAACCACGCTGACGGCGGCGATCACCAAGTATTTCGGTGACTTCAAGGCGTATGACCAGATTGACGGCGCGCCAGAAGAGAAAGCCCGCGGCATCACCATCTCGACCGCGCACGTGGAATACGAGACCGAGAATCGCCACTACGCACACGTCGACTGCCCCGGCCACGCCGACTATGTGAAGAACATGATCACGGGTGCGGCGCAGATGGACGGCGCGATCCTGGTTGTGAACGCGGCTGACGGCCCGATGCCCCAGACCCGCGAGCACATCCTGCTGGGCCGCCAGGTGGGTATCCCCGCCATGGTCGTCTACATGAACAAGGTTGACCAGGTCGACGACGAAGAGCTGCTGGAACTGGTGGAAATGGAAATCCGCGAGTTGCTGTCTTCCTACGACTACCCCGGCGACGATATTCCGATCATCAAGGGTTCGGCGCTGGCCGCGATGGAAGGGCGTGATCCGGAAATCGGCGAGAACTCGATCCGCGAGCTGATGGCAGCGGTTGACGAATACATCCCGACCCCGGCGCGTGCTGTTGACCAGCCCTTCCTGATGCCGATCGAAGACGTGTTCTCGATTTCGGGCCGTGGCACGGTTGTGACTGGCCGTGTGGAACGTGGAGTGATCAACGTTGGCGACGAGATCGAAATCGTGGGCATCCGCGACACTTCGAAAACCACCTGCACCGGCGTGGAAATGTTCCGCAAGCTGCTGGATCGTGGTGAAGCCGGCGACAACATCGGCGCCCTGCTGCGCGGTGTTGACCGTGAAGGCGTGGAGCGTGGCCAGGTTCTGTGTAAGCCGGGTTCGGTCAAGCCGCACACCAAGTTCGAAGCCGAAGCCTATATCCTGACCAAGGAAGAGGGCGGCCGCCATACCCCGTTCTTCGCGAACTACCGTCCGCAGTTCTACTTCCGTACAACGGACGTGACCGGCACCGTGCACCTGCCTGAGGGCACTGAAATGGTGATGCCCGGCGACAACCTGAAGTTCGAAGTTGAACTGATCGCGCCGATCGCCATGGAAGACGGCCTGCGCTTCGCCATCCGCGAAGGCGGCCGCACCGTCGGCGCTGGTGTGGTCAGCAAAATCATCGAATGATTTTGCTGACACGCGACAGGGGGTTTCGCTTTGCGAAACCTCCCGAGAGCGTCGTGTCGAAGATCATCGAGTAAGCGTGGCTCGGGCATAAGCCCGAACGCGCGACCGAAGAGTGAATGGAAAAGGGCTGCCCAAGGGCGGCCCTTTTTGCTTGGTGGTAAGGGGTGCAGCGGGTGCGGCAATCCGCATTCCGGTTCCTGCCGGTGTATGGTATTGTGCTCGTGGCAATCCGATGGAGGTCACCGTGGATCATGCCTGAACACCCCTGATTGCACCTGCATTTCCTGCACAGCAGACAAGGATTTCAGCGTGGCTGTTCCATATCTTGACGCCGCCGCGCGTCACCCCATCGTCCTGCCCGATGGCAGCACCTATCCCAACACGGCCTACCCGAAGCAAGTGATCGATCACCTGAATATCTCGGTCGGGGACTTCACTTATTACAACGATTTCGAACCCATGGCGGATTGCTCGGCCCGGATCGCACCTTACCTGCATCCCGGCGCGCCCGAACGGCTTCGCATCGGCAAGTTCTGTCAATTCGCCCATGGGACGCGGTTCATCACCGCCTCGGCCAATCATCCGAAGGGTTGGTTAACCGCCTATCCTTTTGCCGTGTTCGACCGCGCGTCGAAGCAGATTTTTGCCGAGGAATTCGCCAAGGGGAGCGATACCCATATCGGACATAACGCGATGGTCCTGCCAGGATTCACGCTGGGTCATGGCGTGATCGTCGGGGCAGGGGCCGTGGTGGCCCGCGATGAGCCCGACTATGCCGTTGTGGCGGGCAATCCTGCGCGGGTGGTGCGGATGTGTTCGACCCCGAAACCATCGCCGCGCTTCTGGATATGTCGTGGTGGGGCATGCCGCCCGAACGGATCAGGGATATTCAGCCGGCTTTGGCATCGAACGACGTGGCCCGGTTACACACCTTGGGCGATGACTGACACTTGCCGAAGCGCGCGCCGCATCCTACCGTCGCGCCATGACAAGCCCGATCAAATATGCCCACACCTTGCAAGGGGATGACCGCCGCCGCCAGCTGACCGAGGCCGAGGCGATAGACCTGTTGCGCGCCGATACCTTGGCCTGGGTGCATCTGGATGGCACCCATCCGCAAGCCCGCGAATGGATCGAGGCGAACCTGTCCTATCTTGATCCACACGCGATCAGCGCGCTGCTGGCCGAGGAAACCCGCCCCCGCGCCACGGTGCTGGACGACGGTGTGCTGGCGATCCTGCGCGGTGTGAACCTGAACGAAGGGGCTGAGCGTGAAGACATGGTCTCGGTCCGGATCTATGCCGATGCGCACCGGATCGTGTCGCTGTCGCGCCGCCGCCTGCGCGCGGTCGAGGATGTGGACCAAGCGCTGAGCGCGAACAAGGGGCCGGACGACCCCGCCGCCTTTATCGGTCTGATGTCCGAACGGCTGCTTTACCGGATCGAAGAGGCCGTGGGCGAGATCGACCGAAGCCTTGAACAGCTGGAGGTGGATATCCTGAGCGCCACTCCCGTTACGGCCGAGGATACCGAACGCCGCCGCCAGCATATTCTGGACCTGCGCCAGACGGTGATCGGGCTGCGCCGCTATGCGGCCCCGCAGCGCGACGCCCTGTCCGAACTGGAAAATTCGGGTCTGAACTGGTTCGACGCGCTGGACCAGCGCCGACTGGAGGAAGGGCACGACCGGTTCACCCGCCTGGTCGAGGATCTGGATGCCATGCGTGAACGGCTGACCGTTCTGCGCGAGGAAATCTCGGGGCAGCTGTCGGACCGGCTGAACCGCAATATGTACCTTATTTCCATCGTGTCGGTGCTGTTCCTGCCGCTGGGCGTGCTGACCGGGCTGTTCGGGGTGAATGTGGGCGGAATGCCGGGTGCTGAAGAGCCGATGGCGTTCTACATCTTCTGTGCTGCCTTGCTGGCCATCCTGGCGGTGCAGATCGTCCTGCTGCGGCGGATGCGCTGGATGTGACGGCGGCTATGGACGGCCGGTATTGACCGTCGAAACTCCGATTTGAACTGCGCGGTCGGACCATGCCCGCCAAATGAAAACGGGGCGCTCCCGTCCCCTCAAGCCGCCGCTGGCGCGGCAACATTCGGCGTTGGGCGTGGCCTCGCTGCGCTCGGCTGCCACGCGCCTTTGCCCCTTTCATTTTGCCTGAAATACTCCCGCCGGAGGCGTCCTGCCGCATGCCGGGCCACGGAAACCTTGCGGAAAGGGAAAATCGCTCTTGAAATCGTTCTGCACCCCCGCTACTTGAGGCACCGGTCCTAGGGGTATAGCTCAGCTGGTAGAGCGACGGTCTCCAAAACCGTAGGTCGCGGGTTCGAACCCTGCTGCCCCTGCCACCGACCAAGCCAGCCCGTATTGCAAGACGACTGCGCCTTTGGCGCGCAACAGGATTGCGCCTTGAAATCGCGCGCCTTGCCGCGTATGTGAGGCGCTGATCCAGACAGGAAGATGTGCCCATGGCAAGCTCGAACCCCGTTTCCTTCATCCGCGAGGTCCGCTCGGAAGTCGCAAAGGTGGCATGGCCCACCCGCCGCGAAGTGTTGCTGACCACCGTGATGGTTTTCATTCTGGCCGCGCTGACCGCGGTTTTCTTTAGCGTTGTGGATATCATTATCCGCACTGGCTTGCAGGGCCTGCTGGCCTACGTCGGCGGCTAAGGCGCGCCAGCCCGCCACGCCCGCGCGCCCTTGAAATCGTGGGGCGGGCAGGGTATCCGGCGGGCTACACCAAATTCTGGCGTGCGCGATTCGGTTGCGCGCCGATTTTTTGTTTGGGAAACGGGTGGGGGAACCCTCTGTTTTGACTGGAAAAACCCCGCGCCGTGGCGTGGTGATGCGAAGGACTAAGGCAAGATGGCGAAGCGTTGGTATTCGGTGAGCGTTCTTTCGAACTTCGAAAAGAAGATCGCCGAGCAAATCAGACAATCGGTCATTGAGCAGGGTCTTGAGGACCAGATCGAAGAAGTGCTGGTTCCCACCGAAGAGGTGATCGAGATCCGTCGCGGCAAGAAGGTTCCGACCGAACGCCGCTTCATGCCCGGGTACGTGCTGGTGCGGATGGAGATGTCGGACCAGGGTTATCACCTGATCAACTCGATCAACCGCGTCACCGGTTTCCTGGGCCCGCAAGGCCGCCCGATGCCGATGCGCGATGCCGAGGTGAACCAGATCCTGAATCGTGTTCAGGAAGGCGAGGAAAGCCCGCGCACCCTGATCCATTTCGAGATCGGCGAGAAGGTCAAGGTCAACGACGGCCCGTTCGAAGATTTCGACGGCATGATCGAGGACGTGGACGAGGACAACCAGCGCCTGAAGGTGGCCGTGTCCATTTTTGGTCGCGAAACGCCGGTGGAACTGGAATTCACCCAAGTGACCAAGCAGGGCTAAGCCTCGCGCCAAACTGATATTCTGAAAGCCGGGCAAATCGCCCGGCTTTTTCTTTTGGGGCGTTTTTGCAGCTATGTTTCAGGCGTGAGAATGCCTGCGCCCCGAAAGGAGCCTTGGCCTGCGGAGGGCCGCCTTGTAATCCGCAACAGAGATGAACGGCCATACCTTGTAGTGGCCTGCTTTCAGAAAACCGTCAGCCTGCTGCGGGGATAGAATACTTTGCAAAGTGGCGTGTTGCAGAGAACGCCGAAAAACGGTTCGGCTGGATTCGGGGGGGGCAGGGTCGACCCCCGCAGTGTCGAATATCAGGCCAGAGGTATTCCAGATCACTGTGCAGGAACAGCAGCCAGCGGACACAGGCGCATTTCTGATCCGAGGGCAGGTATGTTCGCCGGTCAGCTTGTGTTCATGGAGGTCGTCGTAAAAAAGCCAGGCCGTGCCCCATACCGCGGCAATTGCCGGGTCCGATGTGGCGGTCATGTTGTCTTCGAACGTATCGTTCGAAATCTGCCCGTTTATGGAGTTGCGGAAAACTGGGCCGCTGTTCGGCGGGCGGACCCGTCTACGGTTGAAATTCTGTTCATCTGCATTTCCTCGGCTGTCGGGACCAGCGTATCAGAGGTGCCGGTCTTGGCCAGGCTTTGTTCCCTTGCCAATGGGGCGGTCGTGCTGTATGTGGCGCGGGTTGCCTCGGAAGGGGTGATTCCGCCGTGGGAGGCGAGGGTGCCGCGGCATCCGGACCGGACCACACAACACGGACCCTTGGAAACGCGTTTCCAAGGCGTTGGAAAAGGAGAAGGCCAATGGCCAAGAAACTCGTCGGCACGCTGAAGCTGCAAGTGCCCGCAGGCGCAGCAAACCCGTCCCCGCCCGTCGGCCCCGCACTGGGTCAGCGCGGCATCAACATCATGGAATTCTGCAAGGCGTTCAACGCCAAGACCGCAGACATGGATCAGGGCGCACCTTGCCCGACCGTGATTTCCTATTATCAGGACAAGTCCTTCACCATGGAAATCAAGACGCCCCCCGCGTCCTATTTCCTGAAAAAAGCTGCCAAGCTGAAATCCGGCTCCAGCACCCCCGGTCGCTCGAACGCAGGTTCGGTGACCGCAGCGCAGGTGAAAGAAATCGCCGAAGCGAAAATGAAAGATCTGAACGCCAATGACGTTGAAGCGGCGATGCAGATCATCCTGGGCTCGGCCCGCTCCATGGGCATCGAGGTGAAGTAAGATGGCAAAAATCGGAAAACGCACCCGCGCCGCACGTGAAGCCTTTGCTGGCAAAGAGAACGTGACCGTGGAAGAAGCCGTCGCACTGGTCAAGGCAAACGCCAACGCCAAGTTCGACGAGACTGTCGAAATTGCCGTGAACTTGGGTGTTGACCCCCGTCACGCAGACCAGATGGTCCGCGGCGTGGTCGGCCTGCCCAACGGCACCGGCAAGGACGTGCGCGTCGCCGTGTTCGCCCGTGGCCCCAAGGCTGACGAAGCCAAGGAAGCCGGCGCGGATATCGTTGGCGCCGAAGACCTGATGGAAATCGTGCAAGGCGGGAAGATCGAGTTTGATCGCTGCATCGCGACCCCCGACATGATGCCGGTCGTCGGCCGTTTGGGTAAGGTTCTTGGCCCGCGCAACCTGATGCCGAACCCCAAGGTTGGCACCGTGACCATGGATGTCGCCGACGCCGTGAAAGCGGCCAAGGGCGGTGAAGTCCAGTTCAAGGTGGAAAAAGCCGGTGTGGTTCACGCAGGCGTTGGCAAGGTTTCGTTCGACGAAGCCAAGCTGGTCGAGAACGTCAAGGCATTCGTTGACGCCGTGGCCAAGGCCAAGCCGTCGGGTGCCAAGGGTTCTTACCTGCAAAAGATCTCGCTGTCCTCGACCATGGGTCCGGGCGTGTCGGTCGATGTTTCCTCGGCTGCCAGCCAGGACTGATCCTTCGGGATACTGAATTTGAAAAGGGTGCCCGTTGCGGCGCCCTTTTTTGTTGCGGCTCCATGGGTGGCCTGCAACCGGTGGCAACAGGCCGGCGGGATCAGCCCAGGCTGGCCCAGGCATCGGGCAGAAGCCCCCATTCGGCCGCCGCGCCCATCGGGTCGGGCAGCGTTTCAAATAGCGCACCGAGCGTGTCGAAAAGGCCCAGCTCATCGATCCCTTCCAGCGTGATGTTCAGGATGTTCGCGATCACCTCGGGGTTGGAATCCACTTGCCCGACGCCGATGATCGCCACGCGGTCCGTGCCTGCCCCGCCATCGATCCCGATCTGTTCCAGCGCGGTCAGCATGCCGGGGTCTGATCGGCGAAGATCACGAATGTGTCGTCGCCGTCCCTGCCCGACAATGCACCCGTACCCAACCCGGTGATGAACAGGTCGTTGCCGATACCGCCGCGCGCCACGCCAAGATAGCTGTCCGCTTGCAGGATCATCAGGTCGCGCCCTGCGCCGCCGTCCGCTTCGGAGCCATTGCCACCAAGGGCGATGATATCGTTGCCCGCCCCGCCCGAGAGGCGGTTGGCCCCCGCGCCGCCCGCAATCATGTCATTGGCTTCGCCGCCAAGGATCGCGTCATCGCCGGATCCGGCAAAGATGAGGTCGTCGCTCGTGCCGGCGATATAGGAATCGTTGCCGCCCATCAGCAGGGCCAGCGTATCCGCTGTTCCGGTACTGCGGTCCCAACCTTCGGCGGCGGCGGTGCCCGTGTCCTCGGCATAGGTGCCGCTGTTGATCGTGGCGATATGAAGCGACAGCAAGCCGTGGGTTTGTGCCGAGGGGTGGATGTCATCCCAAAAGGCGGTCTCGGTCGGGTCATAGGCTGTGAAACCGGCCGCTTCGCCATCAAGGATGAAATAGTCATAGGGTGCGGTCATGCCGAATTGGCTGGTGTCATCGGCAATGGCCTCGGTGATCGGCCCGATGTCGAGGAAAGATATATCCGCGCCAAGGTCCGACAGCACGTTCACGCCTGCTTCAAGCAGGTCGTTATGCACGTCGAACACCCCGCCCAGCACCCGAGATTACCGCGCCGGTGGCATGGATTGCGGGAAAGAACTATGCCTCGGGGAGAGAGACGATCACCACCTCGTCCATGCCCATCAATGAAAGGTCCAGCGCGCTGGACAGTGTGGCGGCAACGGTGCTGATCAGCGTATCGGCCAGCGCCGCGACGGCCTGAAGAGGGTCAAGGGCGGGCAGGACCGTGCGCAGGGCGCCATAATCATTCCCGCCGATCACGATAAAGGCGGTGGTGTTCGACAGGTCCGCCCCGATCGTATCCATCTGGAACCTGTCGATCTGGGCGGTCAGGTTCATGTCCCATTGCGCGGCGGGATCATCCAGCGGCACCAGGATATACTCCAGCGCACCAAAGCTGATCGCGAATTCCCACAGGGCCTGGCTGCCGACCGCCTCGGCCCCGGCCACGGCATAGATATCATAGGTCGAGCCCATTCGGGCCGCCAGCAATTCAGCCCAGGTCGGCCCGTCGCTGGCCCGCCCGTCAAAGCCGGAGGCCGCATCGCAGAACATATCGGCCAACAGCCCGTCGGATTGAGTATACAGGTTGCCATCATCGGTGATGCTGTCGCCGAAGAACAGGTATTGCGGAGCGCCTGTTGAAACGGGGAACGAAGAGAGGGCCATGGGGGGCAATTCCTTTTGTGAAATATCTGGCAGCTGCCGGGCGGCATACGAAAAGAGCGGGCAGAAAGGGGCGCGGAATATAGCCCCCCGAAAACACTGCCGTGGATACTGAAATCCCCTGCATTGTGCGGGATTCAGTCCTTTTTCTGCAAGGAAAAAGGCGGGTGGCCTGTGTGTGCCTGCCGGAAAGGGCGGGCGGAATGCCGGGCACATCGGGAAAAGCCCTGCATTTCCCACCCCTTATATGACGCGAGGTGAGTTTAATTGCGGTTGACTATTTTCGCGCTTAAGGCGAGCTTGCCGCAGTTTCTTTTACCAGTTCGAGGGGTGGCCCCTGTTTTGAAATCCTTGTTGATCGCCCCTCGATCCATTGCTTTGGTCGCTGCGCCGCTGATCGCGCCCTTGCCCGTTTCCCTGATGCGGATGCCAGCGTGATTGCGGGTGCGCCCGATTGGGCCGCAATTCGCGGAACGGCGCGGATACGGGTCTGCCTGTTCCATATCGCCAAAACGCTTAACACGCCCGGGGCCATACGGGGCCGGGCCTTGCCGCGCTGTTGGGCTGCGACGTTTCAATGGCCGCTGTCCTCAAAGCTGTTCGGCAGCCACCAATAGGCAGTCGCGGTGATGAAATTCGTTTATGACAATGGCACCGACCTGCGTGAAGCCGAAGTGGATGCGTCGTTCTGGCTGACGCTGGGCGATTGGAGCTTTCACACCTTTGGCCGAGACCATGACGACGATTCCAACACGCCTGGCATCAATGATCGCATCTATGACCCGAACCGCCATGCCATTACCGCGCTGGACCTGCGCCCGCGGCAGGATGCGGACCATGTGTGGGAGCTGACCGGGCAGATACATGCCTCGCTTGCGCGCCATGGCGTGGATATCAAGTATGATATCGAGCAGAACTCCAACTCCTTCGTCACGTCGGTGTTGGATGCCATCGGCATTCCGCTGACTCCGGGCTTGCTGGCGCAGGTCACGCCGCCCGATGTCGCCCGGTTTCCCGGTGCCTTCGTGGATGTGTTTCAAGACGGGGCGCGAATTACGCCATGGGTCAGCACCCGCTCGCCTATCGTGCTGGAACTCGCGGGGACTGCGGGGAATGATTACATCCAGTCCGGTATCGGCAATGACACCTTGGGCGGTGCGGCGGGGCGCGACACGGTTTATGGCGATAGCGGTCATGACCTGATCCGTGGCGGGGACGGCAGTGACCGGCTATATGGTGACGGCGGCCATGACCGGATTGATGGGGCCGCATCCGGGACGTTCTGCGCGGCGGCGACGGGGATGACTCGCTTTGGGGTGGGGATGGCAATGATATCCTGACCGGCGATGGTGGCGATGACTGGGGGCAGGGTGGTCTTGGCCGCGACCGCGCCCTTGGCGGCGGTGGTGCGGATCAGTTTTGGGGCGGGGAAGGCAATGACACGATCTGGGGCAACCGGGGCGCTGGCGCGCTTTATGGCGACGTGGGCGACGACCAGGTGCAAGGACACTGGGGGAATGACAGCCTGTGGGGTGGTGGCGGCAACGACACGCTTCATGGTGGTGCGGCGGATGACTGGTTGTCGGGCGGCGTGGGTGATGACCTTTTGACGGGCGGCGGCGGCCGCGATATCTTTGTTTTTGTCAGCGGCGATGGTCACGACACGATCAGCGATTTTCGTTTGGGCCATCGCGGCGACTGGATCGCGTTGGAGGTACAGGGGATAACCGGTTTCGAAGACCTGCTGGCCCTTGCCGATGGCGATGCCACCGGTGTGATGTTTGATTTTGGCGGGGGTGACGTGCTGGCGCTGTACGGCGTGGCCCTGGACGATCTGGACGCGCAACATTTCGTGCTGGGATGATCACGCATGACGGTGTGAAATAATGGTATTGCGCTTTTGCCTTATACTTCCTAAACACGGCCATTCAGACAGCACGCGATTCGTCGTGTGCTGTCTGTATTCGTCCAAGACGGTGGGTGAGGGGTTTTAGCCCTTCTTAATTTCCTGCCTGAGACGGGAAAACCAGATTAGCTGTGGAGCAATCCTCGGGTGGTCTTGGCCTTGCCCCGTAATCGGACATGAGTGCCGGTCCTTTGGTCCGGCGAATTGAGCCGGGGGGCAACCCCCAAAATTGGAGTGAACTGTGGATAGAGCCCAGAAAGAAAAAGTGGTCGAAGAGCTCGGCCAGATCTTTGAAAGCTCTGGCGTGGTGGTCGTAGCCCATTACGCAGGTCTCACGGTTGCTGAGATGCAAGATCTTCGTGCTCGCGCAAGCGAAGCAGGTGGATCTGTACGTGTCGCCAAGAACAGGCTTGCCAAGATCGCCCTTGAAGGAAAGCCCTGCGAAAGCATTGCCGATCTTCTGACGGGCATGACCGTTCTGACCTATTCTGAGGATCCCGTGGCTGCTGCCAAGGTTGCTCAGGAATTTGCCAAGGGTAACGACAAGTTCGAAATCCTGGGCGGTGCAATGGGTGAGAACGCTCTTGACCAGGCCGGTGTCGAGGCCGTGTCGAAAATGCCGTCGCGCGAGGAGCTTATCGCTACCATCGCTGGCATGCTTGGCGCACCTGCTTCGAACATCGCTGGCGCGATTGGCGCACCTGCTTCGAACATCGCGTCCATCCTTTCGACTATCGAAGAGAAGGCCGCGTAAGCAACCTTACGGATCTGCGTGGTTGAATATACCACGTTGGAACACATCTTAAACGAACGGAAACAGTAAAATGGCTGATCTGAAGAAACTGGCAGAAGAGATCGTGGGTCTGACCCTGCTCGAAGCACAAGAACTGAAAACCATCCTGAAAGACGAGTACGGCATCGAGCCCGCAGCCGGTGGCGCCGTCATGATGGCTGGCCCCGCAGACGCCGGTGGCGCCGCTGCTGAAGAGCAAACCGAATTCGACGTCATCCTGATGGATGCCGGCGCTTCGAAAATCAACGTCATCAAAGAAGTCCGCGCCATCACCGGCTTGGGCCTGAAAGAAGCAAAAGATCTGGTCGAAGCCGGCGGCAAAGCCGTCAAAGAAGGCGCCGACAAAGCGGAAGCAGAAGAACTGAAGGGCAAGCTGGAAGCAGCTGGCGCAACGGTCGAGCTGAAGTAATCGGCTCTCCGGGGTTTCCCGGAATGACGATAAGGGCTGGGTCCGGTGGTTTCCGGGCTCAGCCGAACCTGTCTTAGATAGGCCCCGAATGGCGGGGCTTATCTAAGGCGAGGTTCCTGATCGGGAGGTCACTGGTGGGACAGTGGCCATGAATGGATCGGAACTGCCGGTTTCAGAGGGGCGTGGTGCCGTAGCCCGACGGTGCGCACTCCCGGTGAGAAACGAAAGGTGACACCTGTCATGGCGCAAAGCTTTCTTGGCCAGAAACGTCTTCGCAAATATTACGGCAAAATCCGCGAAGTGCTGGAGATGCCGAACCTGATCGAGGTTCAGAAATCCTCGTACGATCTTTTTCTCAACTCCGGTGATGCACCCAAGCCGACCGACGGCGAAGGCATCATGGGCGTTTTCCAATCGGTGTTCCCGATCAAGGATTTCAACGAAACCAGCGTGCTGGAATTCGTGAAATACGAACTGGAACAGCCGAAATACGACGTTGAAGAATGTCAGCAACGCGACATGACCTATTCGGCCCCGCTGAAGGTCACCCTGCGCCTGATCGTGTTCGATGTCGATGAAGACACCGGCGCGAAGTCGGTCAAGGACATCAAGGAACAAGACGTGTTCATGGGCGACATGCCCCTGATGACGCCGAACGGCACCTTTGTCGTGAACGGCACTGAACGCGTGATCGTATCGCAGATGCACCGTTCCCCCGGTGTGTTCTTCGACCATGACAAGGGCAAGACGCACAGCTCGGGCAAGTTGCTGTTCGCCTGCCGTATCATTCCCTATCGCGGGTCGTGGCTGGATTTCGAATTCGACGCCAAGGACATCGTGTTCGCGCGCATCGACCGTCGCCGCAAACTGCCGGTGACGACGCTGCTGTATGCGCTGGGTCTGGATCAAGAAGCGATCATGGACGCCTATTACGACACCGTCGATTTCACGCTGGAAAAAGGCAAGGGCTGGGTCACCAAGTTCTTCCCCGAGCGTGTGCGCGGCACGCGCCCCACCTATGACTTGGTCGATGCGGCCTCGGGCGAGGTCATCGCCGAAGCTGGCAAGAAAGTGACGCCCCGCGCGGTCAAGAAACTGATCGACGAAGGCAATGTCACCGAACTGCTGGTCCCGTATGAGCATATTCTGGGCAAATTCGTCGCCAAGGACATCATTAACGAGGAAAACGGTGCTATCTATGTCGAGGCAGGCGATGAACTGACCCTGGAATACGACAAAGAGGGCAACGTCACCGGCGGCACCCTGCAAGAGCTGGTCGAGGCGGGCATCACCTCGATCCCCGTGCTGGACATCGACAACATCAATGTCGGCCCCTACATCCGCAACACGATGGCGCAAGACAAGAACATGGGCCGCGACACCGCGCTTATGGATATCTACCGCGTCATGCGTCCCGGCGAGCCGCCGACCGTCGAGGCCGCTTCGAACCTGTTCGACATGCTGTTCTTCGATTCCGAGCGTTACGACCTGTCGGCCGTGGGCCGCGTGAAGATGAACATGCGCCTGGCGCTGGACAAGGAAGACACGCAGCGCACGCTGGACCGTGACGATATCGTGCAGTGCATCAAGGCGCTGGTCGAATTGCGCGACGGCAAGGGCGACATCGACGACATCGACCACCTTGGCAACCGCCGCGTGCGGTCCGTTGGCGAGTTGATGGAAAACCAGTATCGCGTCGGCCTTCTGCGTATGGAGCGCGCAATCAAGGAGCGTATGTCCTCGGTCGAGATCGACACGGTGATGCCGCAAGACCTGATCAACGCGAAACCGGCGGCTGCTGCTGTCCGCGAATTCTTCGGCTCTTCGCAGCTGTCGCAGTTCATGGACCAGACCAACCCGCTGTCCGAAGTGACGCACAAGCGTCGCCTGTCGGCGCTTGGGCCGGGCGGTTTGACCCGCGAGCGTGCCGGTTTTGAGGTGCGCGACGTTCACCCGACCCACTATGGCCGGATGTGCCCGATTGAAACGCCGGAAGGCCCGAACATCGGTCTTATCAACTCGCTTGCCACCTTTGCGCGCGTGAACAAGTATGGCTTCATCGAAACCCCCTACCGCGTCGTGAAAGACGGGCAGGTGACGGATGAAGTGCATTACATGTCCGCGACCGAGGAAATGCGTCACACCGTGGCGCAGGCGAACGCGAACCTCGACGAGAACGACAAGTTCGTTAACGATCTGGTTTCGACCCGTCAGTCCGGCGATTACACACTGGCCCCGAACGAAAACGTGGATCTGATCGACGTGTCGCCGAAACAGTTGGTTTCGGTCGCTGCCTCGCTGATCCCCTTCCTTGAAAACGACGACGCCAACCGCGCCCTGATGGGGTCGAACATGATGCGTCAGGCGGTTCCGCTGCTGCGGGCCGAGGCACCGCTGGTCGGCACTGGTATCGAGGAAATCGTGGCGCGCGACTCTGGCGCGGCGATCATGGCGAAACGCGGCGGTATCATCGACCAGGTCGATGCGCAGCGTATCGTGATCCGCGCCACCGAAGATCTGGAACTGGGCGATGCGGGCGTCGATATCTACCGCATGCGCAAATTCCAGCGTTCGAACCAGAATACCTGCATCAACCAGCGTCCGCTGGTGAAAGTGGGTGACCGGGTTGGCAAGGGCGAAGTGATTGCCGATGGCCCGTCCACCGATATTGGTGAACTTGCCCTTGGTAAAAACGTCATCGTCGCATTCATGCCCTGGAATGGCTACAACTACGAAGACTCGATCCTGATTTCGGAACGGATTGCCCGTGACGACGTGTTCACCTCGATCCATATCGAGGAATTCGAAGTTGCCGCGCGTGATACGAAACTGGGGCCGGAAGAGATCACCCGCGACATCCCCAACGTCGGCGAGGAAGCCCTGCGCAACCTCGATGAGGCCGGTATCGTTTACATCGGTGCCGATGTGGAGCCGGGCGACATTCTGGTCGGCAAGATCACCCCCAAAGGCGAAAGCCCGATGACGCCGGAAGAAAAACTGCTGCGCGCCATCTTCGGTGAAAAGGCATCTGACGTGCGCGACACCTCGTTGCGTGTGAAGCCGGGTGACTATGGCACCGTGGTCGAAGTGCGCGTGTTCAACCGCCACGGCGTCGAGAAAGACGAACGTGCGGTGCAGATCGAGCGTGAGGAAGTCGAACGTCTGGCCCGTGACCGGGACGACGAACTGGCGATCCTGGATCGTAACATCTACGCCCGCCTGAAAGACCTGATAATGGGCAAGACCGCGGTGAAAGGCCCCAAAGGCATCAAGTCCAACGCGGTCATCGACGAAGACCTGCTGGGCATGCTGTCGCGCGGCCAATGGTGGCAGCTTGCCCTTGCAGAAGAGCAGGATGCACAGATCGTCGAAGCCCTGCACGAACAGTATGAGGCGCAGAAACGCGCGCTTGATGCCCGCTTTGAGGACAAGGTTGAAAAAGTTCGCCGTGGCGACGACCTGCCGCCGGGCGTGATGAAAATGGTCAAGGTGTTCGTCGCGGTGAAGCGCAAGCTGCAACCGGGCGACAAGATGGCCGGTCGTCACGGCAACAAGGGTGTTATTTCCCGCGTTGTACCGATGGAAGACATGCCGTTCCTTGCCGATGGCACGCCGGTCGATTTCTGCCTTAACCCGCTGGGCGTTCCCTCGCGTATGAACGTCGGTCAGATACTTGAAACCCACATGGGCTGGGCCGCGCGCAGTCTGGGTCTGAACGTGGACGAGGCGCTGCAAGATTACCGTCGTTCGGGCGATCTGACCCCGGTGCGTGAAGCGATGAAATTGGCCTATGGCGATGATGTCTACGAAGAAGGCATCGCTGGCATGGACGAGGACACGCTGCTTGACGCGGCCGCCAACGTGACCGGCGGTGTTCCGATCGCCACGCCCGTCTTCGACGGTGCGAAAGAGGCGGACGTGAACGACTCGCTGCGCCGCGCCGGTTTCGACACCTCGGGCCAGTCGGTCCTGTTCGACGGGCGCACCGGCGAGCAGTTCAGCCGCAAGGTCACCGTGGGTGCGAAGTACCTGCTGAAACTGCACCACCTTGTGGATGACAAGATCCACGCGCGTTCGACCGGGCCGTACAGCCTTGTCACCCAGCAGCCGCTGGGCGGTAAAGCGCAGTTCGGTGGTCAGCGTTTCGGTGAGATGGAGGTCTGGGCACTCGAAGCTTATGGCGCTGCATACACCTTGCAGGAAATGCTTACCGTCAAGTCGGATGACGTGGCGGGCCGGACCAAGGTCTATGAATCGATCGTCAAGGGCGAGGACAATTTCGAAGCGGGGATTCCTGAATCCTTCAACGTGCTTGTGAAAGAAGTCCGCGGCCTCGGCCTGAACATGGAACTCCTGGATGCGGAGGATGAGGAATAAGGGCCCCCGTGCCCTGACCCTCTTCCCCTCTGTCCGAATTCAAGGAATTGAAAATGAACCAGGAACTGACGAACAACCCGTTCAACCCGCTGACCCCGGCAAAGGTTTTCGACGAGATCAAAGTCTCGTTGGCCTCGCCCGAGCGGATCCTGTCGTGGTCGTATGGCGAGATCAAGAAGCCGGAAACCATCAACTACCGCACGTTCAAACCCGAACGTGACGGCCTGTTCTGCGCGCGTATCTTTGGCCCGATCAAGGATTACGAATGCCTGTGCGGCAAATATAAGCGCATGAAATATCGCGGCGTCGTCTGCGAAAAATGCGGTGTCGAAGTCACGCTGCAAAAGGTCCGCCGCGAGCGGATGGGCCATATCGAACTGGCCTCGCCCGTTGCCCACATCTGGTTCCTCAAGTCGCTGCCGTCGCGCATCGGCCTGATGCTGGATATGACCCTGCGCGATCTGGAACGTGTGCTGTATTTCGAAAACTACGTGGTGATCGAACCCGGTCTGACGGACCTCACCTACGGTCAGATGCTGACCGAAGAGGAGTATATGGACGCGCAGGATGCTTACGGCATGGATGCGTTCACCGCCAATATCGGTGCCGAAGCCATCCGCGAGATGCTGTCGCAGATTGATCTTGAAGGCGAAGCCGAAAAGCTGCGCGCCGACTTGGCCGAAGCCACCGGCGAATTGAAGCCCAAGAAGATCATCAAGCGTCTTAAGGTCGTGGAATCCTTCCTTGAATCCGGCAACCGCCCGGAATGGATGATCCTGACCGTCGTGCCGGTCATCCCGCCCGAGCTGCGCCCGCTGGTGCCGCTGGACGGTGGCCGCTTCGCGACCTCCGACCTGAACGACCTGTATCGCCGCGTCATCAACCGGAACAACCGTCTGAAGCGCCTGATCGAGTTGCGCGCGCCCGATATCATCGTGCGCAACGAAAAGCGGATGCTGCAGGAATCCGTGGATGCGCTGTTCGACAACGGCCGCCGTGGCCGCGTGATCACCGGTGCCAACAAGCGCCCGCTGAAATCGCTGTCCGACATGCTGAAGGGTAAGCAAGGTCGCTTCCGCCAGAACCTTTTGGGTAAGCGCGTCGACTTCTCGGGCCGTTCGGTCATTGTGACCGGTCCGGAACTGAAGCTGCATCAATGCGGCTTGCCGAAGAAGATGGCGCTCGAACTGTTCAAGCCCTTCATCTATTCGCGACTGGAGGCCAAAGGCCTGTCCAGCACCGTGAAACAGGCAAAGAAACTGGTGGAAAAAGAGCGCCCCGAAGTTTGGGACATCTTGGACGAGGTGATCCGCGAACACCCCGTCATGCTGAACCGTGCGCCCACGCTGCACCGTCTTGGTATCCAGGCGTTCGAACCCGTGCTGATCGAAGGCAAGGCCATCCAGCTTCACCCGCTGGTCTGTTCGGCATTCAACGCCGACTTCGACGGTGACCAGATGGCCGTTCACGTGCCGCTGTCGCTGGAAGCGCAGTTGGAAGCCCGCGTGCTGATGATGTCCACGAACAACGTTCTGTCGCCTGCAAACGGCGCGCCGATCATCGTGCCGTCGCAGGATATGGTTTTGGGTCTGTATTACACCACGATCATGCGCGAGGGCATGAAGGGTGAAGGTATGGCCTTTGCCTCGATCGAGGAAGTGCAGCACGCGCTGGATTCCGGCGCGGTTCACCTGCACGCGAAGATCACGGCCCGCGTCGCGCAGATCGACGACGAGGGCAACGAGGTCGTCAAACGCTACGAGACGACCCCGGGCCGCGTGCGCCTTGGTGCGCTGCTGCCGATGAACGCGAAAGCGCCCTTCGATCTGGTCAACACGCTGCTGCGTAAGAAAGACGTGCAGAAAATCATCGACACCGTCTACCGTTACTGCGGTCAGAAAGAGTCGGTTATCTTCTGTGATCAGATCATGACCATGGGTTTCCGCGAAGCGTTCAAGGCCGGTATCTCGTTCGGCAAGGACGACATGGTGATCCCCGACAACAAGTGGACCATCGTGGACGACACCCGCGACCAGGTGAAAGACTTTGAACAACAGTACATGGACGGCCTGATTACCCAGGGCGAAAAGTACAACAAGGTTGTCGATGCCTGGTCGAAGTGTAACGACAAGGTTACCGAGGCGATGATGTCCACGATTTCGGCCAACAAGCGGGACGAGGACGGCTCCGAAGCGGAACCGAACTCGGTCTACATGATGGCCCACTCCGGTGCGCGTGGCTCTGTTACCCAGATGAAACAGCTGGGCGGGATGCGCGGCCTGATGGCCAAGCCGAACGGCGACATCATCGAGACGCCGATCATCTCGAACTTCAAGGAAGGTCTGACCGTTCTTGAATACTTCAACTCGACCCACGGCGCCCGTAAGGGTCTGTCGGATACCGCACTTAAGACGGCGAACTCGGGCTACCTGACCCGCCGTCTGGTGGATGTGGCGCAGGACTGCATCGTGCGCAGCGTCGATTGCGGGACCGAGCGTTGCATCACCGCCGAAGCGGCCGTGAACGATGGCGAGGTCGTTTCCTCGCTGGCGGAACGTGTGCTGGGCCGCGTGGCTGCGGATGACGTGCTGCGCCCTGGCACCGAAGAAGTTCTGATCCAGCGCGGCGCGCTGATCGACGAACGTCTGGCCGACAGCGTTGACGAGGCGGGCGTGCAGTCGATGCGCATTCGTTCGCCGTTGACCTGCGAAGCCGATGACGGTGTTTGCGCCATGTGCTATGGTCGTGACCTTGCCCGTGGCACCCGCGTGAATATCGGCGAAGCCGTCGGCATCATCGCGGCACAGTCGATCGGCGAGCCGGGCACACAGCTGACGATGCGGACCTTCCACATCGGCGGTGTTGCCCAAGGTGGTCAGCAATCCTTCCAGGAAGCGTCGCAGAACGGCACGATCAAGTTCGAGAACGCGCAGCTTCTGGAAAATGCCGATGGCGAAATGCTGGTCATGGGCCGTAACATGAAGATGTTGATCATTGATGGTGACGGCGGCGAACTGGCCAGCCACAAGCTGTCCTATGGCTCCAAGCTGCACGTCAAGGACGGGACCAAGGTTGGCCGTGGCGACAAGCTGTTCGAGTGGGATCCCTACACCCTGCCGATCATTGCGGAAAAAGCTGGTACCGCGAAATACGTGGACTTGGTTTCTGGCCTCGCAGTGCGCGACGAGACTGACGAAGCGACCGGTATGACCCAGAAGATCGTGATCGACTGGCGCGCTGCCCCCAAAGGCAACGAGCTGAAGCCCGAGATCATTCTGGTGGATAGCGATGGCGAGCCTATGCGCAACGATGCGGGCAACCCGCTGACCTACCCGATGTCGGTTGACGCTGTTCTGTCGATCGAAGATGGCCAGGAAATCAAGGCTGGTGATGTTGTTGCGCGTATCCCGCGCGAAGGTGCCAAGACCAAGGACATCACCGGTGGTCTGCCGCGTGTGGCCGAACTGTTCGAAGCCCGCCGTCCGAAGGACCACGCCATTATCGCCGAGATCGATGGTTATGTGCGCTTCGGCAAGGACTACAAGAACAAGCGCCGCATCTCGATTGAACCTTCCGACGACTCGTTGTCGCCGGCGGAATACATGGTGCCCAAGGGCAAGCACATTCCGGTTCAGGAAGGCGATTTCGTCTCCAAGGGTGATTACATCATGGACGGCAACCCGGCGCCGCATGACATCCTGTCGATCATGGGTGTCGAGGCCTTGGCTGACTACATGATCAACGAAGTCCAGGACGTGTATCGCCTGCAAGGCGTGAAGATCAACGACAAGCACATCGAGGTAATCGTTCGCCAGATGTTGCAAAAATGGGAGATCCTTGACAGTGGCGAGACCACGCTGCTGAAGGGCGAACACGTGGACAAGGCCGAATTCGACGCCGCCAACGAAAAGGCGATTTCGAAGGGCGTGCGCCCGGCACAGGGCGAGCCGATCCTTCTGGGGATCACCAAGGCTTCGCTGCAAACCCGTTCGTTCATCTCGGCTGCGTCGTTCCAGGAAACAACCCGTGTGCTGACCGAAGCATCGGTTCAGGGCAAGCGCGACAAGCTGGTCGGTCTGAAAGAGAACGTGATCGTGGGCCGTCTGATCCCGGCGGGCACCGGTGGTGCAACGCAACGCGTGCGCCGTATCGCCGCCGAGCGCGACAATGTCGTGATCGAGGCGCGCCGCGAGGAAGCCGAAGCCATGGCAGCATTGGCCGCGCCTGCGGATGATGTGGTTGGCGGCGACGCCTTCGACACGCTGGTGGACACGCCGGAAAGCCGCGACGAATAAGTCTGGCTTTCTCTGAAAATCGAAACCCCCGCCGGCGCGATCCGGCGGGGGTTTTCTTTTGCGGGTGCGGGTCGGTTCACGCCCCCTTTTCTTTCCCACCCATAAGGTGTTTCCTGCGCGCGATTGCGGAAAGGGCGGTTCATGGATTTCACAGGGTTTCAAACGGTCGGGCTGCTGCGCTTTTCCGTGCTGACCACAGATTTCTTGACCACGAAACTGGTATCCTTTGAAAATATCCGTGAAAATATCTTTCGCCCCGACCGACTGGAATTGCGGTTTCGCCTATTCGAGGCGCTGTGCCTGCCATCGTTGATCCGTCAGACGGATAGTGATTTCCGGTTCATCATCCTGACCTCGGCCGAGATGCCGGCACCCTATCTGGACCGGCTGCGTGACCTAGCCGCGCCGCATCCGAATATCATGGTGAACGCTGCCCCGGTCGAAGGGCATTACCAGTTGATCAAGGCGGCCTATGCGCAGGTCGCACCTGATGGGGCGAGCCACCGGCTGTCCTTTCGGCTGGACGATGACGACGCGCTGGATCTGGATTATATCGCGCGGCTGAAACGCATGGGGGCAGGGTTGATCCCTGTCACAGGGGC
Source organism: Rhodobacteraceae bacterium UBA3069 (assembly GCA_002366795.1). Classification (GTDB taxonomy): domain Bacteria; phylum Pseudomonadota; class Alphaproteobacteria; order Rhodobacterales; family Rhodobacteraceae; genus UBA3069. Next base: position 4,761 of record DFBX01000038.1, on the reverse strand, counting down.
GGATAGGCCAACGGCGATTTCCTTTAACCGCGGGTTCTACGTCGAACTGCGCGAGGGAGAGGACAACCCCCTGATCGATTCAGTCGAGCGCGCGCCGCTGTCCGTTGGCACGGCCCTGATGCATCCGAACGACCAACCGTTGAATCCGTACCGTTTCAACCACCGCGCCTTTGCCCAGCATTACAACAGTTGGTCCGATATTTCCGTGCCGGGATTCCTGCGCACGATCCATTCCGACAACGTTTCGGCCCCTGCGAAACAGGGGATCACAGGCAAGATGCGCCCGCGTCTGATCGAAAAACAGATCAAGCGGCATTTCGGCGTCGATCCGGCCATGCTGAAGGCGCTTTGATCCATGGGCTTGTTCCACTCTCTTTCGGGCAATACCAAGGGTGCGTTGATCATGATGCTGTCCATGGCGGCGTTCGTGTCCAATGACACCTGCATGAAACTGATGTCGGGCGAGGTGCCGCTGTACCAGTTGTTACTGTTGCGCGGGGTGCTGGCGACAACGTTGCTGTTGGTCATTGCCGCCGCCCTTGGCCAGCTGAAATTCAGGATGCCACGCCGCGATGCCATGCTGATCCTGCTGCGTTCCGGGGCCGAGGTCGGGGCGGCTTACTTCTTTCTTACCGCGCTGTTCAACATGCCGCTGGCTAATGTGACGGCAATCCTGAAATCCATCCCGCTGGTATTGAGTCTTGCGTCATGGGCGTTTTTCAAAGAGCCGTTGGGCTGGCGGCGGATGTCGGCCATTCTGATCGGGCTTGTCGGCGTGTTGCTGATCATCAACCCGGGCAGGGAGGGGTTCAATTCCTATTCCTATTACGCCCTGACCGCGCTGGGGTTCGTGGTGATCCGCGATTTGACCACGCGCAAGCTGACGGGGGCGGTGCCGTCTATCATGGTGACGATCGCCACGTCGGTTTCGGTCATGGTGGCCTTTGGCACGGCCAGCCTGTGGCAGGAATGGGTGCCGATGACAGCGCGACATAATGCGCTGACCGTGGCCTCGGCGCTGTTCGTCTGCCTTGGTTACCTGACCTCTGTCATGGTGATGCGGGTGGGGCAAATTTCTTTCGTGGCGCCGTTCCGTTACACGGGGCTGATCTGGGCGCTGCTTCTGGGATACGTAGTGTTCGGGTTCTGGCCGTCCACGCAAACCCTGATCGGGGCGGGGATCGTCGTGGGGTCGGGCCTGTTCATGCTGTGGCGCGAACGTCAACTGTCGCGCAAGCCACTGGCCGGCACCGTCCGAGCCGCCGCTGCCCCGCGCGGCTGATGCCCAGTCCTTGAGGTCGGGTACCGGGTTCATTGAAAGAAACCGGTTCCGAATTCGGGGCGAATTCGGACGCGCCGGGTGCGGGTAGGGCAGGCGGGGCTTTACCCATGTGCTGTTGACAGCGGGCGCGACTCCCCCTATACGCCCGTCATCCACGGCTATGGGGGTCGCCCCGAGGGCCGAGAATCTAAACTGAAGTGGTCAAGATCCGGGCCCCTAACCGCCCCGATCCTCTGGAAACCCACCGCGTCGCTCACCTCGGAACGGGAGCGAAGCGGTTTTTGCTTTATGTGGACGCGCATATTGCAGTGAATTTCGAAAATTGCATGGGTGACCATGCAACACATGTGTTGAATAGACGGGGAAAGAGACCCAATGCCAACGATCCAACAGCTGATCCGCAAGCCGCGTCAGCCCAAAGTTAAACGCTCGAAGTCGATGCACTTGGAGCAATGCCCGCAGAAGCGTGGCGTTTGCACGCGCGTGTACACCACCACTCCGAAGAAACCGAACTCCGCTATGCGGAAAGTTGCGAAGGTTCGCCTGACCAACGGTTTCGAGGTCATCTCCTACATCCCTGGTGAAAGCCACAACCTTCAGGAGCACTCCGTGGTTCTGATCCGTGGCGGTCGTGTGAAAGACCTTCCGGGTGTCCGTTACCACATCCTGCGTGGTGTTCTGGATACCCAGGGCGTCAAAGACCGTAAACAACGCCGTTCCAAATACGGCGCGAAGCGTCCTAAGTAAGAGGATTAGAGAATGTCCCGTCGTCACGCCGCTGAAAAACGCGAAGTGCTGCCCGACGCCAAATATGGCGATAAGGTGCTCACCAAATTCATGAACAACCTGATGATCGATGGTAAGAAATCGGTCGCAGAAAAGATCGTCTACAACGCGTTGGGTCGTGTTGAAGACAAGGTCAAGCGGGCTCCCGTGGAAATCTTCCACGAAGCTCTCGACAACATCAAACCCTCGGTCGAAGTTCGTTCGCGCCGCGTGGGTGGTGCCACCTATCAGGTGCCCGTCGAAGTGCGCCCCGAGCGTCGCGAAGCCCTGGCGATCCGCTGGCTGATCAATGCCAGCCGCGCCCGCAACGAGAACACGATGGAAGAACGCCTTGCTGGCGAGCTTCTGGATGCTGTCAACTCGCGCGGTTCCGCCGTGAAGAAACGCGAAGACACCCACAAAATGGCCGACGCGAACAAAGCGTTCAGCCATTACCGCTGGTAATCCCTTAGAGGCATTAGACCCATGGCACGCGAATATCCGCTCGACCGCTACCGCAACTTTGGCATCATGGCCCACATTGATGCAGGTAAAACCACCTGCTCGGAACGGATCCTGTTTTACACTGGCAAATCCCACAACATCGGCGAGGTGCATGATGGCGCCGCTACGATGGACTGGATGGAGCAGGAGCAGGAACGCGGGATCACGATCACCTCGGCTGCGACCACCACTTTCTGGGAACGCACCGAAGATGGTGAAAACGCCCAGACGCCCAAGCACCGCCTGAACATCATCGACACCCCCGGCCACGTTGACTTCACCATCGAAGTCGAGCGTTCGCTGGCGGTTCTTGATGGCGCGGTTGCCGTTCTGGACGCCAACGCCGGCGTTGAACCCCAAACCGAAACCGTGTGGCGTCAGGCTGACCGCTACAAGGTTCCGCGTATCGTGTTCGTTAACAAGATGGACAAGATCGGCGCGGATTTCTTCAACTGCGTTCATATGATCGAAGACCGCACCGGCGCGCGCGCCGTTCCCGTCGGTATTCCGATCGGGGCCGAGACAGAGCTGGAAGGCCTGATCGACTTGGTGACCATGCAAGAATGGTTGTGGCAGGGTGAAGACCTTGGTGCATCGTGGATCAGGACCGACATCCGCGACAGCCTGAAAGACATGGCTGACGAATGGCGTGGCAAAATGATCGAAGCCGCCGTCGAAGAAGACGACGACGCGATGGAAGCTTACCTGGAAGGCGAAGAGCCCGACGTGCCCACCCTGCGCAAACTGCTGCGCAAGGGCACGCTGGCCATGCATTTCGTGCCGGTTCTTGGTGGTTCTGCCTTCAAGAACAAAGGTGTCCAGCCGCTTCTGAACGCCGTGATCGACTATCTGCCCAGCCCGCTGGACGTTGTTGATTACATGGGCTTCTCGCCCGACGACGAGACCGAAGAGCGTAACATCCCCCGCCGCGCGGATGATGACATGCCCTTCGCCGGTCTGGCGTTCAAGATCATGAACGACCCCTTCGTTGGCACGCTAACCTTCACCCGTATCTATTCGGGCACCATGAAGAAAGGCGACAGCATCCTGAACTCGACCAAAGGCAAGAAAGAGCGCGTTGGTCGGATGATGATGATGCACTCGAACAACCGCGAAGAGATCGAAGAGGCATTTGCCGGCGACATCATCGCGCTGGCCGGTCTGAAAGACACCACCACGGGCGACACGCTTTGCGCGCAAAACGCTCCGGTGGTTCTGGAAACGATGACCTTCCCCGATCCCGTGATCGAGATTGCCGTCGAGCCCAAGACCAAGGGTGACCAAGAGAAGATGTCCGCAGGTCTGGCCCGTCTGGCCGCCGAAGACCCCTCCTTCCGTGTGGAAACTGACTTGGAATCGGGCCAGACCATCATGAAAGGTATGGGCGAACTTCACCTCGACATTCTCGTCGATCGACTGAAGCGCGAATTCAAGGTCGAAGCCAACATCGGTGCGCCGCAGGTGGCCTACCGCGAGACCATCTCTCACGAGGTCGAGCATTCCTACACCCACAAGAAACAGTCGGGTGGTTCGGGTCAGTTCGGTGAGGTAAAAATGGTCATCTCCCCGACAGAGCCGGGCGAGGGGTTCTCCTTTGAATCGAAGATCGTCGGCGGTGCTGTTCCCAAGGAATACATCCCCGGTGTTGAAAAAGGCATCCGTTCGGTCATGGATAGCGGCCCGCTGGCTGGCTTCCCCGTGATCGACTTCAAGGTTGCCCTGATCGACGGTAAGTTCCACGATGTTGACTCCAGCGTTCTTGCCTTCGAAATCGCTGCACGTATGTGTATGCGCGAAGGTATGCGGAAAGCTGGCGCGAAACTGCTGGAACCGATCATGAAGGTCGAAGTGATTACACCGGAAGAATACACCGGCGGTATCATCGGCGACCTGACTTCGCGTCGCGGTCAGGTTCAGGGTCAGGACACCCGCGGCAACGCGATTGCCATCGATGCATTCGTGCCGCTGGCGAACATGTTCGGCTACATCAACACCCTGCGTTCCATGTCTTCGGGCCGCGCGCAGTTCTCGATGCAGTTCGACCACTACGAAGCCGTGCCGCAGAACATCTCGGAAGAGATCCAGTCGAAATACGCATAACGGGATGGCGGGCAATAGCCCGCCCTACCCACCACTGTAGGGCGGGGATGTCCCCGCCATCCTTCGAAAACTAAAGGAGCCAACACCATGGCAAAGGCAAAGTTTGAACG
>DFBX01000108.1 GCA_002366795.1 Rhodobacteraceae bacterium UBA3069 | reverse complement strand
CCGCCGCCGCAAAAAGCGCCGAGATCCCCGAAGTCGTCTGTTTCGAGAAACAAAGCAACTGGGGCGGGCTGTGGAACTACACCCGGCGCACCGGCGTCGATGAAAACGGCGAACCCGTGCACGGGTCGATGTATCGCTACCTCTGGTCCAACGGCCCGAAAGAGGGGCTGGAATTCGCCGATTATTCCTTTGAGGAACATTTCGGCAAACAGATCGCCTCCTACCCGCCCCGCGCCGTGTTGTTCGATTATATCGAAGGCCGGGTGATCAAAGCCGATGTGCGCAAATGGATTCGCTTCTCCTCGGTGATCCGCTGGGTCGAATATGACGCGGAAAAAGGCGATTTCGAGGTCACCGTGCACGACATGGAAAAGGACACGGTCTACAAAGAGCGTTTCGATAATGTCATCGTCGCCTCCGGTCACTTCTCTTCCCCGAATGTCCCGGAATACCCCGGCTTCGACCAGTTCAACGGCCGCATCGTCCACGCCCATGACTTCCGCGACGCCCGCGAATTCGAAGGTAAGGACGTGCTCCTGATGGGCGCGTCCTATTCCGCCGAAGACATCGGCTCGCAATGCTGGAAATATGGCGCCAATTCGATCACCACCTGCTACCGCTCCGCCCCCATGGGCTTCAACTGGCCCGACAACTGGCAGGAAAAACCGGCGCTCGTGAGGGTCGAGGGCAAGACCGCGCATTTCAAGGACGGCACCACCAGGGACGTGGACGCGATCATCCTGTGCACGGGCTACAAGCACTATTTCCCCTTCCTGCCCGACGACCTGCGTCTCAAGACCGCGAACCGTCTGGCCACCGCCGATCTCTACAAAGGCGTGGTCTACACCCACAATCCAAAGCTGTTTCACCTCGGCATGCAGGACCAGTGGTTCACCTTCAACATGTTCGACGCCCAGGCCTGGTACGTGCGCGACATCATCCTGGGCCGCATTGACGTCCCCTCCGACAAAGCCGTGCTTGATGCGGATGTGGCCGAACGGGTGGCGCGAGAAGAGGCCGATGACAGCGTCAAATACGCGATCAAATATCAGGCCGATTACGTCAAGGAACTGGTGGCAGACACCGATTACCCCTCCTTCAACATCGACGGCGCCTGCGAGGCCTTCTTCGCGTGGAAAAAGCACAAATCCGAGGACATCATGGGCTTTCGCAACAATAGTTACCAATCCGTCATCACCGGCACCATGGCCCCGGTTCACCACACCCCGTGGAAAGACGCGCTGGACGACAGCATGGACGCCTATCTGCAAAACTGACCTCTCCCCTGATCCGGGGGACCCTGTGTGCCCCCGGATTTTTTTATGACCGATGGAGATCCAATTGATCCTAGATCCTTCCGGCCTGCCCTTTCGCTCCGGCCCGCCCCGGCCCTCACAGCCCCGGCGCGCAAGCGCCTACCGGCTTGCCGCCAATGAGGAACGCCACACTGTTCAAGGCGGCGGCGCCACGCTTTTGGAGGTCAAACCGGGCGACCGGATCTCCCTCACCAACACCGAGGGCGGGCAGCGCTGCGAGTTGCTGGCCGCCCATACGGACGGGCGCGTGGACCCCGGCGTTCTGGGCTGGGCGGCGGATGCGCCGGGCAACGGTCTGCGCGGCACACTCAACAGCATGGCTCCCGGCATGGCCCGCCTGCGCCTTGGGCTTGCCAAACGGAAGATCGATATCGCAAGCGCGAAAACCATCGGGTTGTTCTCCGGGGCAAGTGCCGCGGGCGAAGGCGTCAGCTTCACCGTACAAACGCCCGGCTGGGTGTTGATCACCGCCCCCGCGCCGGAGCCGGATTTCGAGGCGCAGACCACCGCCACCCCGCTCACTGTCTCCCTCACCCGTGCCGAGCCCCGCCAAGCCGGGTCTTTCGCTCTGCCCGATCCTCTGGCGGACCCTGTGCAAGACATCCGCATCGCCTCCGCCACGGCGCGGGCCTACCGCGTCCAAAAGGGCGAATTCATCCAGATCATGGATGTGGACGGGCGGCAATGCACCGATTTCCAATGTTTCGACGCGCGCAAGGTGGATTGCGGCATTTTCCACCCGCTCGACGTCACCACCACCCGCACCATTCAGGGCCACGCCTATCCGATGCCGGGTCTTCACGCGAAATATTTCGACCACGATTTGACGCCGCTGATCGAAGTGGTCCAAGACACCTGTGGCCGCCACGACGCCTTTGGTCTGGCCTGCAACGCCAAATATTACGACGACATCGGCTATCCCGGTCACGTCAACTGTTCCGACAATTTCAATGCGGCTCTTGACCCCTACGGCATCCCCGCCCGCCCCGGCTGGATGGCGGCGAATTTCTTTTTCAACACCGGCATCGACGAACACGGCGTGATGCTGGCGGATGAACCATGGTCGCGCCCCGGCGATTACGTGCTCTTGCGGGCGCTGACCGATCTCATCTGCGTGTCGTCCTCCTGCCCCGATGACACCTCCGCCGCCAATGGCTGGCATCTCACCGACATCCATCTGCGCACCTATGGGGCCGAGGAACGTTTCTCCCGCGCCACCGCTTGGCGCCCGACCCCTGACGAGGATCCGATCATGACGCGTGAAAGCGCCTTTTATGACAGCTTCAAAGCGATGACCCGCGATTTCTCTGACTACAACGGCTTCTGGCTGCCGAACAGCTTTCCGGACTGTGACGCGATCGAGAGCTACTGGGCCTGTCGCGAAGATGTCGTCGTCATGGACCTTTCCGCGCTGCGCAAATTCGAGGTCACCGGCCCGGATGCCGAGGCGCTGATGAACTGGGTCCTGACCCGCAATGTCGAAAAGCTCGCCATAGGTCAGGTGGTTTATTCCGCCATGTGTTACCCGCACGGCGGCATGATCGACGATGGCACTTTGTTCCGCCTGGGCGAACATAATTTCCGCTGGATCGGCGGCTCGGACGAGGGCGGTGTGTGGATGCGCGAAGAGGCCAGGCGCTTGGGCCTCAACGTCATGATCCGCTCCTCCACCGATCAGATGCACAACCTTGCCGTTCAGGGGCCGAAGTCGCGTGGTTTGATCAATGAGCTGTTCTGGACCGCCCCACACCATCCTGATTTGACCGAAATGGGTTGGTTCCGTTTCACACCTGCCCGCTTGGGCACCCCCGAGGGCCTCCCCGTGGTGATCTCCCGCACCGGCTACACCGGCGAGCTGGGCTATGAGATTTTCTGCCATCCGAAACACGGCGCGGAGATTTTCAGAGCCGTCTGGGAGGCCGGCCAAAAGGTCGGCATGAAACCCATGGGGCTTGAAGCGCTGGACCTTGTGCGGATCGAAGCGGGGCTGGTCTTTGCGGGTTACGATTTCTCCGATCAGACCGATCCGTTCGAGGCCGGCGTCGGCTTCACCGTGCCGCTCAAATCGAAGACCGCCGATTTTGTCGGGCGCGACGCGCTTTTACGCCGTAAGGAAACGCCGTCGCGCAAATTCGTCGGTCTTGAGATCGACGGCCAGAACGCCGTCTCCCATGGCGATTGCATCCGCATCGGCCGCGCGCAGGTGGGCGAGATTTGCTCTGCCATGCGCAGCCCCCGCACCGGACAGTGGATCGCGCTGGCCCGCATCGACGTGGCCCATGCCGAAGTTGGCACACAGGTCGAAGTCGGCCAGCTCGACGGGCATCTGAAACGCTATTCGGCGCGCGTCGCGACCTTCCCGCATTACGACCCGAAAAAGGAACGCCCACGCTCCTAAAACAACAAAACCGCGCCAAATGTCGGGGTTTTTAAATGCCTGTTTGATCTTCTCAAAGCGCCTTGCCGGCTTCGACCACCAAAGCATGCAGCCCCTCGCCGCCCTCACCCAAATAGGCCTTAAGCTGGGAAATCATCCGCGGCTCCCAGAAATCCTTGAGATGCGCCGCCACACCCGCCGCCTGATCTCCCCCGGGCTGGGTTTCGAAAAAGCTCGCGATCTGATTGGCCATCAGCACCATTTTCGCATCGGTCATGCGCAGGCCTCCTTCTTATCTGTGTAGGCCACCACCGCCTCCCGGCGCAGCACCATCACGGTCATCCCGGTTGCGCGCGCCAGTTCCACCGCCGCCCGTGTCGGCGAGGACAAGGCGAACAGCCCCGAAATCCCCGCCCGCGCGCATTTCTGCACCAGATCGACGGACAGACGCGACGTGATCAGTGCCGCGCCTTGGCTCAGGTCTTGTCCGGCGAGCGCCCCGATCAATTTATCCAACGCATTGTGTCGTCCGACATCTTCGCGCAACGCGATCAAACCAGAGCCATCAAAGAACCCTGCGGCATGCATCGCGCCCACCTGATCGCGACGTTTCTGCCCGGCGTTCAAAGCCTCCTGTGCCGCACGGGCATAGCGCTCCAACCCGCCGATCATCGGCGCAACCATACCCGGAAAAGCTGTGGCCTCCTCAAGGCTTTCAATCCCGCACAACCCACATCCCATCGGCCCGACAGAGGCCCGCCGACGAGCATCCATCGCACTGGAGCGGTCTTCGGGAATGCGCCCGCGCACCTCATACCCATGGGCGTGTTTGATCGCGGTGACCTCCGTCACGTCGGACGGGTCCTCGACGAGTCCTTCGGAAACCGCGAAGCCGGTCAGAAACTCAGGCAAATCAAAGGGCGACGCCATCATCACCGCCGCCGTCGAGCCATTATACACCAGCGCGACGGGGGCTTCCTCCGGCAAGACACCCAAAGAAATTGGTGCGGGATCACTCATTCGGCAGCCTCGATCCGCCGCGACCTCGACGCCTGCGCGTTGTAATTCTCCTGCCACTCGGACGGGCCATTCGACGGGCTGACCTGCACCGCCGTCACCTTGTATTCCGGGCAATTGGTCGCCCAGTCGGAGTAATCCGTGGTGATGACATTGGCCTGTGTGTTCGGGTGGTGGAAGGTCGTGTAAACCACACCCGGGCTGACCCGATCGGTGATCTTCGCGCGCAGCGACGTCTCGCCCGAGCGCGACGCCAGCCGCACCCAGTCGCCGTCCCTGAGCCCCCGATTTTCGGCATCATGCGGGTGGATTTCCAACACATCCTGATCGTGCCAGACGGAGTTCAGCGTCCGCCGGGTTTGCGCCCCCACATTGTATTGGCTCAGAATCCGCCCCGTGGTCAGCAAAAGCGGAAAACGCGGCCCGGACTTTTCGCCCGTGGCGATATATTCCGTGACGATAAACCGCCCCTTGCCCCGCACGAAGCCGTCCACATGCATGAGCGGCGTGCCCTCGGGGTGGTCCTCATTGCAGGGCCATTGCACCGAACCTTTCTCTTCGAGAAGCGCATAATCCACCCCCGCGAAAGACGGGGTGGTCGCGGCAATCTCCGCCATGATCTCCGCCGGATGGGTGTAGGTCCAGGGCTTGCCACCGGTCTCTTTCAACACGGCATTGGCAAGCCTCTGTGTCACCTCCCAATCGGCATAACCATTCTTCGGTGCCATCACTTTGCGCACCCGGTTGATCCGGCGTTCCGCATTGGTAAATGTGCCTTCTTTTTCCAAAAAGCTCGATCCAGGTAGGAAAACATGTGCGTAATTTGCGGTCTCATTGAGAAACAGATCGTGCACGATGACACATTCCATCGCCGCCAAGCCCGCCGCCACATGTTTGGTGTCCGGGTCGGATTGCAGGATGTCTTCGCCCTGACAATAGAGCCCCTTGAACGTCCCGTCGACCGCCGCGTCCAGCATATTGGGGATACGCAGACCGGGTTCCGGATCGATCGCCACGCCCCATGTGTCCTCAAAGATTTTGCGCACGTCGGGCAGTTTGACATGGCGATACCCCGGCAGCTCATGCGGGAAAGACCCCATATCACAGGACCCCTGCACATTGTTCTGACCTCTGAGCGGGTTCACCCCCACGCCCGCGCGCCCGATATTGCCGGTCATCATCGCGAGGTTGGCGATGGCCATCACAGTGGTGGAGCCTTGCGAATGTTCCGTGACGCCGAGGCCGTAGTAGATCGCGCCATTGCCTCCTGCCGCAAAGACCCGCGCCGCCTCGCGCAGGGTTGCGGCGGGCACGCCGGTGAGCGCTTCGGTCGCTTCGGGCGCATGGCGCTCATCCGAGATGAAGGCTTTATAATCTTCCCAGGCGTCCAGATCGCAGCGCTCCGCAATAAACGACTGGTCATAGAGCCCCTCGGTTACGATCACATGCGCAATGGCCGACACCACGGCCACATTGGTGCCGGGGCGCAGAGCGAGGTGATGCGCCTCGCCCATATGCGGCGTTTCCAAGAGGTCGATGCGACGCGGGTCCACCACAATCAGCTTCGCGCCCTGCCGCAACGGTTTGCGCAGCCGCGACGCGAACACCGGATGCCCGTCTGTCGGGTTATCGAGACATGGTCTATGCCAAGACGGCCGCAGAGGTGGAGATGAAACGCAAAGCTTTCCTGCGGAAATGGCAGCTGAAGTGCCGCGCCGTCGCCGACAGCCTAGAGGAAGCTGGGGACCGCCTGTTCGCCTTCACCCAGCCCAATGGAAGTCTGCCCGGACGACCAACGCCATAGAGCGCCTGAACGAGAAGTTCCGTCGCCGGATCAGACGCAAACCGTGATGCCCTGCCCAGAGACCGTGCCGATGTTACTCTGGGCGCTTCTGGCATCCGGCCAGATCCAGATGCGTAAAGTCGATGGATGGCAGACCCTCGCACAGCCGATCGAGTCCATGACCCTTGACCTCGCCGCCTGATCAGGCGCAAATCAAACCACTCGGAGGACGCCGTCGGAAAATTTCCACCACTTTCGAGACACAACCGACTGGCATGACGGGGCTTTTCTCACAGCCTCAGTCCCAAACAGAAAACGGCAAATTCAACAGTCCTTATTTTCTGATACTGGCGATGGCCGTCCTACCTCTTTCGGTTTGAACATCAAAAGATGACGATTCGCAGCTTGTGTCAGCATCCGATTTTCGGGGAGAGCTTAACCGCGTTCTCGTCTTGTTGCGTTCCAATAGAGCGACATTCAGACGCGTGATCTGACGTTATTTACAATAAGCTAAGTTGTTAAACACCGAAATATGTGAAAAACGATTATTCGGTGGCGACAGGAGGAGAGGTCCATGCACGCTATGGCGGCTATTGTACGCGTTATCGGCGCGTTGAATGCGGTGATCGGTCGCGTGATGTCCTGGCTTGCCCTCGGCATCGTGATTGCCTGCTTTACCGTGGTCGTGCAGCGCTATCTGTTTGGGGTCAGCTATCTGTGGCTGCGTGATCTCTATATCTGGCTGAATGGTGCGATGTTCACTGGGGTTGCAGGCTTTGCGCTGGCGCGCGGCGATCATGTCCGTGTAGATATCTTTTACCGCCCTGCAAGCGTGCGCCGAAAAGCTGTGATCGACCTGTTCGGTGTGCTGGTTTTCCTTTTGCCGTTCATGGTCGTTGTCGTGGTTTATTCATGGCCTTTCGTCACGCGATCCTGGTCCTACTGGGAGGGGTCTTCGAACGTTGGCGGAATGCCGGGCCTGTTTGTCCTGAAATCGTTTATCATCGTATTCTCCGTGCTGGTCGCTTTGCAGGGGATCGCAATGGCTTTGCGCGCGGTTCTGGTTTTGGCCGATCGTGAACATTTGCTGCCCGAACACCTGCGCTATCCGCCAAACGTCGCCGCAGCGGTGCACACACCCGGTGAGACCGGCCAAGAAGGAACTCTCTGATGGATCTGGTTCTGCTTGGAGAACTGCTCTCCAGTCTCATGTTCTTTGGTATCATCGGCTTTTTGATGTTGGGCTTTCCTGTTGCCTTCACGTTGGCCGGCGTGTCGTTGCTGTTTGGGCTGTTGGGGTGGGGGCTCGGAGTTTTTGATCCATCGAACTTTGGCAGTTTACCCAACCGCTATATCGGATTTATGTCCAACGAGGTGTTGGTCGCCGTACCGTTGTTCATTTTCATGGGTGTAATGCTGGAGAAATCCGGCATTGCCGAACAACTGCTGCTGACGATGTCGAAGTTGTTTGGCAATTTGCGTGGCGGACTGGGGCTTTCGGTTGTTCTGGTGGGTGCGATGCTCGCCGCGTCGACGGGCGTGGTCGGTGCCACAGTCGTGACGATGGGCCTGATATCGCTGCCTGCGATGCTGCGGGCCGGGTATGATCCGAAACTCGCCACAGGTGTAATCTCGGCGTCGGGAACGTTGGGACAAATCATTCCGCCCTCGACGGTGCTGATCTTCATGGGGGACATGCTGTCGGGCATCAACGCGCAGGTGCAGATGGAAAAGGGCAATTTCGCTCCCGTCCCGGTTTCGGTCGGCGATCTTTTTACCGGGGCATTGTTGCCCGGGCTTTTGCTTGTCGGCCTTTATGCCAGTTATGTTATCTTCAAGGCGATCACCGATCCGGCAAGCTGTCCGGCCACGCCTGTCCCGCCTGAAGAACGCAGTGGGTTGCTGCGCGAGGTAGCCGTGGCCCTTATTCCGCCTTTACTGCTGATCCTGGCGGTGCTTGGCTCGATCCTGGGCGGCATCGCCACCCCGACAGAGGCTGCTTCGGTAGGTGCTGTCGGCGCGATGGTGCTCGCGGCCCTGCGCTGGCGAATGTCTTTTAGCATTCTCACTCAGACCGTCGTTGCCACCGCGACGATCACTTCAATGGTGTTCATCATCCTGTTCGGCGCAAGCGTTTTTTCGATCGTGTTCCGACTGATGGGGGGCGACAACCTGGTGCATGCCGTGCTGACGAGCCTGCCCGGCGGCGCAATGACGGCAATGGTCGTCGTCATGCTAATGATGTTCGTGCTGGGGTTCATTCTCGACTCGTTTGAAATCATTTTCATCGTAATCCCGATCACGGCACCGGTCCTGCTCGCGTTGGATATCGACCCTATTTGGCTTGGGGTGATGGTCGGGGTGAACCTGCAAACCTCGTTCCTGACGCCCCCTTTCGGGTTCGCGCTGTTCTATCTGCGTGGCGTTGCCCCGGACAGTCTGCCGACCAGCGCCATTTATCGTGGCATTATTCCGTTCGTGATATTGCAGTTCATCGCGATCATTCTGCTGTTCGTCTTCCCGCAGATCGTCCTGTGGCTACCGCGCGGATAGATCTGAGCGGCGGCTATTTGCACCTTTAGCCGCAAACGAAAAGGGGCGACCCGAAGGCCGCCCCTGAAACAGATCCACTTTCGGATCAGATGGTGAAGTATTTCCGCCGTGCTTCGACAAAGGCACCGTCAGTGTCTTCGGTACGGACGCGCATGATATTGAGCGCCTCGATAAAGCTCTCGGCGGTGCGCTTGGTCAAATCGTCGCTCGACTCCCGCAGGCCTGTCAGCACTTCTTTGGCGGCTTCTGCACCTGCCTGAATGATCTCGTCAGGGAACTGCAATACATTGACGCCGTGATCGTTGACCAGCGTCTGCAACGCGCGCGGATCGTTGGCTGCAAAATCGGACGCAACCTGATCGTATTCAGCCTGACAGATGTGGCGGACCAGTGCCTGCAGATCCTCTGGCAGGGCCTGATACTTGGCCTTGTCCACCACAAGTTCTGTCGCCAGACCCGGTTCCACGAATGACGGGAAGTAGTAGTTCTTCGCGACCTGATAGAACCCAAGCGCGAGGTCGTTATACGGTCCGACAAATTCTGCCGCATCGAGTGTGCCCGATTGCAGTGCCTGAAAGATTTCGCCAGCCGCCATGTTCGTGACACTTGCGCCCAGCTTTTCCCAAACCTGTCCACCAAGGCCGGGTGTGCGGAACCGCAGGCCCTGCAAATCGGCAACGCCGGTCAGTTCATTGCGGAACCAGCCGCCAGCTTGCGTTCCGGTATCACCCGAAAGGAAGCCCTGCACGCCGAACTGGTCATAGATTTCGTCCCAAAGCTCCTGGCCGCCCATGTGGCGAACCCAGCCTGTCAGTTCGCGCGACGTCATACCAAATGGCACGCCGGTAAAGAATGACAACGCAGTGGATTTGTTTTGCCAATAATAGGCCGCGCCATGGCTCATCTCGGCGGAACCGTCGATGACGGCGTCAAGAGATTGAAGCGGAGGCACGAGTTCGCCAGCCGAATAGACCTGCACGGTCAGACGTCCACCTGACGCGGCAGTAATCCGGTCCGCCAGACGTTGCGCGCCGACGCCAAGTCCGGGGAAATTCTTGGGCCAGGTCGTAACCATCCGCCATGTGATGTTGCCCTGTGCCACGGCCGGTGATGCAAGTGCCGCGACTCCCGTGCCTGCCATTGCTGATCGGGTCAAAAATTTACGTCTGTCCATGTGTCGCCTCCTCGTGATTCAATTTGTCCGCAAGTTTGGTTCAGCTTGCGGAATGGTGGTGGCAACAAATCCTCAGAGCGCACAAAAGTCCAGACGGGATTGCCAACTTATTTTCGACTACTTGAGAGGAGCGAGGCCTCTGCCTGTCAGACGGTCATTTCAGCAGCATAGCTTCTCCAGAGGTCGAAAGCATCGGCCCTGGCATGGCGGTATGAGATGGCTGAGATTTGATATCGGCGTGGGCGAAAAACGGTGTTGATCTGATCGTGTGCGGCCAGAAATCTCTGTGCCTGCCGGGGCGATTTGAACCGCCCCATTAACTTCTCGCGTTTTCGTGTTGGCCTGTGCGATCCTTCGATCCGGTTGTTCAAGCCCTTGTGCGCGCAGTGATCTGCGCCCGGCGCCAGGTCACAGATTGGCTTGAAATAGCTGCGCAGTTTATCGGTGACCACGACACGAGGTTCACCAAACCGGTCGATCAGCCTTGCAAGGAAACGCCTTGCCGCTTTGGCGTTGCGCTGTGGCTGAACGAGGATATCAAGCACGTCGCCCTTCGCGTCGATCGCTCGCCAGAGCCAGTATTTTCGACCGTTGATCGCGATGACGACCTCACCTAGTGTTCCGCGCCTGACATGGG
>DFBX01000058.1 GCA_002366795.1 Rhodobacteraceae bacterium UBA3069 | reverse complement strand
GCTGTGTTTCGGCCTGGCGTGCCTGGCCTGCAGGTCGCGCAGGTTCCCCACACCGTGACGACGCAGGCAGCGATCCAGCCCCGATCGCGAGACATTCGGGTTCAGGAACTCACGGACGACAGCCGGAAGATCGTCGAGCGAGACCAGCAGCGTCTTGCGCAGCGCCACGGCGACGGCCTCCCGGGCCGGCGTCAACGTTGTCTGCAACCGATGGGGCGTGTGGCTGCGATCCTCGACGCTGTCGCGCTTGTGCCACTTGTAGACGGTCTGCGGGGTAACCCCGAAGCGTTCCGCAAGAACCGTCCCTGCGTCATCGCTGCTCTGAATGGCCGCTCGGACCTTCGGGGTCGTCGTCGCTTGCTTATGAAGATGGATCAGCATGGGCGTCTCCCGTCCCGAAGTTCCCTCAGAACCGATCTTGCCATGAACAGGGCCGAGCGCCGAGGGGAAATGTGATCATCCGGGATGGAACAGTTACCAACGGACCCCCCATGCCGAAGCAAGGAGGGGGAGGATCGCTACCCGGCTAAAAAGATCCAATAGGCTACTGCGTTGCAGATCGTCCGCGCGCTTTCATTTTGCCCCAAATACTCCCGCCGGAGGCATCCCAGCCCACTCGCCAGCGCGGCCTCAAACGCGACTCTGCCCACCCGCCACGGTCGTAAATCCCGCACCGATGCGATACCCGCGCAATAACGACGCGGGAAATCGGCCTGTTCCGGCCCTTGCGGCCCTGCATGGGCACGGGCATCTTGCGGCAAAGTCAACGAAAGGTGCGGCGATGATTCCGGTGCAGGGTTTCAAGGGGCAATCGGTGGGTGTGTTGGGGCTGGGGCGCTCAGGCCTCGCCACGGCGCGGGCGCTGAAAGCGGGCGGGGCGATCCCGCTGTGCTGGGATGACAACCTTGCCGCGCGCAATAGTGCCATGGCCGAAGATCTTGAAGTCAAAGACCTTTCGCGGCAAGGCGCATTCGACGGTGTGGCCTGCCTGATCACCAGCCCCGGCATCCCGCATCTTTACCCCGCGCCCAACCCGGTGATCGTCGCCGCATGGGCGGCGGGCGTGCCGGTGGACAATGACATCGGCCTGTTCTTCCGCTCTTTCGCCGCGCAAGGTTTTGAAGATTTCGACACCATCCCCCGCGTCGTCGCGGTGACAGGTTCCAACGGCAAATCAACGACTTCCGCCCTGATCCACCACTTGCTGACCCATGCCGGAAAACCCGCCCAACTGGCCGGTAACATTGGCCGCGGCGTTCTGGACATCGACGCGCCGCAGGACGGCGGCGTGGTGGTGTTGGAGCTGTCC
The DNA here is from genome assembly GCA_002366795.1 of Rhodobacteraceae bacterium UBA3069. Taxonomy (GTDB): domain Bacteria; phylum Pseudomonadota; class Alphaproteobacteria; order Rhodobacterales; family Rhodobacteraceae; genus UBA3069. Next base: position 35,041 of record DFBX01000058.1, on the reverse strand, counting down.
AGCTACCAGACGGACCTGGCCCGCGCCCTGACGCCGGATGTGGCGGTGTTCACCAACTTGTCCCCCGATCATCTGGACCGTCACGGCGGCATCGGCGGTTATTTCGCAGCCAAGCGCCGCCTTTTTGCCGAAGGCGGTCCCGACCGCGCCGTGATCGGTGTGGACGAGACCGAGGGGCAGTATCTTGCCAACCAGATGGCCGAGGGCGCATCGGATGATCGGGTCATTCAGGTCTCGGTCGGTCGCAAGCTGACCGGCCCCGGCTGGCACGTCTTTGCCCGTAAGGGTTTTCTGTCCGAGTATCGAAAGGGCAAGCAGGTCGGCAGCATAGATTTGCGCGATATCAAGGGCTTGCCCGGCGCGCATAACCACCAGAACGCCTGCGCCGCCTACGCGGTCTGCCGCACGTTGGGCCTGGCGCCACGCGTGATCGAGGAGGGGATGAAAACCTATGGCGGGCTGCCGCACCGGTCGCAGATCGTGGCCGAGGTGGGCGGCGTGACCTATGTGAACGATTCCAAGGCGACCAATGTGGACAGCGCCACCAAAGCCTTGTCAGCCTTCAAGAATATCCGCTGGATTTGCGGCGGGTTGGAGAAAGAGGGCGGGCTGGCCGCCCTTGCCGAGGCCGCCGGTGACGTGCGCCGCGCCTATGTGATCGGGCGCGAAGCCGCAGCCTTTGCCGTTGGCCTGAAAGGGATCGAGGCCGAGGTCTGCACGACGATGGAGCAGGCCGTCACCCGCGCCACGGAGGATGCCGAGGCAGGCGATACCGTGTTGCTGGCCCCCGCCGCTGCCAGCTTTGATCAATATGACAATTTCGAACAGCGGGGCGAGGATTTCACCGCCCGCGTGAAGGCGGTTTTGGGTCTTTAGCCCTTGCGCGATCCGGCGCGGATCGCCTCGGCCGCCGCATGGGCCGAGGCCCAGGCCCATTGGAAGTTGAACCCGCCAAGCCAGCCGGTCACATCCACGCATTCGCCAATGAAATAAAGCCCCGGCACGGTTTTCGATGCCATGGTTTTCGACGACAGCCCACCCGTATCCACCCCGCCCAACGTGACTTCGGCGGTGCGGTAGCCTTCGGTCGCGGTGGGTTTCAGCGCCCAGTGCGACAGGGCGGTGCAGATTTCGGCCAGGCGCGCATCGGACTGATCCGCAAGGTTGCCAGACAGGCGCAGCACGGGTGTCAGGTGATCGACCAGTTTCGCGGCGATGTGGCGGGAAAGTTCGGTGGTCAGGTTGCGCCGTCCCTCTCGCTGGCGCTGGTCGCGCAGATCGTCGAACAGCGGGCGGCCCGCGATCAGGTCCAGCGTCACCGTGTCCCCCTCGTGCCAGTAGGATGACGCCTGCAATATCGCGGGGCCGGAAAGGCCGCGATGGGTGAACAGGACCGCCTCTTCGAAGGTGGTGTGACCTGCGGTGACACGGGCATTTGTGGCGGTGCCGGACATGCCCGCGAAAGGCTGGTTCGAGAAGGTGAAGGGCACTAGGCCGGGGCGGGTTTCCGTCACCTCATGCCCGAATTTCGATGCGACTTCATAGGCTAATCCAGTCGCGCCCATCTTGGGGATGGATTTGCCGCCGCTGGCCACCACCACGTTGCGGGCCGAAACGGTGGCCCGCTTGCCGTCCGAGTCGATCACGGCGGAAAACCCGGTGTCGGCCTTGTCGAGCGATATCAGCGCACAGCCAAGGCGTATTTCGGCCCCCGCCTTGCGGCCCAGTCCGACCAGCATGTCGATGATCTGCGTGGCCTTGCCGTCGCAGAACAGCTGGCCAAGGGTCTTTTCGTGCCAGGCGATCCCGTGCGCATCGACCATGGCGACGAAATCCCACGGGGTGAACCGCGACAGGGCGGATTTGTGGAAATGCGGATTGGCCGAGATGAAATTCGCGGGCTCGGCATGGATATTGGTGAAATTGCAGCGCCCGCCCCCGGAAATGCGGATCTTTTCACCCGCCGCCTTGGCGTGGTCGATCAGCAGCACGCGCCCGCCCGCGCGTCCCGCCGCCATTAGCCCTGCCGCCCCGGCCCCGATGATAAGCGTGTCGTAATCCATGCCGCGCGCAGTATCCCCGCGCGGCCCTGCTTGGCAAGGGGGGCGATCCCCGCCGGTCAAGTGTTTAAGGCTGGCAACGCCACGCTATATTGGATAGACTTGCGCGCAAGACCCCAAGATAAGGGGTGCCCCACAAGGGGCGAGTTTAGGCAGTAATCGGCGGTATCCCATGACGGAAATGGTCTATGGCACGGTGCCAGTTCAGCAGGGCGAACCCGTCCTGCCGAAATGGTGGCGCACAATCGACAAATGGACAATGTCCTGCATCCTGATGTTGTTCGGGGTGGGGATGCTGCTGGGGTTGGCCGCGTCGCCCCCCTTGGCGGAAAAGAACGGCTTTGAGTATTTCCACTACGTCAAACGGCAATTTGCCTTTGGCACCATAGCCCTGACTGTAATGATGGTCATTTCCATGATGTCGCCGGTGCTGGTGCGGCGCCTTGCGGTTCTCGGCTTTCTGGGGGCTTTCATTGCCCTGCTGGGGCTGCCCTTTCTGGGGACCGACTTTGGCAAGGGTGCGGTGCGCTGGTATTCGCTTGGCTTCGCCTCGGTCCAGCCTTCGGAATTCCTGAAGCCCGGCTTCGTGGTGGTGGCCGCATGGATGATGGCGGCCAGCCAGGATATCAACGGCCCACCCGGCCGCAGCTGGTCCTTTGTGCTGGCGGTGCTGATCGTCGGCATTCTGGCGTTGCAGCCCGATTTCGGGCAGGCCAGCCTTGTTCTGTTCGCATGGGGCGTGATGTATTTCGTGGCCGGTGCACCGATCACCTTGCTGGCGACCTTGGCGGGAATGGTGGCGCTGGCGGGCAGCTTTGCCTATTCCGCGTCCGAACACTTTGCCCGCCGGATCGACGGCTTCCTTTCGCCCGACGTGGACCCGCGGACCCAGCTGGGTTACGCGACGAATGCCATTCAAGAGGGCGGTTTTTTCGGCGTCGGTGTGGGCGAGGGGCAGGTGAAATGGTCGCTGCCCGATGCCCATACCGATTTCATCATCGCCGTCGCGGCCGAGGAATACGGGCTGATCCTGGTGCTGTTCATCATCGCGCTTTACATGATCGTTTCCGTGCGCTCGATGTTGCGCCTGATGCGCGAGCGTGACCCGTTCATCCGCTTGGCCGGCACCGGTCTGGCCGCCATGTTCGGCGTGCAGGCGGTGATCAACATGGGCGTGGCCGTGCGGTTGCTGCCCGCCAAGGGCATGACCCTGCCTTTCGTGTCCTATGGCGGCTCGTCCGTGATCGCCTCGGGCATTGCGGTGGGGATGCTGCTGGCCTTCACGCGTTCGCGCGCCCAAGGCGAGATTGGCGATATCCTGCGGGGGCGGGCAAGATGAACGTCGATGCGCCGCTTTTGATCATCGCGGCCGGTGGCACCGGCGGTCACATGTTCCCTGCCCAAGCCCTGGCCGAGGCGATGCTGCGCAAGGGCTGGCGGGTCAAGCTGTCCACCGATGCGCGCGGCGCGCGCTACACCGGCGGCTTTCCCCATACGGTCGAGATCGAGCAGATTTCCAGCGCGACCTTCGCGCGGGGCGGGCTGCTGGCCAAGGCGATGGTGCCGTTCCGCATCGCGGGCGGTATCATCGGGGCCACCATCCGCATGATGCGCGACAAGCCCGCCGTGGTGGTGGGGTTTGGCGGTTATCCGACCATTCCGGCGCTGGCCGCCGCGACGATCCTGCGCAAGCCGCGCATGATCCATGAACAGAACGGCGTTTTGGGCCGTGTGAATAGACTCTTTGCCAAACGTGTCGATGCGGTGGCTTGCGGCACATGGCCAACCGATCTGCCCGAAGGGGTCGACAGCGTGCATTCCGGCAATCCCGTGCGCGGGGCCGTGCTGGAACGGGCGGGCGCGGCATATATCGCGCCAGGCGATTACCCGATGTCGATCCTTGTGATTGGCGGAAGCCAGGGCGCGCGCATCCTGTCCGACGTGGTGCCGCCCGCGATCGCGGAATTGCCCTCGGACCTTTTGGCCAATATCCGTGTTAGCCATCAGGCCCGCGACGAGGATGGCGAACGGGTGGCGCAATTCTATGCCGACAACGGCATCGCCGCCGACGTGCAACCCTTTTTTACCGACATTCCCCGCCGGATGAGCGAGGCGCAGTTGGTGATTTCGCGCTCTGGCGCGTCCTCGGTTGCTGATATATCCGTGATCGGGCGTCCTTCGATCCTGATCCCATATGCGGCGGCGACGGGCGACCATCAGACGGCGAATGCGCGCGGTCTGGTCGATGCGGGGGCGGCGATCCTGATCCCCGAAAGCAAATTGCAGGTCGAGACCCTCTCGGCCCAGATAGAAACGATACTGACCCATCCCGAAGGGGCATTGAAGATGTCGCAGGCGGCGCTTGGCTTTGCCCGCCCTGATGCGACCGAAACCCTGGTCGAGATGGTCACGGCGCTGGCACTGAAAGGCAATAAATGAACGCGGCAACCAAACTTCCGGGCGATGTGGGCCCGATCCATTTTGTGGGTATCGGCGGGATCGGCATGTCCGGCATCGCCGAGGTGTTGCTGAACCATGGCTATGTCGTGCAAGGGTCCGACCTGAAGGCCAGCAAGATCACCGACCGCCTGCATAAGATGGGCGCGACGATTTTCGTGGGCCAACAGGCGGAAAATCTGGCCGATGCCGAGGTGGTGGTGATTTCCTCGGCGATCAAGCCGGGCAACCCCGAACTGGACGAGGCGCGCCGCCGTGGCTTGCCCGTGGTGCGCCGGGCCGAAATGCTGGCCGAACTGATGCGCTTGAAATCCAACATCGCCATTGCCGGCACCCATGGCAAGACGACCACCACCACCATGATGGCCGAACTGATGGTGGCGGGCGGGTTCGACCCCACGGTCGTCAATGGCGGTATCATCCATGCCTACGGTTCCAACGCCCGCATGGGGCAGGGCGAATGGATGGTGGTCGAGGCAGACGAAAGCGACGGCACCTTCAACCGGCTGCCTGCGACCATTGCCATCGTCACCAATATCGACCCCGAACATATGGAACACTGGGGCGATTTCGACAGCCTGCGGCAGGGGTTCTACGATTTCGTGTCGAACATTCCCTTCTACGGGCTGGCCGTGTGCTGCACCGACCACCCCGAGGTGCAGGCGCTGGTGGGCCGCGTCACCGACCGCCGTGTCGTGACCTATGGCTTCAACGCGCAGGCCGATGTGCGGGCCGAGAATCTGAAATACATCAAGGGTGTCGCGCATTTCGACATCAACCTGCAGGCCGAAGGCATCCGCATCGACGGCTGCACCCTGCCGATGCCCGGTGATCACAACGTATCGAACGCCCTGTCCGCGGTGGCGGTCTGCCGCCACCTGGGTATGAAAGCCGACGAAATCCGTGCCGCACTGGCCGCCTTTGGTGGCGTGAACCGCCGCTTTACCCGCGTGGGCGCGGTGAACGGCGTGACCATCATTGACGATTACGGTCACCACCCGGTTGAAATCGCCGCCGTGCTGCGCGCCGCGCGCCAGGCCTGCGAGGGGCGCGTGATCGCCGTGCATCAGCCGCACCGATATTCGCGCCTGCACAGCCTGTTCGACGATTTCTGCGCCTGTTTCAACGATGCCGATGTGGTCGGCATCGCCGAGGTTTTCGCCGCGGGCGAGGACCCTATCGAAGGGGCCAGCCGTGAAGATCTGGTGGCGGGGCTGGTGCGCCACGGCCATCGTCATGCTGTCGCCATCACATCCGAAGACGACTTGGAACAGCTGGTCCGCACCGAGGCAAAGCCCGGCGATATGGTTGTCTGCCTTGGCGCCGGCACCATCAGCGCATGGGCCAACAACCTGCCGTGGCGTCTGAAAGGATAATCCATGCAACAAGACGCCTTGAAACGCCGTATCGGGCCGGGTTTGCTGACCGCCTATGGCGTTGGCGTCATGGTGGGCGCGGGGATTTACGTGTTGACGGGCGCGGCGGCAGGGGCGGCAGGTATCTGGGCGCCCCTGTCCTTTTTGCTGGCCGGGATCGTGGTCACCCCCTCGGCGCTGGCCTTTGCCGAATTGTCCGCCCGCATCCCCGAGGCGGCAGGCGACAGTTCCTATATCGAGGTCGGATTGCAGGCCCATTGGCTGGCCAATGTCGTCGGCATGATCAACGTGATCGCGGGCACCGTGGCCGCGGCGGCGGTGCTGCGTGGCGGGGTGGGCTACCTGACCTCTATCGTGGATATTCCGTTCAACTGGGGCATCGTCGGGCTGGGCGTGGCGATGGCGCTGATCGCCATCGTCGGCGTATTGGAAAGCCTTACCTTCGCCGCGATCCTGACCGTGGTCGAGGTGTTCGGCCTGTGCCTTGTAATCTGGGCCGGAATGGAGGCAGAGCCGGTGGCCGATTGGGTCGCGCGCCCCTTGCCCGCGATCGAATGGAACGGGGTTGTCGTCGCGACCATCTTTGCCTTCTTCGCCTTCATCGGCTTTGATGACATCGTCAATATCGCCGAGGAAACCCGCGCCCCTGAACGCACCATGCCCCGCGCCATCCTTGGCGCATTGGCGATCACCGCGCTGCTATATGCCATGGTGTCGCTGGCGGCTGTGCGCGCTGTCCCGCGCGAGGTGCTGGGCGCGTCCGAACGCCCCCTCGCACTGGTGTGGGAGGCAGGCACGGGGTCTTCCGCCGTGTTCCTGTCGGCCATCGCCGTGGCCGCCGCACTGAACGGAGTCTTGGCACAGATGGTCATGGCCGCGCGGGTGCTGTTCGGGCTTGGGCGGCGCTCGAAAGGGTTTGCTCCGTTCTGCCGCGCGCATCCGCGTTTCGGCACGCCGGTTCTGGGCACCGTCGTGGTGGCCGCCGCCGTGATCGGCGCCGCGCTGGTCTTGCCGGTGTCCTTTTTGGCGGAAATCACCAGCCAGGCGTTGCTGATCGTCTTTGCCGTCGTCAACGCCGCGCTGATCGGGGCCAAGCGGCGCAGGCCCGCCTCGCCCTTCGCCGTTCCCGCATTCGTGCCATGGCTGGGCATTGCCGCCTGCCTTGGCACCTTCATCGCATCCCTTGTCGGAGGATAACCATGGCCGGATCCATCATCGCCGCCTGCCTTTGGGGCATCGCCGCCAACGTGCTGGCGCTGCTGCCGTCAAAAGACAATTACTGGACGCGGGCCTATGTGCTGATCGGGGTCGGCATACCGGTCCTTGGCTGGGTCACGTATCAGAACGGTCCGTGGGTCGGGCTGGCGGTGCTGCTGGCGGGCATGTCCATGCTGCGCTGGCCGCTGCGCTATCTTGGGCGCTGGCTGCGGCGCAAGCTGGGCGGGACGCGGGCGATATGACCGGTGCCCTGCTGCCTCTGCTGTTTGCCCTTGTTCCGGGTGCCTTCATCTACCTTTTGTGCCGGTTTCGCCGCATATCGCTGGCGCGGTGGCTGACCATCCTGACCGGGCTTTGCTTTGCCGGGGCGTTTTCGCTGGAAACCATGTTCGGCGGGGGGATGTTTCGCTATGTCCTCAGCCTCGGGTTGCTGCTGCCTGCCGCGCTTGGCTGCATTTTGGGGCTTTTTCTTGGCACCGCGCCGTGGAAAAAGGCCCCCCATGAGCAAGACTGACACCATCCCGATGCCCAAGGTGCGCGGACGGCTGACGCCGGACCGCGCCCTGTCCGATTTGACCTGGCTGCGCGTGGGCGGGCCGGCCGACTGGCTGTTCCAGCCTGCGGATGTGGACGATCTGGCCGGGTTCCTGGCTGGTCTTGCACGTGACGTGCCGGTGTTCCCCATGGGGGTCGGATCCAACCTGATCGTGCGTGATGGCGGCCTTCGGGCCGTGGTGTTGCGCATGGGGCGCGGCTTCAACCATATCGAGACCGAAGAGGGCGGGCGCGTGCGCGCCGGTGTTGCTGCCCTTGATGCCCATGTGGCCCGCAAGGCGGCCGAGGCGGGTATTGACCTGACATTCCTGCGCACCATCCCCGGATCCATCGGCGGGGCGGTGCGGATGAACGCGGGCTGTTACGGCAGTTACACTGCGGATGTGTTCATCGAGGCGACGGCGATCACGCGCGAGGGCGAGATCGTCACCCTGACAGCCGATGACCTGAATTTCCGCTATCGTCAGACCGACCTGCCCGAAGGCTGGGTGCTGGTCGAGGCGCTGCTGAAAGGCCCCCCCGGCGATCCTGCGGAACTGGCCGCGCGCATGGACGCGCAGCTGAAAAAGCGCGACGAAAGCCAACCCACAAAGGACCGCAGCGCGGGCAGCACATTTCGCAACCCTGCCGGGTTTTCATCCACCGGCAAGGCCGATGATGTGCATGACCTGAAGGCGTGGAAGGTCATCGACAACGCAGGGATGCGCGGCGCGCGCGTCGGCGGCGCACAGATGAGCGAGATGCATTCCAATTTCATGATCAACGCAGGCGGTGCAACCGCCGCCGATCTGGAAAACCTCGGCGAGTTGGTGCGGAAAAGGGTTTACGATTCAAGCGGTCTCACGCTAGAGTGGGAGATCATGAGGGTCGGCGAACCGGCCCCGACAGGCAGCTGACTTCAATTCGAAATTCCAGTCGAAAACCAGGTCGAAAACAGCGAATGATAAATGGGTCTGGTCAACAGGCCCGCCAAATGAGGCACAGTGGGTATGTCGAGCGGGACAAACCTCAAGGTTGCGGTGTTGATGGGTGGCCCCTCTGCGGAACGCGAGGTGTCGCTGGCGACGGGGCGCGAATGCGCTGCCGCCCTTAGAGGACAGGGTTATCAGGTGATCGAGGTCGATGCGGACCGCGATCTTGCCATGCGTCTTTCGGAAATCGCACCCGACGTGGTGTTCAACGCGCTGCACGGCCCCTTGGGCGAAGACGGCTGCGTTCAGGGCATTCTTGAATGGATGCGCCTTCCTTATACTCATTCGGGCGTTCTGGCCTCGGCGCTGGCGATGGACAAGCAGCGCACCAAGGATATCTACCGTGCCAATGGCCTGCCGGTGGTGGGCAGTATCCTGGCCGCCAAGGCCGATGTGTCGGCAGGCCATGTGATGCCGCCGCCCTACGTGGTGAAACCCTATAACGAGGGGTCGTCGGTCGGGGTCTATCTGGTGCACAAAGGGGCCGCGCCGCCCGCGCTGGCCGATGACATGCCCGACGTGGTGATGGTCGAAGCCTTCGCGCCGGGGCGCGAGCTGACCACGACGGTGATGGGTGAACGCGCCCTGACCGTGACCGACATTCTGACCGACGGCTGGTATGATTACGACGCCAAGTATGACGAGGGCGGATCGCGCCACGTCTGCCCCGCGGACCTGCCGCAAGATATTTTCGACGCCTGCATGGAATATGCCCTGCGCGCCCATAACGCGCTTGGCTGCCGTGGTGTCAGCCGCACCGATTTCCGCTGGGACGAGGCGCGCGGGCTGGACGGGTTGATCCTGCTTGAAACCAACACGCAGCCGGGCATGACGCCTACCTCTCTGTCGCCCGAACAGGGCGAAACTGTCGGCATCAGCTTTGGCCAGTTGTGCCAGTGGATGGTGGAGGACGCATCGTGCAACAGGTGACGCGTCCCGATCCCGCCCCCTCGCGCGCGTCCTACCGGTTGCAGCGCCTGATGCTGACGCCGCTGTTCCGCAAGGGGCTGCGCATCGGCCTGCCGCTGGCGGCGCTGGCGCTGGGGCTGGGCATCTGGCTGGGCAACGAAGGCCGGCGCGAGGCGATCGTGACCGCCGCCGCCGACCTGCGCGACCAGATCCAGAGCCGCCCCGAATTCCGCGTCAACGTGATGGCGATCGACGGGGCCAGCCCCGAGGTCGCCGCCGATATCCGCAACATCATTCCGGTGGATTTCCCGATTTCCAGCTTCGATCTGGAACTTTCCGACCTGCATGCGCTGGTCCATGAGCTGCCCGCCGTGGCCGATGCCAGCTTGCGCATCCGGCAGGGCGGGGTGCTGCAAATCGACGTGACCGAACGGGTGCCCGCCGCCGTGTGGCGCAATGACGCGGGGCTTGACCTGGTCGATGCCACCGGCGCGGTGGTGCGCGGCGCCTTGGTGCGCGATGCCTATCCCGACTTGCCGCTGATCGCGGGCGAGGGGGCGGATGCCCATGTCGCGCAGGCGCTTGACCTGATCCACGCCGCCGGTCCGCTGTTGCCGCGTATGCGCGGTGTTGTCCGTATGGGCGAGCGCCGCTGGGACATGGTGCTGGACCGCGGGCAGCGCATCCTTTTGCCGGAAAACGCCCCCGTGCAAGCGCTGGAGCGCGTCATCATGCTCAGCGAGGCGCAGGACATGCTGGCGCGCGATCTGGCCGTGGTGGATATGCGGTTGGCCGAACGGCCAACCATCAGAATGAACGAGACCGCCGTCGACGAATGGTGGCAGATCAGGCAGACGATGACAGGGGCAGGTAACCAATGATCGAGCTATATGAATCCCAACGGGCGATGCGCAACATGCGCCGGGCTGCCATGCAGCGTGGCGTGGTGGCCGTGCTGGACGTGGGCAGTTCGAAAATCGCCTGTCTCGTGCTGCGCTTTGATGGCACCGGTGAGGCCGAGGGTGACGGCATCGGATCGCTGGCTGGGCAGGCCGGGTTCCGCGTGATCGGCGCGGCGACCACCCGGTCGCGCGGCGTGCGCTTTGGCGAGATCCACGCCATGCAGGAAACCGAACGCGCCATCCGCACCGCCCTGCAAGGCGCGCAGAAAATGGCCAATATGCGGGTCGATCACGTCATCGCCTGTTTCTCCGGGGCCGAGCCGCGCAGCTATGGCCTGGCCGGCCAGATCGAGGTCGAAGGCACCGTGGTCGGCGAACAGGATGTCAGCCGCGTGCTGTCGGCCTGTGATGTGCCAGATTTCGGCGACGGGCGCGAAGTGCTGCACGCACAGCCGGTCAACTTTGCCCTCGACCATCGTTCGGGCCTGTCCGATCCGCGCGGGCAGATCGGGCACAGCCTTGCCACCGACATGCATATGCTGACGGTCGATGCCGCCGCGATCCAGAATCTGGCCCATTGCGTAAAGCGTTGCGACCTGGAACTGGCGGGGGTTGCCTCTTCTTCCTACGTGTCCGGCATTTCGTCGCTGGTCGAGGACGAGCAGGAACTGGGCGCGGCCTGTATCGACATGGGGGGCGGAGCCACGGGCGTGTCGATCTTCATGAAGAAACACATGATCTATGCGGACAGCGTGCGCATGGGCGGCGATCACGTAACCAGCGACATTTCCATGGGCTTGTCGGTGCCGCCAAATCTGGCCGAACGGATCAAGACCTTTTATGGCGGCGTCGTGGCCACCGGCATGGATGACCGCGACATGATCGAGCTGAACTCGGAAACCGGAGATTGGGAACATGACCGCCGCCGCGTCAGCCGCGCCGAACTGATCGGAATCATGCGTCCCCGCGTCGAGGAGATCCTGGAAGAGGTGCGCGCGCGGCTGGATGCCGCCGGTTTCGAACATCTGCCCAGCCGACAGATCGTGCTGACCGGCGGCGGCAGCCAAATTCCGGGGCTGGACGGGCTGGCAAGCCGCATCCTTGGCAGCCAGGTGCGTCTTGGCCGCCCGCTGCGCGTCCACGGGTTGCCGCAGGCGGCAACGGGGCCAGGATTTTCCTCGGCTGTGGGCATGTGCCTGTTCGCCGCACATCCGCAGGATGAATGGTGGGATTTCGAAATTCCCGTGGACCGCTACCCGGCACGTTCGCTGCGCCGCGCGGTCAAGTGGTTCAAAGACAACTGGTGATCCGATTTTCTGGTTTTCGCGCGTGGAAGCCCGTGATAATCTTTCTCAAGACGCTTCGAGGCAGAAAGCGCAAAAGCCGGACAAAACCGGCGGCAAAGACAATACAAAGTCAAACAGAGGGTCGGGCAGACTCCTGAATACTGATTCACAAGCAAGCGCGCAGGGGCGGTTCCTCTTGCGCGGGGTGTTCGCTTTTGTGGTATTGTCTGCCAAATCCGCAATATCTGGGCAAATCAGCAAAATCCCGCGTAGTGAAATCGGAATCAGCCCTATATTTTGTGGTTAAATTGTGTTTTTTGGGTGACGCCTGCGGCCCTTCGGGTTAACAATGTGTTTGGAACAGGCAGAATTTTAACCCGCTGCATGCGGGACGTAACAATCAGGCGGACAGACCCATGACCTTGAATCTTTCGATGCCCGGACAGGACGAACTGAAACCCCGCATCACCGTTTTCGGTGTCGGTGGCGCAGGCGGCAACGCGGTGAACAACATGATCGAAAAGCAGCTTGTGGGCTGTGATTTCGTCGTGGCGAACACCGACGCGCAGGCGCTTCAGCAAAGCCAATCGCAAAGCCGCATCCAGCTGGGTGTGAAGGTCACCGAAGGTCTGGGCGCAGGTGCCCGTGCCACGGTTGGCGCAGCCGCCGCCGAAGAAAGCATCGAACAGATCGTCGATCATCTGGCGGGCGCGCACATGTGCTTTATCACAGCCGGCATGGGCGGCGGCACCGGCACCGGCGCGGCCCCGATCATTGCGCAGGCCGCACGTGAGTTGGGTGTTCTGACCGTCGGCGTCGTGACCAAGCCCTTCCAGTTCGAGGGCGCCAAGCGGATGAAGCAGGCCGAGGACGGGGTGGAAGCCCTGCAAAAGGTCGTCGATACGCTGATCATCATTCCGAACCAGAACCTGTTCCGTCTGGCCAACGAGAAGACCACCTTCACCGAGGCGTTCTCGATGGCGGATGACGTGTTGTACCAGGGTGTCAAGGGCGTGACCGACCTGATGGTGCGCCCCGGCCTGATCAACCTTGATTTCGCCGACGTTCGCGCCGTGATGGACGAGATGGGCAAAGCCATGATGGGCACCGGCGAGGCATCGGGCGAAGATCGCGCGATCCAGGCTGCGGAAAAAGCCATCGCCAACCCGCTGCTGGACGAAATCAGCCTGAAGGGCGCCAAGGGCGTTCTGATCAACATCACCGGCTCGCACGACCTGACCCTGTTCGAACTGGACGAAGCCGCCAACCGCATCCGCGAAGAAGTCGACGCAGACGCCAACATCATCGTCGGTTCCACGCTGGACACCGACATGGAAGGCATGATGCGCGTTTCGGTCGTGGCCACCGGCATCGACGCGGTCGAAGTGAACACCGACATGCCCGTGCCGCGCCGTTCCATGGCGGCCCCGCTGACGCAGCCCGCAGCCGCACCCGCCCCGGCCGAAGAGCTGGCGGCAGAGCAGCATTATGCTCCCGCAGCCCAGCAACCGGCCGCCGCGCCGCAATCTGCGCCCGTGCAGCAACAGCCCGCGGCAACCGAGCCGTCCTTGCTGGACCGGATGGAAACCGAACGCGAGGCCGCGCTGGACCAGATGGAGGACATCTTCGAGGAAGAGGCCACCGCCGACGATCTGCCGCCGCCCGCCTATCGCCCGCAGCCCGCGCCTTTCCAGCCGCGTGCCGAAGAACCGCAAGCCGCCAGCTTTGTCGCACCCCGCGCGCCCGCAGTCGGCACTCCGTCCGAAGACACGATGAAGCGCCTGCGCACCGCCGTGCAAAATTCGGGTGGCGGGCAAACGCGCCAGCCGCAAGTGCCCGCGCAAACCCCGGCACCGGCCCCCGCGGCCGAGACGGAGCGCCCCCGCTTTGGCATCAACTCTCTGATCAACCGGATGACTGGCCACGGTCAGGACACGGCGCAACAACCGGCACGCCAGCAGCCCGCGATGCGCGCACAGCAACCCGCGCCGCAGCCGCAACAAGAGGCCCAGCCCGAGGATGAACGGATCGAGATTCCGGCCTTCTTGCGCCGTCAAGCCAACTGATTTCCATCACGAATTGACCGGAAGGGGCCGCTTTTCAGCGGCCCCTTTTCTTTTTCAAAGCCAATGGGTTGCTTTGCATTCGCACCCCTTTGGGCCCGTTTCCGCTCAATTGTGACAGTCATGTTTCAATCCGTTGCAAAGAGTGAGTTGAGGCCAGGTTCACCAACACCTATTTTTCCGCTCAAAGGCGACAGGACTGTGCCCCGGCCATAATATTCTGAGGTTCCTTGTGCAAACGACCATCAAATCGGCAGTGACGTTTCAAGGCGTTGGCCTCCACTCCGGGGCGCCGGTGCGCATGGTGGTGCGCCCTGCCTCGGCCGAGCATGGCATCTGGTTCCGCCGCACCGATGTGATCTTCAAGGACAACCTTGTGGCCGCGCGTTGGGACGTGGTGAACCAGTCCCCGCTTTGCACCAAGATCCAGAACGAGGCGGGCATCACCGTTTCAACCGTCGAACATATCATGGCGGCGCTGATGGGCTGCGGCATCCACAACGCCCTGATCGAGATTGACGGCCCCGAAGTGCCGATCCTTGACGGGTCTTCGCAACGATTCGTGCGGGCGCTGCTGGCGCGCGGCGTGCAGGTGCTGGATACGCCGGTGCGCGCGATCGAGGTCTTGAAACCCGTCGAAGTGCGCCGCGGCGATGCGATTGCCCGGCTTGAACCCGCCGGTGAATTGCAGATCGATTTCAGCATCGACTTCGCGGACGCGGCCATTGGCCGCCAGTCCAAGGTGCTGAACATGGCGAACGGTTCCTTCGTGCGCGAGCTGTGCGACAGCCGCACTTTCTGCCGCAAGGCCGATGTGGACGCGATGCACGAACAGGGGTTGGCCCTTGGTGGCACGCTGGAAAATGCCGTTGTGGTCGATGGCGACCGCGTCCTTTCCCCCGGCGGCCTGCGCCACACGGACGAGGCCGTGCGCCACAAGATGCTGGACGCGCTTGGCGATCTGGCCCTTGCCGGCGCGCCTATCCTTGGCCGTTACAGCGGCGAGCGGGCAGGGCATGCGCTGACCAACGACCTGCTGCGCTGCCTTTTTGCCGACCCCGAGGCGTTTCGTATGATGGTCTGCGATGCCGCCACCGCGGCGCGCCTGCCGGGCGCGGGCGTCCATATGGGGGAAATCCCCGCCGTCGCCTGACCGCAGGATCGGTTGACCTTGCGACAACACAAGCACGGGAAATGTTCACAAGACGTTTTGCACCGGAATTTTCTGTGCTAGGACCGTCTTGAACAGCGGGCGTCAAGCCTGCGAAAGACAGACAAGGGTGAGAGCGAGCATGGCAATCGGCAAATCCCGTATTCGGGTGATTGGTGTTGTTCTTGCAGCGGCGCTGCTTGCGGGCTGCGGTGACGGTTATGACCGCGTGCGCGCGGGCGATGTGCCAATCGAGGGCTTCACAGCGGAACAGATCTATGGCCGTGCCGAATTCGAACTGAACCGCAACAAGGCCGACGATGCTGCGTTTTACTTCGCCGAGGTAGAGCGACTGTATCCCTATTCCGAATGGGCCAAGCGCGCAGTGATCATGCAGGCCTATGCCTACCATCAGGGCAAGGATTACGAACAAAGCCGCGCCGCCGCGCAGCGTTACATCGATTTCTACCCCACCGATGACGACGCCGCCTATGCGCAATACCTTCTGGCCCTGTCCTATTATGACCAGATAGACGAGGTTGGCCGCGATCAGGGGCTGACCTTCCAGGCGCTGCAAGCCCTGCGCACGGTGATCGAACGCTATCCCGACAGCGAATATGCGCGCTCTGCCATCCTGAAGTTCGATCTGGCTTTCGACCATCTTGCCTCGAAAGAGATGGAAATCGGGCGCTATTACCTGAAACGCGAGCATTACGCGGCCGCGATCAACCGCTTCCGCTCGGTCGTCGAAGATTTCCAGACCACCAGCCACACCGCCGAGGCGCTGCACCGTCTGGTCGAGGCTTACCTGTCGTTGGGCCTGACCGCCGAGGCGCAGACCGCCGGCGCGATCCTTGGCCACAACTTTCAGTCCACCGAATGGTATCAGGACAGCTACAAGCTGCTGACCGGGCAGGGGCTGGAAATGAAGGCCAAGGGAAACAATTGGCTGGCGAAAGTCTATCGGCAGATGATCCGCGGCCAATGGCTCTGACCACGGAGAGCGGCGGGGTCTGACCCCGCCCCAAGGCACCCATGCTGCGCGCGCTTGAAATTCGGGACATGCTGATCATCGACCGGCTGGAGCTTGCCTTTCAGCCGGGTTTGAATGTTTTGACCGGTGAAACCGGCGCGGGTAAGTCCATCTTGCTGGATTCGCTGGGCTTCGTTCTGGGCTGGCGCGGCCGTGCCGATCTGGTGCGCAGCGGGGCCGAGCAAGGCGAGGTGGTGGCCGAATTCGCTCTGTCCCCCGACCATCCCGCCCGCGATGTCCTGGTCGAGGCTGGCCTGCCCGAGGACGACTCGCTGATTCTGCGCCGCGTGAACGGGCGTGACGGGCGCAAGACGGCCTGGGTCAATGATCGCCGCTGTTCGGGCGAGGTGCTGCGCGCGCTGTCGGCCACGCTGGTCGAATTGCACGGCCAGCACGACGACCGCGGGCTGCTTGATGCGCGCGGCCACCGCGCGCTGCTGGACGCTTTCGCCAACCATCCCGATCTATTGGAGGAAGTCGAGGCGGCGTGGAAAACCACCTCTGCCGCGCGCCGGGCCTTGAAAAAGGCCGAGGCGGACGTGGTGAAAATCCGCGAGGAAGAGGAATACCTGCGCCACTCCGTGTCCGAGATGGACGCGCTGGACCCCCAGCCGGACGAAGAGGCCGCGCTGGACACCAGCCGCCGCCAGATGCAGGCCGCTGAACGCATCCGCGCCGACGTGACCGCCGCTTTGCAGGCGCTTGGCAATGACGGGGCCGAGGGCGCGATGAGCGATGCGCAACGCTGGCTGGATGGCGTGGCCGACAAGGCCGAGGGTGCGCTGGACGAGCCGCTGGATGCGCTTGGCCGCGCCTTCACCGAATTGGGCGAGGCGGTGCAGGGGATCGAAACCGCGCTGGAGCATCTCAGCTTTAACCCGATTGACCTGGAAGAGACCGAGGAACGCCTGTTCGCCATCCGTGCTTTGGCCCGTAAGCACGGCGTGGTAGCCGACGAATTGGGCGACTTGGCCAACCTGTTGCGCGGCAGACTGGCCGCATTGGAACAGGGCGACGCCGATATCGCTGACCTGCGCAAGACCCTGACCCGCGCCGAGGAGGCCTATGACATGGCCGCCGCGAAACTGACCGCCGCCCGGATCGAGGCCGCCGCACAGCTGGACGCGGCGGTGACCGCCGAATTGAAACCGCTGAAAATGGAACGCGCGGTGTTCACCACCACCCTGACCGCTGGCGATGCGGGGCCGGAAGGGCGCGACGCGGTGGAATTCACCGTTGCCACCAACCCCGGCGCACCCTCTGGGCCGCTCGGCAAGATCGCCTCTGGTGGGGAACTCAGCCGGTTCTTGCTGGCGCTCAAGGTCTGCCTGTCGGACCGCGATGCGGGCATCACCATGATCTTTGACGAAATCGACCGCGGTGTCGGCGGGGCCACTGCTGATGCCGTGGGCCGCCGCCTGCAAGCCCTGGCCGAGGACGGGCAGGTGCTGGTTGTCACCCACTCGCCCCAGGTTGCCGCGCTTGGCGCGCATCATTGGCGGGTGGAAAAGCGCGTGGTGGATGAAATGACCCTGTCCACCGTCACCCCGCTGGCCGCGTCCGACCGCGTGGACGAAATCGCGCGGATGCTATCGGGCGATACCATCACCGAAGAGGCCCGCGCCGCAGCCCGCGCTCTACTGGGCTGACTGTCGCTTCAAGCCGATAGGATAGGCCGGGGCCAGCCCCGGACCCCGGAGTATTTCGGGCAAAATGAAAACAGGCGCGCTTTGATTTTCATATTGCCAAAAATACTCTCGGGGGGCGTTCATTTGCCATGCAAATGGACCGGGGGGCAGACAGCCCCCTGTCCGGCGCAGCCGGACCGCGCGGCCTTAGTTGCCGGGCACCATCTTGCCGGGGTTCATCAGGTTTTGTGGGTCCAGCGCCATTTTCAGCGCCGCCATCACCGCCCATGCTTCGCCATGTTCGGCCTGCATATAGGGCAGCTTGCCTATACCGATGCCATGTTCGCCCGTGGATGTGCCGCCCATGGCAAGGCTGCGTTCAACCATTCGGTGCGAAAGGGCCTTGGCGGCCTCGACCTCGGCTGGCTGGCCTTCGTCGATCAGAAGGATGGCGTGGAAATTGCCATCGCCCACATGGCCGAGGATCGGACCGGGGATGATCGAGGCTTCGATGTCGGCGCCGGTTTCCTCGACCGCCTCGGCAAGGCGCGAGATGGGCACGCAGATATCCGTCACGATGGCCCGCGCGCCGGGGCGCGATGCGAGAATGGCGTAATAGGCGTTGTGCCGCATGGTCCAAAGTGCACTCCGGTCCTCGGGTTTGGTGGCCCAGTCGAAGCCAAGCCCGTCATGGTCGCTGACCATGTCACCGAACATTTCCGCCTGTTCGGCCACGCCGGATTCGGACCCGTGGAATTCCACGAAC
Source organism: Rhodobacteraceae bacterium UBA3069 (assembly GCA_002366795.1). GTDB lineage: Bacteria > Pseudomonadota > Alphaproteobacteria > Rhodobacterales > Rhodobacteraceae > UBA3069. The sequence goes on along the minus strand of DFBX01000058.1, from coordinate 16,667 downwards.
AGGTGCGGTTTGACCGGAAATGCGCTGCCCGCATAGCCATTCACCGCCGCGACAGAGGCTGCGTCCAGAAACTCGATCCGGGCCATGGGGATACCGATCTGGATCACGTCCTGAACACAGGCCACGGCGTCCTCCAGCCGGTCAAAGGCGCAGACGGCGGCGGCGGTTGCCTCGGGCTGGCCGTGCAGGCGAAGGGTCAGTTCGGTGATCAGGCCAAGCGTGCCCTCGGCCCCGACGAACAATCCGGTCAGGTCATAGCCGGCCGAGGATTTGCGCGCCCTTGTGCCGGTGCGGATGATGCGGCCATCGGCCAGCACGACCTCCAGTCCCAGCACGTTGTCGCGCATGGTGCCGTAGCGCACCGCCGTGGTGCCGGACGCCCGGGTCGAGGCCATGCCGCCAAGCGAGGCATTGGCACCGGGATCGACCGGAAAGAACAGCCCCGTGGCGCGCAATTCCGTATTCAGCGCCTCGCGCGTCAGGCCCGGTTGCACGCGCACATCCATATCAGCGGCGTTCACTTCAAGCATCTTGCCCATGCGCGAGAAATCGACCACCACCCCGCCTTGAAACGCCTGTGCCTGCCCTTCAAGCGAGGTGCCGGTGCCCCAACCGATCACGGGGCAATCATGGGCCGCGCAGATGCGGACCAGTGCGGAAACTTCCTCGGTTGATTCGGGATAGGCGACCGCATCGGGCGGAACAGGTGCGAAATGGCTTTCGGAACGGGCGTGAAGGTCCAGATCGGACTTGGACCGCGACAGCCGTTGGCCTAGTAATGTAGACAATTCGCGCAGCGCGGTTTCAAAGCTCATACAATGGGTTCCCGGAAATTCAGTGCTGTAGCACCCTAGGCCATGCGGACGGGCCGGAAAAGGGGGCACAAGCATAAGCGGTCCGCAAATGGAACCAATGGCCGAGCCTTCAAGATCCATTTTCCACGAGGTGGCCGGACAGGCTGCCGATGCACTGCGCCATGCGTGGAAGGTTTTGCGCGTGCAGGGTCCAAGCCAGTTCCAGTTCTGGCTGATCGCGCTTGGCATAGGGGTGGCTGCCGGTTTCGCCGCGATGTTTTTCCGGCGCGGCATCGACAGCCTGCAAGCCTGGGCCTACGGCACGCGGGACACCGCCCATCTGCACAGCTTTGCCCAGAGGCTTGATTGGTATTGGCTGCTTGTGATCCCCGTGGCGGGCGGGCTGGTCGTCGGGCTGGTCCTGCATCTGTTCACGCCGGACGGGCGGGTGCGGTCGGTCGGTGACGTGATCGAGGGCGCGGCGATGAAGGAAGGCCGGGTGGAGGGCAAGGCGGGCATCGCATCGGCCTTTGCGTCGCTGGTCACCTTGTCAACGGGCGGATCCACGGGCCGTGAAGGGCCGGTGGTGCATATGGCTGCGGTAATTTCGTCCTGGGTCAGTGAAAAGATCCATGCCGACGGGATCACCGGGCGCGATTTGCTGGGCTGCGCCGTGGCCGCGGCCGTGTCGGCCAGTTTCAACGCGCCGATCGCCGGTGCCTTGTTCGCGCTAGAGGTCGTTTTGCGCCATTTCGCGGTGCATGCCTTTGCCCCCATCGTTGTGGCCAGCGTGGCTGGCACGGTGATCAACCGGATCGAGTTTGGCGATGTCACTGAATTTTCGCTGCCCGGCGTGCCTGCCCTGCAATTTTACCAGGAACTGCCCGCCTATCTGCTGCTTGGGCTTGTCTGCGGTATGGTGGCCTATGCCTTGATGCGCTCGGTCTTTCTGGCCGAGGATTTGGGCAACGCGGTGCAGGCGCGCACCGGGCTGCCGCGTTATCTGCGCCCCGCGGTGTCGGGGCTGCTGCTTGGCCTTCTGGCGATCTGGTTTCCGCATATCATCGGGGTCGGATACGAGACGACATCCCGCGCGCTAACTGGCCAGTTGCTGCTATGGGAGGCCGTGGTGTTCGCCCTGCTGAAAGCTGTTGCCGTGGCCATCACCATGGCGGGGCGCATGGGTGGCGGGGTATTCTCCCCGTCCTTGATGATGGGGGCGCTGACGGGGCTGTCCTTTGGCCTGATCGCAACGGCGGTGCTGCCCGATGTATCTGGCGCGCACACGCTTTACGCGTTGGCTGGCATGGGCGGTGTCGCGGCGGCGGTTCTGGGCGCGCCGATTTCCACCACGCTGATCGTGTTCGAACTGACGGGTGACTGGCAGACAGGGCTGGCGGTGATGATCACGGTGTCAATCTCGACTGCGCTTGCCTCGCGCCTTGTGGACCGCTCGTTCTTTCTGTCGCAGCTTGAGCGGCGCAATATCCACCTGGCTGCGGGACCGCAGGCTTACCTGCTGGCGATGATCCGTGTCGGCACGATCATGCGCAAACCTGAAGACCCGGGTGCCGCCCCGACCGAAACCTGCGAGGAAATGGTCGAGGATGGCATCTTGCTGGATTTCAACGCCACGCTGGAAGAGGCGATGCCCCTGTTCGAACGCGCGGGTTCGCCCTTCTTGCCGGTGGTGACGGACGGGGCCGAGGGGCCGCAACTGCTGGGCGCGCTGTTCCATGTCGATGCGCTGAAAACCTTCAACAAGGCGCTGGCAGCCACCGCGGCCGAGGAACACAGCTAGACCAAGAAAGCAAAGCCCCGGTCGCGGGGACCGGGGCCAGAAAATTTGCATCGGTGCGGGGGTATGTCAGACCCGTTCCACAGCGACCTTGTCGGACGGGTAAAACGCCAGGTAGCCCTTGATCCGCTCTGCGCCTTCCAGCGGTGCCTCGTACGACCACGCGGCGTTTTCCAGCGTGGTGGATTTCGTCACGATCGAGTAATAGCTGGCATCGCCCTTTTTCGGGCAATGGGTGCTGTGATCGGTGGAGTCCAGAAAGGCCATCGCGATGTCCGCGCGCGGGAAATAGATCACCGGCGGCATGTTGCCTTCGACCAGTTCCAGTACATTTGTGCTTTCGCCCAGAACAGCGCCGCCTGCGCGCACTACCCAAGTGCCATCCGCCTTGCGGATCGTCATGTCATTCGCCATTGTCGGTTGTCCCCCCAAAATCCTGTTTTGTCTTAACGCGTAACTGATGAATATTTCACGTCACAGCGGCTGCGTTGCTGCGTCCAACCATATCTTAGCCTCGCCACTAAGCCGAGGGCCGATATTGTCGCGGCACGCAGCGTGATAGGCGTCGATCCATGCCCGTTCCTCTGTTGACAGCATGTCGGTCAGGATCAGGCGACGATCGATCGGGGCGTAAGTCAGGGTTTCAAAGCCCAGCATGGCGCGATGATCGTCGCCGCCGGGCAGGGTGGGGGCGTCCTCGACCACGATCAGGTTCTCGATGCGGATGCCGAATGCGCCCTCGCGATAGTATCCCGGCTCGTTCGACAGGATCATCCCTGGGCGCAGGGGAATGTCCGACAGGCGCGACAGGCGCTGCGGGCCTTCGTGGACGCATAGGAACACGCCGACCCCGTGCCCGGTGCCGTGGTCGTAATCCTGCCCAGCCATCCAAAGCGGGGCGCGGGCCAATGCATCAAGGTGCTGCCCGGCCACCCCGCGCGGGAACCGCACGCGGCTGACGGCGATCATGCCTTGCAGCACGCGGGTAAAGGCCTGTTTTTCCGCATCCCCGACCGTGCCGACAGGCAGGGTGCGGGTGATGTCGGTGGTGCCATCCAGGTATTGCGCGCCGGAATCCACCACAATCAGGTGGCCGTCTTGCAGCGTCGCGTTGGTGTCTTCGGTCACGCGGTAATGGATCACCGCGCCATTGGAGCCAGTGCCCGCGATGGTTTCGAAACTGATGTCGCGCAGCTGGTTGGTGTCGGCGCGGAACCCTTCCAAGGCAGTCACAACGTCGATTTCCGTGATGCCGCCCGGCGCTTGCTGGTCGAACCAGTGCAGGAAACGGCACATGGCCGCCCCGTCGCGCAAATGCGCCTCGCGCGTGGCGGCGATTTCGGCAGGGCTTTTGCAGGCCTTGGGCAAGATGCAGGGGTCTTTTCCGGCCACGTGTTGCACACCAGCGTCGTCAAGTTGATGCAACACCCAGACCGGGGCCGATCCATGATCGACCCGCACGGGGCCGCTAAGGCTGCGCAGGCCCGGCCCGAAGGCTTCGGGCGGTCGGATGGTTACGGCGTCACCCAGATGGGCGCGAACGGCATCGTCCAGCTTGGCCGCGTCCACGAAAAGCGTCAGCCGCGCATCGTCATGGATTACCGCGAAACAATGCGGCACCGGATTGCGCGGGATGTCACTGCCGCGGATGTTCAACAGCCACGCGATACTGTCAGGCAGGGTCAGAACCGCCGTTTCCTGCCCCGCCTTGCGCAGGGCGGCGGCGATACGTGCGCGTTTGTCGCCATGGCTTTCACCTGCCAGGCTGTCAGGATAGACAAAAATTGCGCCCTTGGGCGGCGCTGGCCGGTCGGGCCAGACGCGGTCTACCAGGTTAGCGACAGGGCGCAGTGTGATGGCGCTTGGCAGCGCGCCCTCCAGATCGGTGATCTGGTCTGGCGTGTGCAACATCGGATCATAGCCAAGACTGCCCACCTGCAACTGCTCTGCCAGCCAGTCTGCCAGCTTGACCTCGGGCCAGGGGACGGGGGTGTAATGCGCCAGATCGACCTGCGCCTTGACCTGCGTGCGGTAACGCCCGTCTATGAAAACCCCAGCCTTGCCCGCCAATGCCGCGCAGAACCCCGCTGACCCGGTAAAACCGGTCAGCCATGCCAGCCGGTCGTCGCAGGGGGGCACGTATTCGCCCTGGTGTGCATCGGCGCGGGGGATCAGGAAAGCATCCACCCCTTCCGCTGCCATGGCCCTGCGCAGGGCGGCCAGACGAGGCGGGCCTTGTTCGGGGCTGGCGGTCGAGGTGAAGGTTTGAAACACGGCCCTACATCGCCTTCTTGATGCCGACCATCCGTGCCCGCGCGCGCGGGTCGCTGTCGAACAGGCTGGCCAGCTGTTCGGTCATCGCGCCCGCCAACTGGTCCACATCGGTGATGGTAACGGCGCGGTCATAGTAACGCGTCACGTCATGGCCGATGCCGATGGCGATCAGTTCGACCGCCTTGCGCCGTTCCACCATGGCGATCACGTCGCGCAGGTGTTTTTCAAGGTAATTCGCGGGGTTGACCGACAGGGTGCTGTCATCCACCGGCGCACCATCGGAAATGACCATCATGATCTTGCGCGCCTCGGGGCGGGCGACCATGCGGCGGTGCGCCCATTCCAGCGCCTCGCCGTCGATGTTTTCCTTCAACAGGCCCTCTTTCATCATCAGGCCAAGGTTGTTGCGGGTGCGGCGCCACGGGGCGTCGGCCTTTTTATAGATGATATGGCGCAGATCGTTCAGCCGGCCCGGCGTTTGCGGGCGCCCCTCGTTCAGCCATTTTTCGCGGGCAAGCCCGCCTTTCCACGCGCGGGTGGTAAAGCCAAGAATCTCGACCTTCACGTCGCAGCGCTCCAGCGTGCGGGCCAGAACATCGGCGCAAATCGCGGCGATGGAAATGGGCCGCCCGCGCATGGAACCGGAGTTGTCCAGCAGCAGCGTCACCACGGTGTCGCGGAATTCGGTGTCTTTTTCGACCTTGAAGGACAGCGGCGTGGTCGGGCTGACCACCACGCGCGCCAGACGGCCCGCATCCAAGATGCCCTCTTCCATGTCGAACAGCCACGACCGGTTCTGCTGCGCCTGAAGGCGGCGTTGCAGCTTGTTGGCCAAGCGGCCAACCGCCCCTTTGAGCGGATCGAGCTGCTGATCCAGATAGGCGCGCAGGCGTTCCAGCTCTGCGGGGTCGGCCAGATCCTCGGCGGCGATTTCCTCGTCATTGTCGGTCGAGAAGATGGTGTAATTGGGGTCGGCGTCGGAAATGGGCGCGGGGGCGGGCGGCTCCAGCGGGGCCTCGCCCTCGGGCAGCTCGGTCTCCTCGCTCATCTCGTCCTCGGCCAGATCGTCGGCCGATACCTGCGCCTCGGCGGCCTCTTGCGTGTCGTCCTGCTGCTGCTCGGGATCGGCCTCTGCCTCGTCCTGGCTGTCGTCCTGACCCTGCTCCTCGGGCTGCTGCTCTTCTTCACCGCCTTCCTCGGCGTCGTCCTGCGGCTCTTCGGGTTGGTCGGGGTCGTCACCCAGCTGGTCGCCATAGCCAAGATCGTCGATGATCTGGCGGGCGAAACGGGCGAATTCTGCCTGATCGGACAGCTTTTCAGACAGCTGGGTCAGGGTGCCGCCTGCTTCGGTTTCGATATAGGGGCGCCACAGTTCCATCACGTTGGCAGCAGCATCTGGCAGGGGGCGTCCGGTGGCCAGATGGCGGATCAGGTAGCCTGCGGCGGTGGCCAGCGGCACCTGCGTGGTTTCCGTTACCTGATCATAGCCAAGGCGCTGCGCCTCTGCCTCGATCTTGACGTCGATGTTGCTGGCGGTGCCGGGCATGTCGCGCGCGCCCATTGCCTCGCACCGGGCAGTTTCCATCGCCTCGTACAGATCGCGGGCCATGTCGCCCGAAGGCTGATAGCGCGCGTGCAACCCGTCGTCGTGATAACGGCGCTGCATGGCAAGCGCATCGGCCGTGCCGCGTGCGATCAGCACCTCGTCACGGGTCATCCGGCGGCTGACCTGCGGCAGTCGCATATTCTCGCCCGTCAGGCCCGATGGGTCTACGGAATAGGAAACCGAAAGCTCGGGATCGTTGGCCATCACTTTGGTGGCCTCGGTCAGAGCCTTCTTGAAAGGATCGGCGGGGTTGTCTGTCGGTTTGCTCATCTTGGGCACAGGTTTGCCTGCAAATCGGGGCGATGAAAACCCCAAACGATGGTGACATGACGTAGTAGATGCCGATTTGAACGACGGGCGGCTGCGTGGTTCAGCGTGGCAGCATCCCGTGACAGGCCAAAACCTGCCGACGCAAGGTCGCCTGCGCGATGCGGACGCGGCGTGCATCGGTGGAATAGGCAGCGATGCGCAGCAGGCCGGACTGGGCCGCACGGGCCTGCACCCGCCACGTCATCGCCTTGTGGCGCATGTCGGAATCGGTGGCGCCGGGCAGGCTGGCCATCAGAAGGTCGGTGAAATCCTGGCGATCGGCGCGGATCTGGTCGGGGGAAAGATCGGGCAGGATGCCGGGGTTAGCCATCATCGCGGACAACCGCCCAAGGCAGATGGCAAAGTCCTGCACCCGCGAGGGCACCGCGCCTTGCATGGCGATTGCTGCGGGTGCGGGCGCGATCAGGAAGGCCGCGCACAGGTATGTGGCAAGGCGGATCATGCCCCGTAGGGTAACGCAAAATGCTTACGCTTGGCTAAACCATCGTGCGGGCGCGTGGGGGCAGGGGCATATTCACGAAATCGGGCAAGGGCGCAGGCAGCAAAAAGGGCAGCGCCGAAGCGCTGCCCTGCCTGACGTGCCGCAAATGCGGGCGCGCTTATTTCATCGCGGTCGAGGCGGCGCTTTCCGGCAGTTCCTCGTCAAAGCAACGTTGGTAGAACTCGGCCACGGTCTGGCGCTCCAGCTCGTCGCATTTGTTCAGGAAGGACAGGCGGAAGGCATAGCCCACGTTGCGGAAAATCTCGGCGTTCTGGGCCCAGTTGATGACCGTGCGCGGCGACATCACGGTGGACAGGTCGCCATTCATGAAGGCCGTGCGGGTCAGATCGGCCAGCGTCACCATCTGGCCAACCGTCTTGCGGCCTGCCTCGGTGTTGTAATGCGGGTTCTTGGCCAGCACGATCGCCGCCTCGGCATCATGCGACAGATAGTTCAGCGTTGCGACAAGCGACCAACGGTCCATCTGCGCCTGGTTGATCTGCTGCGTGCCGTGATACAGGCCCGTCGTGTCGCCCAGACCCACGGTGTTGGCCGTGGCGAACAGGCGGAAATAGGGATTCGGGGTGATCACCTCGTTCTGGTCCAGCAGCGTCAGCTTGCCGTCATGTTCCAGCACCCGCTGGATCACGAACATCACGTCGGCGCGGCCAGCGTCGTATTCGTCGAACACGATGGCACAGGGGTTGCGCAGCGCCCAAGGCAGGATGCCTTCGTGGAATTCGGTGACCTGCTTGCCGTCCTTCAGCTTGATCGCGTCCTTGCCGATCAGGTCGATCCGGCTGATGTGGCTGTCAAGGTTGACGCGCACACAGGGCCAGTTCAGCCGCGCAGCGACCTGTTCGATATGGGTGGATTTGCCGGTGCCGTGATAACCCTGAATCATCACGCGGCGATTTTTGGAAAACCCTGCAAGGATGGCCAGCGTGGTGTCGGGGTCGAATTTATAGGTCGGGTCGATGTCCGGCACGCGGTCGCTGCGCTCGGCGAAACCTTTGACCACCATATCGGTGTCGATGCCGAAAACATCGCGTACCGATACTTCCTCGGTCGGTTTCGCGTTCATGTCGATGCTGCCGTCTGCCATATGCCTTGTCCTTCTCGCCCGGCGCGTCTGCGCCCGTCTTTCCCGTTCGCGTCTGCGCCCGTCGTTGTCCGAATGCGCCCCTGTCGGGGCCGTTACAGGTTTGGTGCAACATAACGGCGGCACCCGCAAGGGCAAGCGCGCAAATCCACTGCGTCATATCCGGGCAGGGGGGCGATTGCGCGCGATATGGCCGGTCACGCGCCCATGAACCGTCGTGATCAACTTTTCTGAAACTTGGCCCGGCGTGGCTGCGTGGTTAAAGGCATCCCCGATAGAGACGGGGCAACAGAACACGTTACTAGGAGTTAGAAAATGACCTTCAAGTCCATCACCGTCGCCGCCATCGCAGCCCTGTCCATCGGCACCGTCGCCCAAGCCGAAAGCCATTCCGAAACCGGCAACCCCATGGTCGGCGGCGCACCGATGTTCGCAGACAAGAACATCGTCGAAAATGCCGTGAACTCGGCGGATCACACCACGCTGGTCGCCGCCGTGAAAGCCGCGGGCCTGGTTGATACGCTGGCAAGCCCCGGCCCGTTCACCGTGTTCGCGCCGACCAACGCAGCCTTTGACAAGCTCAAGCCCGGCACGGTCGAGGCGCTGCTTCAGCCCGAAGCCAAGGACCAGATGACCAAGATCCTGACCTGCCACGTTGTTGCCGCCGACGCCATGTCGGATGCCATTGCAGGCATGATCGCCGATGACGGCGGCATGCACATCGTGCCCACCGTGGGCGGCTGCAAACTGGAGGCGTCGATGGACGGTGACACGATCACGCTGAAAGACGAACAAGGCCGGATGATCAATGTGACAATCGCCGATGTGGACCAGTCGAACGGCGTGATCCACGTGGTTGACCGCGGGATCTTGCCCGCGATGTAAGTCGCGCAAGAGTTGGGAGCGGCGGGGCGCCGTCCCCAACCCCAGTGATGTTACCGCCGCTCTCGAAATGGTGCGAGCCCGACCGCTTGCGGTGCGGGGTCGCACCACCCATTCTAAGACCATCAATAAAGGGAGGACACCCGATGAACCGACGCCAATTCACCGCTCTTCTGGGCGCATCCGCCCTGACGGGCATCGGCGCAGCGCGCGCCAGTGCCGAAACATTCGAGGTCACGCGCAGCGATGCCGAATGGCGCGCCATGCTGACCGGCGCGCAATATGACGTGATGCGCAAGGAAGGGACCGAACGCGCCGGCTCTTCCCCGCTCGACAAGGTCTACGACAAGGGCATCTATCATTGCCGGGGCTGCGAGCTGCCGCTGTATTCGTCCGAGGCGAAATTCGACAGTGGCACCGGCTGGCCCAGTTTCTACCAATCGCTGCCGGGTGCCATCGGCACCAAGGCCGACCGCAAATTTTTCATGACCCGCACAGAATGCCACTGCCGCCGCTGTGGCAGCCATCTGGGTCATATTTTCGACGACGGACCGAAACCTACTGGCAAACGCCATTGCCTGAACGGTGTGTCCCTCGTTTTCAAACCGGCCTGATCCCGCAGGGCGCCGAAAGCCCCCATGTGCAGTCAGGCTGGCAAAGAAAGACCCGGCGCGGATCACACCGGCCGGGTCTTTTGAATCTGGGTGCATGCGCCGCGATTACTTGAAGTGGCGCGAATCCTTGATCTGGTCCCATGCCCAGACCACCAGCTGCAACTGTTCTTCCTGACTGCGGTCGCCGCCGTTGATATCGGGGTGCAGCACCTTGATCAGCGCCTTGTAGGCCTTGCGCACCTCGGCCTTGGTCCAATGATCCTTTGCCTCCAGAATCTCGATTGCGCGGCGTTCGGTCGGGGGCAGGCGGCGCGTGGTCGCGCCATTGGTGGACTTGCCGGGATTCTGCGTCGCATTCGCGCCCAGAACCTGGTGCGGATCCTCGATTCCAAGCCGCGCCCACGCGCGGGTTTCCGGGTCGCCCATCGGCTTGGTGTCACGTTCCCATACCTTGTCTTTCGACATCTGGGCGTTCAACTCGGCCTCGGTCGTGCCGTCGAAGAAGTTCCATTTCAGGTTATATTCGCGCACGTGATCCTTGCAGAACCAAAAGAAGTCATCCAGCACATCGGGCGCCTTGGGGGCGCGAAACTTGCCCGGCTCCTGGCAGCCCTCGTGTTCACAGACACGCTGCGAGGTTTCGAACGCGCCAGTCATCCCGCGTCGGCCGCGCGGGTTTTTCTTCTTGGCCGAAGAAACGGACATATCGAAACCAAAGGGGTCAGTTTTGGACATGGGATCACCTTTTCGACTCGGACCGTGGAGTTTAGACCTTTTGCCGCCAGATTGAAGGGGGCTGGGGAAAAAAAACTGCCCGGATCCGGGGGGCATTTTATGTTGGGTCGGTGGCGGTTGGGCGGGCGGGAAAGCCGCCTGTGGCGGGGGCTGCGGCGCGCTGTTTCCCTGCGGCGAAAGATCCGCCGCGGGCATGGATCAAACGGGGTAGTTTTCTTGCGCGTCCACGGGCTCTGCGTCGGCATTGGCAGCGCTATCCGCCTCGTCCATCGCATCGTCTTTCTGCATGTGGGCCTGCGGGGCGGCGGTTTCAACCGGGCGGCGGAACACAAGCACATTGCGGAACACCGTCGCCGAGGATGTCAGCCCTGCCCGTTCCTGGCTGGGCAGGGTTTCGGCGCGCTGATATTCCCAGCCCTCGGCGGCGTGCTGGTTCATCACGTCCTGAAGCATCAGTGCGAAACGGGCCTCTGGCGCTTTGACCCCCTTGGCCTTGGTGCCCTTTTCGGGGGCGGGAACGACTTTATATTCGTAATGCATAATGGCCTCGTCACTGAAAATCGAAGCGCACAATAGGCGCTGTAGCGGGCAGAAGGAAGGGGCAGTTGGCATGACCTTCAGGCAGGCGGCATGTCCTTGCCCAAGCGCCCGGCGCAACCGCCAAGAAGGGCAAGAAGGGTCGGCATTGGAGGGGAATTAACCTCGTGGATAGGTTTTTCGCATAAGGCTGGTGAACAAGGCCATGCGCAGGTCCGCAGAATACCGCCACCCGGCCACCGCTTTGGCTTTGTGGCGGCGCAATCGAAGGGGGCATGGTTTGTTCGGAAATGTGATGCTGGGCAGTTCGGCTGCTGGCTGCGTTTCGGCAAAGCGCGTAGCGGCATCGGGCAATGCGCCCTTGAAGGAAATATTGGCAAGATGAGTCTGTTGGGGACAACGTCCGGCACGATCCGCGTGATGATCGTCGATGACAGCGCGCTGATCCGCGCCGCTTTCGCTAAACTGGTTCAGGAAGACCCCGGCCTAAGCCTGTTCGCCGTCGCAAGCGATCCTTTCGACGCGGTCGGCAAAATGGCCAGTGTGATGCCCGATGTGCTGCTGCTTGACCTGGAACTGCCGCGGATGGATGGCCTGACCTTCCTGCGCAAGATCATGGCGCAAAGCCCGCTGCCGGTGGTCGTCTGTTCCAGCCATTCTAAGAAAGGCAGCGACGTGATGCTGCGCGCGCTGGAACTAGGCGCGGCAGAGGTGCTGGCGAAGCCGGACCTGTCCAGCCCCGAAGCATGGGCCGATGCGGCGATGAAGATCGGGCATGCCCTGCGCGCGGCGGTGCAAAGCGGGCGTGGCGGTCGCCGTCGGCGCGAGGGCGGCTTCAGGGTTTTCGACCGCCCCGACACCGCAGACGCGACTCCGCGCAAGCCACAGGTTCACGTCGCAAGCGCGATCCATTCCGCGCCGGGTGAAAAATTCACTGCCGACGTGGTGATGGCCCACCAACCGCCACGGCCCGCGCCGCGGTCTGATCCGCTGGTGGCGATCGGTGCCTCGACCGGCGGGACTGAGGCGCTGCGCGAGGTGATCGGTGCCCTGCCGCATAACGCCCCGGCCATCCTGGTCGTCCAGCACATGCCGCGCGAATTCACCGCGGCCTTTGCCAACCGGCTTGATAGCTTGTCGCAGATGACCGTGCTTGAGGCGACGGATGGCCATGCCCTGCGGCGCGGAGAGGTGCTGATCGCGCCGGGCAATTACCACATGCTGCTGCAACGCAGCGGGCAGGGTTATCGGGTCGAAGTGATGCAAGGCCCCTATGTCAGCCGCCACCGCCCTTCGGTCGATGTTCTGTTCCGTTCCACCGCACAGGCTGCGGCGCAAAACGCATTGGGCATCTTGTTGACCGGAATGGGTGATGACGGCGCCACCGGTCTGGGGGAAATGCGCGCCGCCGGGGCGCGCACCCTTGCACAGGACGAGGAGACCTCGATCGTGTTCGGTATGCCGCGCGAGGCGATGCGCCGCGGGGCTGCCATGGCCGCCCTGCCACTTGATGCCATGGTGGGAGAGATCATGGCATGGGACGTGAGGGCCGGCGCGCGGCTTTAGCGCCTGATGGCCATGGGTTTGCCCACGTATTCCGGCACTGGAAGATCCGCATGCGCCGCCGCCATCGCGTCAATCTTTTGTTTTATTTCAGTCGGGTAAGGCGCAACGCGCGGGCCTGATTGATCGACGTGAAGGGTGATCCCTTCACCCGTGGCCGCGACCCAGCCATCCTCGTGGATCAGCTCTTGCACGAAATGAAACGACTTCGGCCCCGCATCGAGGATCTGGAAAGAGGATCGCACGCGGTCGCCCAGATGCAGTTCGCGCAAATACCGGATGTGGAATTCCGCCGAATAGGTGGTGAAGCCGGTTTTCTCGCGATACTCCGGCCCCAGTCCGAATTCCATGAATGCCTGATCCACGCTCTGGTCGAACAAGACGCCGTAATATGCCATGTTGAGATGGCCGTTGAAATCGATCCACTCGGGCTGGATTTCCATGAAATCAGAGAGATAGGGGGCGGTCATGCGGGCTCCTGTTCCTGTTTTGCAAAGGGTAGGGGCGCGCAATGGCAGTGGCAAGGGGCAGCGGCAGATCGCCGTGCGCTCGGTGGCTTTTTCAGCGCCGACAGACCGGCAGATCCGACCGTGGTTGCGCCAAGGGCGCGCAAGCCGCGATCAAGGTTTCACATCGCGTGTGGTTCCGATAGCTGGCGCTTGCCCGGATCTCGTCGAGTGCATGATGAATCTGGATGCGCCCCCGGTCGGGATGATCGGCAAGGCGGGCATGTCATCGGGGTGCCCCCTTTCGGTCAAACGATGCGGCATCCTTTCGCGCAGGTTCAACGCGTCGCGCCGTGTCAGACTTTGCAGGCACATCGGGCCGAAGAACAGCGATTCCGCGACGCATCCCACCGCCACCAGCAGGTCATGGGTGTCCAGTGCAAGGTGGTGCCAGACAATCTGCCGCTCGCCCTGCATCACCCGCACCCCCTTGAGAGCGGTCAGCGACTTGGCCGCCAGCAGGCCCGGTTCGGGAAACAGCCGTTCAAGTTGCCCGAAGGCGCCGACCGCGATCCGGTGCTGGGTGGACACCACCAGATCGCACATCGGGCAGGACGGACCAAGCGCACCCGCGGCGATGATGATCGGGCGCGGGGCCTTTGGTGTTTCGATGAACGACACGGCACGCGATTGCACCCACCGGATTTGCCGCACCTCGCCCGCGGCTGTGACCACATCGTCCCCGACGCGCAGGGTTTCTATTCCGCGTTCCCCGCAGGGCGTCAGGATGTTGGTGCCCGAGGCGAAACAGGGGATCGTCCCGGGGTTCGGGCTGGCCTGGTTTTGATAGCTGCTGCCAGCGTCGGTGGTTTCAAACGAACTGCCGAAACTGCCCGTGCCGATAAGAGTGCTGGTCATGCCTGCGGCGGGGCCGACCGACGGGCTGACGGTGTTCCCGTTCCACGACAGGAACTGGATCACCGTTCCGGTGTCGTCCACAAGAGCGATGGCATCGGTATGGTCCAGGTTGACCAGGCCGTCATTGGCAGGGTCCAACAGGTAGACATCATCGCCCGCGATCGTTGTGACGGCCGGATTCAGCGAAAGGGTTTGCCGGATCGCGCCCGCGCCGTCGTAAATGACGACCGAATAGGCCGAGGTATCAGTTCCCGAAGGGATTGCCAGTTCAATGAACTCGGTTGATCCCCCGTAGATATTGAATTCCTAAAAATATCCCGGCATCGCGGCCCCGTTTGCACAGCGCCGTTAGTTTTAATGTTGAATGGTTTATTTTTGGTGTGGATATACTGCGGACAAGAAAGGCTCGGCGCGGGTGCGCCGGGCCTTGGGTATTTCGCTTGGGCGGGGTTACAGGCCCAGTTTCGCCGCCACCAATTCGTTGACGGCCTTGGGGTTGGCCTTGCCGCCGGTGGCCTTCATCACTTGGCCGACGAACCAGCCCGCCAGTTTCGGATTGGCCTTGGCCTTTTCGACCTGCGCGGGGTTGGCGGCGATGATCTCGTCCACGGCGGATTCGATCGCGCCGGTGTCGGTGACCTGCTTCATGCCCTCGGTCTCGACGATCTCGGACGGGTCGCGGCCGGTGGTGTAGCAAATCTCGAACACGTCCTTGGCGATCTTGCCGGAAATCGCATCGCTTTTGATCAGGTCAACGATCTGGCCGATCTGCGCAGGGCTGACCGGGCTTTGCGCGATGTCGTGGTCCTCTTTCTTCAGGCGGCCGAACAGTTCGTTGATGATCCAGTTGGCGGCCAGCTTGCCGTCGCGGCCTTGGGCTGCGGCTTCGAAGAATTGCGCGTTTTCAGCATCGGCGGTCAGCACAGAGGCGTCATATTCGGACAGGCCGAAATCACCAACGAAGCGGGCTTTTTTCACGTCGGGCAGTTCGGGCAGGGTGGCCTTGATGCCGTCGATCCAGTCTTGTTCGATCTCCAGCGGCAGCAGGTCGGGATCGGGGAAATAGCGGTAATCATGCGCCTCTTCCTTGGACCGCATGGAACGGGTTTCGTTCTTGTCGGGATCATACAGGCGGGTTTCCTGCACAACTTCGCCGCCTGCCTCGACAATCGCGATCTGGCGGCGGGCCTCGACCTCGATCGCCATCTGGATGAAGCGCATCGAGTTCATGTTCTTGATCTCGCAACGCGTGCCCAGATACGAGAAGTCCTGCGTTTCCATATACTTCTCATATTGACCCGCACGGCAGATCGACACGTTCACATCGGCGCGCAGGTTGCCGTTTTGCATGTTGCCGTCGCAGGTGCCCAGATAACGCAGTATCTGGCGCAGCTTGGTGACATAGGCGGCGGCCTCTTCGGGGCCGCGGATATCGGGGCGGCTGACGATCTCCATCAGCGCGACGCCTGTGCGGTTCAGGTCCACGAAGCTCATGTTCGGATCCATGTCATGGATCGACTTGCCCGCGTCCTGTTCCAGGTGGATGCGCTCGACCCGTACCAGGCGGGCCACGCCGGGGCCCATATCCACCAGAATTTCGCCCTCGCCCACGATGGGGTGGTAAAGCTGGCTGATCTGGTAGCCCTGCGGCAGGTCGGGGTAGAAGTAATTTTTGCGGTCAAAGGCCGAGAACAGGTTGATTTCAGCGTTCAGCCCAAGGCCGGTGCGCACGGCCTGTTCGACGCAGTATTCGTTGATGACGGGCAACATGCCGGGCATGGCCGCATCCACGAACGCCACATTGGAGTTCGGCTCGGCTCCGAATTTGGTGGAAGCGCCGGAAAACAGCTTGGCGTTCGACGACACCTGCGCGTGAACCTCCATCCCGATGACCAGCTCCCAATCGTGCTTGGCACCGGCAATCACCTTGGGTTTCGGGGTTTCATAGGTCAAATCGAGCATGGTCTGGTCCTCTTGGCCGCAACGTCGCTGTTCTAGGGCAGGGCGCGGGGCGGGGCAAGAGGGGGAGGCGGGCCCGTTGCATGCTATTCCCTCAATGCAAATGCCGGTTGAAAATACTGGTGTATTTCATACGATATATCAGCAAAGAGAGGGCTGGGTATTGTTTGACGAGTGCAGCGCGGCGGCGGACAGGCAAAATGTGCCGGTGAAAACGAAGGCCTACCTTGTTTTCGAGGGCGGCGGCGCAAAGGGTATTGCGCATGTCGGTGTCGGTAATGCCATCGAAGCCACCGAGTATTTCGACCCGCTCGGATATGCCGGCACATCGGCTGGCGCTATTGTCGCCTGTCTGCTTTCCGTCGGCTACGCGCCGTCCAAGGTATTCGATATCAGGGCAGCCCTGGAAAGAAAGTCCTTTGCGAACGAGGGGATTTCCAACATCTTCGATCATTTGCCACCGTGGTACGAGGCAGACACACCGGTTGGGCTGTTCTCGAAACCTGACTGGGTCAAACTTCGGACCGTGCGGCGCTTGGTTGGCCTTCCGAAATGGATCGTGATTTTAGGCTTGCTCGTTCTGGGCGCCGTGTTGTTTCCCACTTGGCTTTGTTGCACAAATCACGCT
>DFBX01000067.1 GCA_002366795.1 Rhodobacteraceae bacterium UBA3069 | reverse complement strand
TCACCAACTTTCAGCTATATCTCCTGGAAAAGAAGGTGGCATGGGTGACGGGCGCCGGTGGCGGTATCGGGGAGGCCTCGGCCAAAGCCCTGGCCGAAGGCGGCGCGCATGTCGTTCTATCAGGTCGCCGGATGCCAGAGTTGGAACGCGTCGTGGCCGAAATCACGGCGGCAGGCGGCTCTGCCGAGGCTGCGCAACTGGATGTTGCGGATGCAAACGCCACGCAGGCGATCTGCGATGACCTGCTGGCGCGCCATGGTCACATCGACATCTTCATGGCCAACGCCGGGATCAATGTGCCGAACAGAGCGGTGTCTGCGATTACGCCGGAAGACTTTGCCAAGGTGGTCGATATCAACCTGAACGGTGTCATGAACGGGGTTCTTGCCGTATTGCCGCAGATGCGCGAACGGGGACAAGGCACGCTGATCCTCACCTCTTCATGGGCGGGACGGCATCCCTCTCGTCTCACGGGGCCAGCTTATAGCGCGTCGAAACATGCGGTTGTGGCACTTAGCCATTTGATCAATCAAGAGGAAGGTGTCAACGGCATCCGCTGCACCGCGCTCATGCCTGGAGAGGTTGCAACGCCTATTCTGCAACACCGCCCCAAGCCACCTGCGCCCGAGGACATAGCCAAGATGCTAAAACCTGAAGATCTGGGATCAATCGTCCGTTACATCGCCGAGGCACCGCCGCATGTCTGCCTGAACGAAATCCTGATCAGCCCAACGTGGAATCGCAGCTTTATCGGCGTGGCCGAGGCGGGTTGAATTAACCTATGAGACCGGGCCGAACGCCCTGACCGGAAATCAGGGCGTTCGGCGACAAGGTTCAGGCAAGACCTTCATTCAGGTCATCTGTACGGCTGGCACGCCAAGCGATTGCAAAAGGAACAAAGGCGATGACCAGCCCCGACAGGGTAAGAACCGTGTGGTTCAGCCCCGCAACCCCGCCGACAGGGGCCGCAACCATAAGGCCCGCAAAGAACAGAACGAACCGCATCAACATGCTGAGCATACCGGAATGCAAGGGCCCGACAAAGCTGAGGTAACCCTGCAAGGCGGATGAGATGAACCAAACGCCGACCAAGGCACATATCAGCACAAAGACTACTTCCGTCGGTGCCCCCTGTCCGATCAGCGCCGGATTCAGCACAAAGAAGAACGGCACCACATAGATCACGCCACCCAGCTTCATCGCCTCGAACCCCGTCTTGAACGCATTCGCCCCGGCCATGGAGGCGGCAGCGAAGGCACCCAGCGCAACAGGCGGCGTAATGAAGCTGACCATACCCCAGTAAAGAATGAACAAATGCACAGCGAGTTCATTCAATCCGGCCTGCACAAGCGCAGGGGCCAGAACCACGGCAAGGAAGATATAGCAGGCGGTCACCGTCATCCCCATGCCGAAGATAAACGAGGTCACAGCCCCCATGACCAGCAGCATCGGCATGGAATTACCCGCCATATGCACCAGCTCATTGGCCAGCGGTCCGGTCAGACCCGTGGCCTGAAAAGCCCCGACGATCATACCGATGCCCAACAAGACCGCCACCAGTTCGGACAGGGTGCGTCCGACGGATACGATGATGTTCCAAAAGCCGTCCCATGACACCCGGTCGCCTTTGCGGAACTGGTTGACCACCAGCAGCAAGGCTACCGCGTAGAAAGGCGCCGTTGTCTCCCAGCGGAAGGCCACCATCAGATAGATCAGCAGGGCAAAGACGGCGATGTAGAGCCAGCCTTCGCCAAGCGTTTTCATCACATTGGGACGGTCTGCCTTCGGCAAGCCTTTCAGGCCACGACGGGCCGAATAGGCGTCGATCTGCACGAACAGGCCAAAGAAATACAGCAGCGATGGGATTGCTGCAGCCAGCATGATCTCGACGTAGGGACGGCTGAGCCATGAGGCGATGACAAATGCCGTCGCGCCCATGATCGGCGGCATCAGAACCCCGCCGGTCGATGCGCAAGCCTCTGTCGCGGCGGCGTAGCGGGGCGAGAAACCGGTCTTTTTCATCGCCGGGATCGATACAGACCCCGTGGTCAGAACATTCGAGATGACCGAACCCGACATGGAGCCCATAAAGCCCGAGGCAAAGATCGACACCTTTGCCGCGCCGCCGCGATAGCCACCCACCATCGCCATCGCGAGGTTGTTGAAAAACTTGCCGCCGCCGGTGAATTGCAGAACGGCCCCGAATAGGATGAAACCAATGACCAGATTGCCGAAGGCCCGCATCGGGATACCAAAGGACGCCTCGGACGAGATCATGAAGTAGGGGATGACATCGGTAAACGGCTGGGTAAATCCGTTCAAAGGGTCGGGCACATGCTCGGCAAAGGTCGGATAAAGGGAAAAAAGCAGCACAATGCCAAAAAGCACCAATCCCCCAGCCCGCCGCGTCCCTTCAAGGATCAGAATGTAATATGCAATAGACGCCCAGACCGCACGATCCGGGGCTGCGTATTCCCAACCGCTGTCAAGACTTTGCCCCGCGGTCATGACGAAGAACACAGAAATGCCAACGGTCGCCGCGGCCAGCAGCCAATCATACCACGGCACCTTTGGCGACGGTGCCCCCCCCGCGCGGAACGTGATGAACGTGAGGCTCAGGAAAAGACCGGCAAGAATGTACAGGTACATTCCTTCTAGAAATGAATACCCACCGATCCGCAGGTTGAACAGCTGATTTATCGCAATACCAATCGCGGCCAGCGTGAACAGGATGATCATCCAGCGTGCAGCGCCGGAAAAGGTCAGCCGCTCCGCCTGACGTTCAGCTTCGAGCGCGGAGCCACCGCGGTCCTGGGTGCCGGTTTTTTCTGTCATTGCGCTCTCGATGGGTTGGCCCGGGTCGCCGGGCGAAACGCTTCAGACGGGCCCAAAAGCCCGTCCGCCTTCTATTTTAACTTCACCGGTTCAGAAAACGACGGCGAAACCACCTGCTTCAAGCGCTTCGCGGCGCTTTGCGTCCCAGGCTTCTTCCCAGTTGTCAGGGCCTTCGGCCTTCAACTCTTCCCACGCTTTCATCAGGGCGGCCTGACGGGCAATCAGATTGTCATTGTGCGCCTGTGCCTCATCGTTCCAGACGCCCGCTTCCTTGTAATAGCGGACCGCGCCCTCGTGGTATGGTGCCACCCACTGGAAGTCCTGCTTGTCGAGCGCCCAACCATTGATGCCCGGTGCGTTGCCCTTGTAGGCGTCGAAGTAGACTTGCATCGCCTTGGTCATGTTGTAGGTCAGGTCCGCATCCTGCTCTGCATAGGTCATCAGAACCGGATAGGCATAGCCCGCCGTTGGTGTGCCATCTGTGCCATCGATTGTAGCTCCGACAACGGCCGTCATGGGCGCGAAGAATGGCGCAATGCTTTGCATCCGCTTCAGTCCTTCGGTGTTGTTCGGGTCAATTGGTGGCCAATACACGCCGCGCGGGCCAGAGGCGGCCTCGTAAGCGCGACCGGAGTTGGTTGAGGCGAATGCCGCATCGACGCTGCCGTCGATCATGCCGGCCCAGCTGTCACCGAAACCTCCAAATTCAACGACTTCGACGTCGTCCCATGTCAAACCGCCGTAGGCCAGATAGGCTTGGTTGTTGACGTTAAGCCCGGGGGCACCTTTGACGTAAGCCACGCGCATGCCCTTGAGGTCAGAATATTCGAACCCTTCACAGCCGGGCTTGCCTGCTTTTTCACAGGCTTCAGCGGCCACGGCCATAGACAGGCCGACAGCACCACCGTTGTTGGCGGCAAGCACGCGGACGGGCTGTGGCCCCCAGTTTTCAGCACCGAACTGGAAAACACCTTCCTGTGCCATGAACGAACCGCCAACACCGTTGGCCGAAAACTGAACCTTGCCCTGACGCAGCGGTTCCGTGCGGGCGATGTCATTCTTGCCAGGCAGCACCCGCAGGTTCACGCCGTTGGCTTCCTGCAATGCCGCGCCGATGGCGACGGACTGGTTATAACCGGCCGATCCGGTGCCATAGGCGGTCCAGGTCAGCTGTGAAGGTAGGTCGACTTCCTGAGCCACAAGTGGCCCTGAAGCAAGGCAAAGAGCTGCCGCCAATGAAGTAATACGCATGAAAATTCCTCCCAGTTTGCACATCATTCCTGCCGGAACGGCAGGTCCGAATCTCTAAGCAAATCGGTCGATGCAAGGCGCTGTTGAACCAAACCTGCCAAGCGTCTCGGCCAACTTACGAACAGTTATACGGAATGGAGCCTGCCGCACGACAATCTCGGATGCAAGATGGCAAATGCAAAAAACGAAATACCATTCCGCATAGCAAAACACTAAGCCCGTCTTCGACGGCCTCCGCACACCACACTGCCACCCCATGGTGGCTTTGGCAGCCCGTTCGCAAAAGCTCGACAGCGGGCACGCAAAAAACACCGCCATTCAGGCACAATAGAACCGGGGGACACCAAATGGCCAATGCCTTTGTCGCAGACTTTGATCAACGCCTCAGTCGCGAGATGCGTGAAAACAGAGTGTCGCGCGGCGCAACGACCCAGACGGGTCTGGGTGCAGGCGTCGATGATCTTGTTGCCGTTGTCCTGCGCAATGGCCTGGCACAGCTTGAAGTGATGCGAGAAGCAGCATGTGCCGGGGCCGTGATCCTTGCGCTGAACGGGCATGCAGCCAAGGGTGAATTCGCCGTGACCTACAAGGACAGCGGGGCCCGTTTCGTGATCATCCACAGCGCCCTGATCTCTCCCTGCGCCCCGTGCTGAAGGGCCGTGCAGTTTTCGCGGTTACGCCTGGCTCAGCTTTGCGCGCAGCCTATGCGATGCGGAGTGCCTTTTCGCGTGGGTGCGCCAATCGCGCCCCCTCGCGTAGCTGCTCAGCTTCGTATTTTTCCATTGCAAGATCGCGATCCCATTTCTTTATTTCCTTCGCCACAAGTTGCCCCTTGTCTTTAAGATGTTTGGCAAGCTGGCGTTTGACGCCGCCTAGCTGTTTAGTCCCGTCATCTGGTGGATCGGGTTCACGATGAATCGATCCGGCTCAGAAGTCCAGATCTTACAGATGCATTCATAGGGCGTGAGCCCGCTGAGAGTTTTGAGACGGCGGGCGTAATTGCAGG
>DFBX01000022.1 GCA_002366795.1 Rhodobacteraceae bacterium UBA3069 | reverse complement strand
TGTTCAAGGACTCGCAGTATATGTAATCTTCTCGCTGACAAAGGGAGGATTGTCCATGATCGACCATGATCGACCATGACGCGCTGATGGCGCGCAAATTCGCGCCGATAGAGCATCACTATACGAAAAAGGATACGATCCTCTTTGCGCTCGGGCTTGGGCTGGGAACGGACCCGTTGAACCCCGCTCATCTGCGCGCGACCTATGAAGGGGCCGATGGGTTTGCGCCCTTCCCGCTATGGTCAATGTGCTGGCCTATCCGGGGTTCTGGGCGATGGAGCCAGACACCGGTATCACATGGCAAAAACTGCTGCATGGCGAACAAAGCCTGACACTGCACGCGCCGCTGCCCGCCGAAGGAACCCTGATCGGCCGCACCCGTATCACGGGCATCATCGACAAGGGCGAGGGCAAGGGCGCGCTGATCAATTCCGAGCGCGAGATTTCCGACAAGGACAGCGGGCAATTGATCGCCACCGTGGAAGGCACCAGTTTTGCCCGTGCGGATGGTGGCTTTGGCGGCCCTTCCGGTCCGGTCAAGTCTATACATACGCTACCGGATGGTGCGTCAGAGGCGATGCATGAACACAAAACCTCCGAAGGCGCGGCGTTGATTTACCGGCTGTCGGGCGATTTCAACCCGTTGCACGCAGACCCCGAAATAGCCCGGGGCGCGGGGTTCGAACGGCCGATCTTGCACGGGCTTTGCACGCTGGGTGTTGCCGCGTGGTCGATCACGCAGGCGCTGGCGGGCGGCCGGTCAGAGGCGCTGAAACATCTGCAATTGCGGTTCTCGGCCCCTGTCTATCCGGGCGAGACGATCCGCACCGAGATGTGGAAAAATGGCGATGACATCTCGTTTCGGTCCCGTGTGGTCGAGCGCGATATCGTCGTTCTGAACAATGGTCTGGCCCGCTTGGGCTGAAGCGAAAGGTCGAAAAGATGAGCCAGAGACACGAACCCGTTATCTATCCCGAAACACGGTTTTATTGGGACGGTGCCAAACTGGGTAAGCTGATGCTGCAACGTTGCGCGCCATGCGATGCGCCCTATTTCCCGCCGCGCCCGTTCTGCCCGAATTGCGGGTCACGCGATGTGTCGGCTTTTCAGGCCACGGGGCGCGGCACGCTGCATTCCTATGTCATCAACCAGTTGCCCGCACCGGGATACGAGCCGCCCTTCACCGTGGCCGTGGTTGCGTTGGAGGAAGGTCCGCGCATGATGTCGAACATCGTCGATTGCCCGCCCGACCCCGCGGCGCTGCAACTGGATATGCCGTTGGAAGTCACTTTCGAGCAGCGGGGAGAAACCACCGTGCCGCAGTTTCGTCCCGCGACAGGAAGTGCCGCATGAGCCGCGCAGAAATCGCCATTGTCGGCGCCGCCGAATCCACCTGCATGGGCAAGGTGCCCGAATTGTCGCAAACCGGACTGCACGCCGATGCTGCGCTGAACGCGCTGGCCGATTGCGGGCTGACGGTAAAGGATATCGACGGAATCGCCACGGGCGGCCATGACGCAGCCGAGATTGCCCAATACCTTGGCATCACGCCGACTTGGCTTGATGGCACCTCTGTCGGAGGGTGTTCTTTCATTGCGCATG
Organism: Rhodobacteraceae bacterium UBA3069; assembly: GCA_002366795.1. Classification (GTDB taxonomy): domain Bacteria; phylum Pseudomonadota; class Alphaproteobacteria; order Rhodobacterales; family Rhodobacteraceae; genus UBA3069. The sequence continues at coordinate 22,588 of DFBX01000022.1, read as the reverse complement.
TGCGCCACGCGACGGCAGCGATCAAGGCGGGGCTTTGCACCACGGTTCTGATCACCCACGGCGAAAGCGGTCGGTCAGGAAATCGCGGCCACCGGCCCTTGTTCCCATCCATGCAGCAGCAGGAATTCGAGTCGATCTACGGTGCGTTGTTACCGCCCTCGCGCTTTACCCTGCCGGTGCTGCGCAAGATGAAAGACGACGGCCTGACGCTGGAGGAGATCGCATCGGTCGCGGTGGTGCAGCGTGAATGGGCGGCGTTCCACCCCCGCGCCACGGCGCGTGGCCCGCTGACCGTGGACGCGGTGTTGAACGCCAAGATGATCGCCTGGCCCTTTACCAAGCTAATGTGCTGCCTTGTGTCCGATGGTGGCGGCGCGTTGATCCTGACTTCAGCTGATCGGGCGAAGGACTTCCCGACGAAACCCGTTTACCTGCGCGGCATGGGCGGGGAGAGCGCCGAGGGCCCGATGATTTCCCAGATGGAGGATTTCACCAGTTCCAAGGCATTCCGTGTGTCGGGCAAAATGGCGTTTGAAAGCGCTGGCATCACGCATTCGGACGTGGATCACCTGATGATCTACGACGCCTTCGCGCATCTTCCGATTTACGGGTTGGAGGATCTGGGGTTCGTGGCCAAGGGCGAGGGCGGCGCCTTTATCGCCGAGGGCAACACCCGCCCGGGTGGCAAGCTGCCGCTGAACACCAATGGCGGTGGCCTTAGCTACATGCATTCAGGCATGTATGGCATGTTCGCCCTGCAAGAAGGGGTTCGGCAGATGCGTGGCATTTCCCCTGCACAGGTCAAGGGCGCGAAACTGTCTCTGGTGCATGGGGTTGGCGGCATGTTCTCGGCCGCGGCCACGGCGGTGCTGACGACCGAGGATCGGTGGTAGCATGACTGGCGGTGCATTGGCCGGGCTGCGGGTGCTTGATCTGACCGGCGCGCGCGCGGCGTGTTGGCAGGGCGGATGCTGGCACTGATGGGGGCCGATGTGCTGTGTGTCGAACCCGCGACGGGCAGTGATACAAGAGCACAGGGGCGTTCGACGGTCAGGGCCGCTCTTTGTTTTGGGCGGCCGCTGCCTTGCCGATTTCGGGGCGCGTGTGATCCGCATTGAAAGCGCGAAAAAGCCCAAGGTGACTCGGCTGACAGGCCCCTATCCCGGCGGAGAGCGCGACCTGGACCGGTCGAGCCTTTATGAAAATTGCAAGGTGGGCAAACTGGGTGTGACGCTGAATTTACCCACCGAAAAAGGTCGCGCTTGACGATCGCCGCCGCACCGGACACGGGCGCTATCTTGATGTCTCGGAGGCCGAAGCGGGAATGCGATTTGATCGCCGAGGTATTTGCCGAATTCGCCTCCCCGGGGCAGGGACCCAAGGCGCGGGGCAATCGCGGCGACGCGTTTGTACCGAACAACCTGTACTCCTGCGCGGTGCCTTCGGTTGAAACTGCATGGGTCGCGGTCAGTATGACTGATGCCACATGGCTGGCATTGGCCGAGGTAACCGCATTGGCAGAACTCAAGGCGCAGGACCTGGCGGATTTTTCCATCCACAAAGCGCAAAAGCCGTAAATCGACGCGGCCTTGTCCGGTTGGTGTAAATCCCGCAGCTTGGCAGAGGTCGAGGCGCTTTTGCCTGGCGCGGGCGTTGCCGCTCATATCGCGGCATCGCCGGACGATCTGGCCAATGATGCGCAACTGAAAACCTAGGGGTATTTCCAGTCGCTGCCGCGCCGCGATGGCGCCCCGTCGTGGTTCGAAGGCCTGTGGGTTCCAACTGAGCAAGACCCCCGCGCAGGTCGATATGCCGGCCCCGAATTTCGGGCGTGACACTGCGTTGGTTCTGGCTGAATTGGGCTATGACGTCGCGCAGATTGCGGCTTTGGTGGCAGCGAGCGTTCTGACCTGAAGGCCCGCCGCTGATTTATCGCAAACCGGCTTTACTTGAAATCGAAGCGCGGCGTTTGCTTGGTCACGAATCGGTCGGGCACCGGTTGATGATAGCGGCTGGCGAGGCAGATGAATTGTGCCTGCGCTTTCATAGCAAGCAGGGTGTCCGCGTTTTCTTCCATCGAACGGGCGCTGATCTGTGCTGTCAGGGCAATGGCGGTGGACGAAGCATTGCACTGCATGCGTGCAATGTCCCAAGCCCGCACCATAGGCAGGTCAATCCACGGCGCAGATCACCGGCACGGGCAGATCGCGCAACTGGCATAGCCAGCCGTGCAGATGTCGCATGCGGGTGCCGAAAACCTTGGTCCCGCCGACATTGTCCGCCTTGTGATTGGCCAGCATCTTTTTCAGATCGCCCCCGGCGCAGAATCTGCATTCGGAGCCAGTCGGGATCGATGGCCAAACCCTGCGCGCTGTCGGCAAATGCCTCTTTCATGGCATCCGACAGCGCGCTTTCCGTTTCGATTGGATAGACATTTTTGTCCGCCCGAAATGATCATCTCGTTGGTGCAGCCCACGAGGAACAGATAGCCGTCTTCGCCCAGATAACTGGCCTCCGCCCGTGCGATAGAACCCGCCGCGCATGGCCTCGGGGGTTTCCTCGGAGCGGTTCCAATAGCCGTTCATCACCTGCGGACCGCGCACGATCCCCTTCCCCGTCTGGCCGGGGGCAGGAGGGTATCATTTTCATCCAACACGCGCAGATCGCAATAGATCATCGGCTTGCCGACCGAGGCCAGCTTGCCGATTGTCGGTTGCCGGGCATGTGGTCGGCCGGGGGGCGGCACGGTCAGCACCGGCGAGGTTTCGGTCATGTTGTAACCCTGACGGAAAACGATGCCGGGGATCACCGCCAGTGCGCGTTCCATCAGCTTGACCGGCATGGGCGACGCGCCATGGGTCAGGCACCGGATCGAGGAAAAGTCGAATTCGGTAAAGCGCGGGTGCTCAAGGATCATCCGCCAGCATGCTGCCATAATTTAGCGTGCTGAAGGGCAGGCTATCGCCCGGCATATCCCAATCGGCAAAAACCAGATGTTGCAGCAAGCTGGGTTCGAGCATTGGCTTCTTCCTCCCGAATGGTTTGCAAGGCCGGCTTTGTAAGCCTCGCGATCAAGTCGACGCGTAATTATCCTGCAAGCAATGATCAAGCTAAGTAATTTGAAATGACAAACCATGCACGGGAGGAGCCGAAATGCCGGATGGAAAGGTCGTGGTCGTCACGGGCGCGGCATCGGGCGCGATATCGCGCTGATGATGGCTGCACATGGCGGGCGCGTGATCGTCAACGATCTGGGCGGTGCGGCTGACGGCGCGGGCGCGGATGCAGCCCCTGCGCAAGAAGTGGTGAACGAAATTCGCACGGCGGGCGGCGAGGCGACGGCCAATTTCGGCAATGTCGCCAAGTCCGAGGATGCGCGCGGCATGTATGAACAGGCCATGGACGAATTCGGCGCCATCGATGTGGTGGTGAACAATGCCGGGATCCTGCGCGATGTGATCTTTCACAAGATGACCGAGGAAGACTGGGATTCGGTGATTGCCGTCCACCTCAAGGGCAGTTTCAACATGGCGCAGGCCGTTGCGCAGCAGTTCAAGATGCAAGCCTCGGGGTGTTTTTTGAATTTTACCTCGACCTCAGGCCTGATCGGAAATTACGGGCAGGCGAACTATTCGGCGGCCAAGATGGGCATCGTCGGCCTGTCGAAATCGTTGGCGCTGGACATGGCGCGGTTCAACGTGCGGTCCAACTGTATCGCGCCTTTTGCTTGGTCGCGCCTGATCGGTACCATCCCCGCCAAGACCGAGGCCGAAAAAGCCCGCGTCGAGGGGATCAAGGAAATGACACCAGCCAAGATCGCACCGCTTTGCGTGGCGCTGGCTGCACCCGATTGCGATTTCACGGGGCAAATTTTCTGCATCCGCAACAACGAGATTTTCCTGATGAGCCAGCCGCGTCCCGTGCGGTCGGTCCACCGTTCCGAAGGTTGGACGCCGGAAACGGTACGCGACCACGCGATCCCGGCGATGAAGGCGAATTTCTATGATCTGGATCGTTCGGGCGACGTGTTCGCATGGGGCCTGATCTGATGCGCAATGGCCCCAACCTTGCCTAGTGACGGCCAGTCTCGTAAGAGAACGCGATCTGCCGGATAGGCTGAGATGGAGCAGGAAAACATGCCCAAAGAGACCTCGCTCAGCGATGATAATAACCCTGTGTTCCAAGATATTGCCCGTTTCCGCAGGATTACCTTTGATGCGATGCTCAAACCTCATGACATGACCATGTCGCAAGGGTGGGTTCTGGTGCATCTGCTCAGAGAGGACGGGCTGCGGCAGGCAGAGTTGGCCAGCCGGATGGAAATCGCCACCGTCACCACCTCCAAGCTGATTGACCGCTTGGAGGCGCGCGGCTTTGTCGAGCGCCGGGCCGATCCGGAAGATCGCCGTTCCAACCGCATCTACGCGACCGAAAAGGCCAAGGCGCTGGTGAAGATCATGACCAAGAAGGTCTTTGATCTGGACGAGATTGCCAATGCAGGGATCTCGGACGTGGACCTGCAAACAACGCTGAAGGTGCTGCACAAGATGCGTGGCAACCTGAAAACGGCAATCTCGCGCCGCTGAGCGCGCGATACGGCGGCCTACCGCCATTCACGAAAGGAATGACAGATGCATATAGCGCATCTGCACCACCGCTTGCGGGCGTGCGCATCATTGACGTTGCGGGCATGGGCGCGAGGTCGCCGCCGCCGACAGTCGCGCGGCGCTGCAAGGCGCAAGGGCAATCCCATCCGAAATAGACGCGCTGTTCCCGCAAGGCTTTGTGGCTTGATCCCTGCACGGAGGACCCGAAATGACACTTCCCGCCCAAATGCAAAATCTGCGGCTGCCGTTGTTCATTTTCCCGACCCCCGATCTGATCATCCCGCTTCTGCGCGAGACGATGACCACCACCGGCGCGATTTGCTTCATCGCGGCCTGCGTAAAAATCTTCGTGGCTCTGATCGCTTTGACCGGCCCGCCCAATTCGCTGGCGGGGCTGCGAGACGATGCCTCGATCGCGCTGCGGCTTTTCATCTTGCTCGTGGTTCTGATCCTGATCCTTGTCCATGCGATCTCGCTTTACCTTCCCATGTCCATGAACTGTTCCATGAACCGGAGAGAACCCATGTCCTTTTCAACCCGCCTGCGGTCCAAGGGGAAACCCTGCTGGACTTCGGCGCATCCATCGCCCGCAATGGCCAAGCTAGGGGTGATCGGCCGGCGCTGATCTGTGGGGATGACGTGCTGTTATGGCACGAGTGCGCCGATCACGTGGCCCGCGTGAATGGCGCGTTGCAAGCGCGCGGGATCGGGCGCGGGGATATGGTCGCGTCGCTTGGGAAAATTTCGGTCGCGCATGTGGTGCTTATGGCGGCGGTGCTTTCGGCAGGGGCCTGTTTCGTGCCTTTGCGCCTACAGCGCTACGCAGGACGCGCCGTGCACCATGATGGCCGACAGCAGCGCGGGGCTGTTGGTGGTGTCTGCGACGCAAACGAAGGTGGCCGCGCAGATCGGCGCATACGACCTGTCCAGCTACAAGTGTAAATTCTTGACCTCGGCCCGTTTGCCTGAGCCGCTGATTGCCAAGGTACAGGTCCGCTGGCCCGGCAACCTGATCGACCTGTACGGAATGATCGAGGGCGGCGTGTCCGTCGCGTCGATTATGGCGGGCTACCAAAACCTGCCGGACAAGACTTCGGAACTATTATGGCGCGACGAAGAGGGGGCGCGATTTCATCCGGTCCGGCGATATGGGGCGGTTCGATGCCGATGGGGCGTTGCAACTGCTGGACCGCAAAAAAGACATGATCATTTCTGGCGGGTTCAATATATACGCCGCTGATCTGGAGGCGTGCTGTGCCAGTATCGCGATGTCGCGGTCATGGTGTTGATTGCGATCCCGTCCGATACAAGGGGTGAAACGCCGCTTGGCCTTATCGTGATTGAAAAGGGCGCGACCACGACCGCAGAGGATATCTTCGCATGGGCCAATGCCAAGCAGGGATAAATGCTGCGTCTCAGCCGGATCGAGCTGGGCGATGATCTGCCCCGCAGTGAAATCGGCAAGGTTCTCAAGCCCGATCTGCGCGCGCCCTATTGGCCGTATTGAGATTTGCCAAACTGCCGGACCCGCTGCGCCAGTTCCGACAATTGCCCCGCAAGCGGCGTGGATTTCCGCCAGATCATGCCAACCGTGCGGCTGGGGCGCGGGGCGGGCAGGCGCTGCACCGAAACCGGCGCGGCGCGTGTTTCGACGGGCAGCGCCATCTCCGGAATCAGTGTGACACCGATACCCGCGCCGACCATCTGCACCAGCGTGGACAGGGAACTCCCCTCCATCAGATCGCGCGGCGGCTTTGTGCCGATGTTGCAAAAGGACAGCGCCTGATCGCGGAAACAGTGCCCTTCCTCCAGAAGCAGTAGACGCATCTCGCGCAGGGTTTCTGGGTTGGGGGCGGGCAGGTTTGCCTCTGACTCGGGGCGGACCAGCACGAATTCCTCGTCGAAAAGCGGCTCTTCGTGCAAGGAGGGTTCCGATACGGGCAGGGCGACGATGGCCACGTCCAACTGACCGCCCATCAGGTCGTTCAGCAGCGTGCGGGTCACCGCCTCGCGCGGCCAGATGTCGATATTGGGTAGCTGCGTGTTCAAATCCTGAATAAGTCCTGGCAGCAGGTAGGGCGCGATGGTGGGAATCACCCCGATCCGAAGCCGCCCGGCCAAGGCGCCCTGCGATGTGCGGGTCAGATCCTCGATCTCGTCCACGGCGCGCAGGATGTCGCGGGCCCGTTCGGCCAGTGCATCCCCCAGCCCCGTCAGCCGGATCTGGCGTGCGCCGCGTTCGATCAGCGGCGCACCGATCAGCGCCTCAAGTTCCTTCATTTGCACGGAAAGTGCAGGCTGCGAGATAGCGCATTCATTCGCAGCACGGCCAAAATGGCCGATCCGCGACAGCGCCTCGAAATAGCGCAGATGTTTCATGGTCAGAGTTTTCATAACTGTAGCTTATCGTAGGTATTGGAAAAACAAAATTTAATTAATTCCCAAAAGTGATACAATTGCAAGGCAATCTGCGCTTTGCGAGGGCGGGTCGCAGCTATTCGCACCCGTCCCGCAGCGACAGAATCACCAAAGGCGTCCGCGCCTCAACGAAGGAATACGATCATGGATGGAAATGACATCAACACCGCTGGCAAATGTCCCGTGATGCATGGTGGGAACACCGAACAGGGCAATTCTGTCATGGCATGGTGGCCGCAGGCACTGAACCTTGACATCCTGCACCAGCACGACCGCAAGACCAATCCCCTTGGCCCTGACTTCGATTACCGCGCCGAGCTGGCGAAACTGGATGTCGAGGCGCTGAAGAACGATCTGCGCGCATTGATGACTGAAAGCCAGGAATGGTGGCCGGCTGACTGGGGATCGTATGTGGGAATGTTCGCGCGGGTGGCGTGGCACGCGGCGGGGTCTTACCGGCTGGCCGACGGGCGCGGCGGTGGCGGCACCGGTAATCAGCGTTTCGCCCCGCTGAACAGCTGGCCCGATAATGTGAACACCGACAAGGGGCGCCGCCTGCTGTGGCCGATCAAGAAGAAATACGGCAACAAGATTTCCTGGGCCGACCTGATGATCCTGTCCGGCACCATCGCCTATGAGGTCGCGGGGCTGAAAACCTATGGCTTCGCCTTTGGCCGCGAAGACATCTGGCACCCTGAAAAGGACACCTATTGGGGTGTGGAAAAGGAATGGCTGGCGCCATCCGACAGCCGTTATGACGATGTGTCGAAGCCGGACACCATGGAACACCCGTTGGCCGCCGTGCAGATGGGCCTGATTTACGTGAACCCCGAAGGCGTGAACGGCAAGCCCGACCCGATGGCCACCGCTGCGCAGGTGCGTGAAACTTTTGCCCGTATGGCCATGGATGACGAGGAAACCGCTGCCCTGACCGCCGGCGGCCACACCATTGGCAAATGCCACGGCAATGGCGACGCGGCCAACCTGTCGCCAGAGCCAGAGGCCGCAGGCCCCGAAGTGCAAGGCATGGGCTGGTTCAACACCAAGGGTCGTTCGATCGGCCGCGACCAGGTGGTTTCCGGCATCGAGGGTGCATGGACCGCGAACCCGACCAAGTGGGACATGGGCTATTTTGACATGCTGTTCGGCCACGAGTGGGAGCTGAAGAAATCCCCCGCAGGCGCATGGCAGTGGGAGCCGGTGGACATCGCCGAGGAAGACATGCCAGCCGATGTCGAAGACCCCTCGATCAAGACCAAGCCAATCATGACCGACGCCGACATGGCGATGAAGGTGGACCCGGCATATCGCGCCATATGCGAGAAATTCATGGCCTACCCGGCCTATTTCGACGATTGCTTTGCCCGCGCATGGTTCAAGCTAACCCACCGCGACATGGGGCCGAAAGCCCGCTGGGTGGGGCCGGATGTTCCGTCCGAAGACCTGATCTGGCAAGACCCGATCCCCGCAGGGTCCACCGGCTATGACGTGGATGCGGTGAAGGCGAAAATCGCCGCCGCCGGTCTGGGTGCGGCTGACATGATCGCAACCGCATGGGATAGCGCCCGCACCTATCGCGGGTCTGACATGCGGGGCGGTGCCAATGGCGCGCGCATCCGTCTAGCACCGCAAAAGGATTGGGAAGGCAACGAGCCCGCCCGTCTGGCCGCTGTTCTGGCCAAGCTGGAGCCTATCGCCGCCGAGGCCGGCGCATCCGTGGCGGATGTGATCGTGCTGGCGGGGAACGTGGGGCTGGAGCAGTCTATCAAGGCCGCCGGTTTTGACGTGGACGTGCCCTTTGCGCCGGGACGCGGCGATGCCTCGCCCGAGCAGACCGATGCGGATAGCTTTGAAGCGCTTGAACCGCTGGCTGATGGGTTCCGCAACTGGCTGAAGAATGACTATGTCGTCTCGGCCGAGGAGATGCTGCTGGATCGTGCGCAGCTTCTGGGGCTGACCGCGCCGGAAATGACTGTGCTTGTCGGCGGTATGCGGGTGCTGGGCACCAACCACGGCGGCACTGACCATGGCGTGGTCACCGACCGTCCCGGTGCGCTGACCACGGACTTTTTCGTGAACCTGACGGATATGGCGAACGAATGGGTGCCCGTCGATAGCGGCAGCTATGAAATCCGCGACCGCAGCAGCGGTGCGGTGAAATGGACCGCCAGCCGCGTCGATCTGGTGTTCGGGTCCAACGCGATTTTGCGCGCCTATGCCGAGGTCTATGCCCAGGACGATGCGGGCGAAAAATTCGTGCGCGATTTTGTTGCTGCATGGACCAAGGTCATGAACGCAGACCGTTTCGACTTGGCCTGATCCAACCGAAGCAAAAAAGCCCCCGTCCGATATTTCGGGCGGGGGCTTTTCATGTCTGCCTTCCAATAGGCCGATGGGCTGAAATTGCGTCAGTCCAGATCGGCGATGACGCTGCGCAGGGTCGGGATACCATCGCCCTTTTCCGAGGAGGTCAGGATGATCTCGGGGAAGGCGGCGGGATGTTTCGACAGGGCCTGACGCACCTGCGCCAGCACCTTTTCCTGATCGGCGGCTTTCACCTTGTCGGCCTTGGTCATCACCACCTGAAAGGTCACGGCGGCGCTGTCCAGCAAGGAGAGGATTTCCTCGTCCACCTTCTTGATGCCATGACGGGTGTCGATCAGCACGAAAGCACGGCGCAGGGTCTGGCGGCCCGACAGGTATTGTTTCAACAGTCGCTGCCATTTTTCGACCACCGCCACCGGCGCATTGGCGAAACCATAGCCGGGAAGGTCCACCAAATAGAGGTCGCCCGCAGTGAAAAAGTTGATTTCCTGCGTGCGGCCCGGCGTGTTCGATGCGCGCGCGAGACCCTTGCGGCCGGTCAGCGCGTTGATAAGGCTGGATTTCCCCACGTTGGATCGGCCTGCAAAGCAGACCTCCATCCGGTCGGCGGGGGGCAGGCCGGACATGGCGACCACGCCTTTGACGAAATCGGTCTCGCCCGCGAACAGCTTGCGGCCGCGCTCCAGCGCGTCCTTATCCGGGTCTTCGACAAGAGGGAAGGGAAGTTGCATTACGCCTCCTTTACCGCGTCGCCGCGGGTGATCTGGCCGGGTTCGACGACCGCGGCATAGATGCCGAAATCCTGATGTTGCCAGGCGGCGTCAAGCGCATCCGGGACCTCGGCATCGACAGCGCCGGTTTCGGGATTCGCGCAAGTGGCGCGGCAGCGCGTGATAGGCTCAGCCACCTTCAGCAGCGCGTCGCCGATGCGGATATGTTTGCCGATCAGGTCACGTTCGTGCAGGGGTGGCCAGCCATCGATCCAAAGATTCGCGCGGAACCGATGTTGGGACAGGTCGGTGCCGACGCGGTCTGACAGGGCGCGCAGGGTCGAAAGGCTGCCGATGGAGAGATAGGGTTGCGGCACATCGGTCAACCCATGGCCCGGCGCAGGCACAAGCGCAATGGGATCGGGGCGATTGGCGGGCCAAAGCGGGCGCAGCCAGTCGATCAGCAAAGGTCCGTCACAGGCCGGATCAATGGTCAGATCCGGCTGGCGCGGGTGCGACAGGGTGATTTGCCCGTCGTGGCAGCGGGCCGTGACGGCCATCAGTTCTGGCCCCGCAACCCCGCGAATGAAATTGCTTTTGCTTTGCCAATGTGCTGGCGCACCTGTGAATTTCGCACCTTCATGCGTCACGGCAAAGGTGCGGTCCAAAGGCAGAACGCGCCCCGTTCGCAGGGGCGCGTTTTCCATTTCCTCAACCCCGATCGACTTGATCGGGTGCCGGAAGATATGGGTAAGCGTGGCCGTCACTTGGTCTCTTCCTTCGATTTTTTACTAAAGCTTTTCCTGATGTTGCCAAACACGTCCGGCTTATACCCGTGCAGCCGCATGATCGAATACTGCTGGATGAAAGTTATCGTGTTGTTGGTGATCCAGTAAATGACCAAGCCGCTGGCAAAGCCGCCCAGCATGAACATGAAGACCCAAGGCATCCATGCAAAGATCATCGCCTGTGTGGCGTCGGTGGGGGCCGGGTTCAGTTTCTGTTGCAACCACATCGAGATTCCCAGCAGGATCGGCAGAATGCCAAGCGAGATGAAGGCCAGGATTGAGCTGGGATCAGGCGCAGCAAAGGGCAGGAGGCCGAACAGGTTCAAGATCGACGAAGGATCGGGTGCGGACAGGTCGCGAATCCAGCCGATCCACGGCGCATGGCGCAGTTCCAGCGTGACGAAGATCACCTTGTAGAGCGAGAAGAAGATCGGGATCTGGATCAGGATCGGCAGACAGCCCGAGGCGGGGTTCACCTTTTCCTTCTTGTACAGCTCCATCATGCCCTGCTGCACCTTCTGGCGGTCATCGCCTGCTTCCGCCTTCAGCTTCTCCATTTTCGGCTGAAGCTCTTTCATCTTCGCCATGGAGGCATAGGATTTATATGCCAGCGGAAAGACGATGCCCTTGAGGATGAAGGTCAGCGCGATGATGGCCCAGCCCATGTTGCCGATCAGCGCGTGCAGCTTGTGCAACAGTGCGAAGATCGGCTTGGTCAGGAAAAAGAACCAGCCCCAGTCGATCGAGTCGACGAAACCGGCGACGCCTTCCTCGTTCTGGTAATGTCTGAGCGTTTCCCATTCCTTTGCGCCGACGAACAGGCGGGTGGTGATCGAGGTATCCGTACCGTCCGCTACGGTCTGCGTCGGCATCAGGGCTGCGGTTTGATAGATGTCGCGCGATTCGATGAATTTGTTAATCTGGCGGACGGGCTGATCATCGGCAGGGATCAGGGCAGACAGCCAATAGTGGTCGGTGAAGCCGATCCAGCCGGACTGCTCCGTGGTGGTCACTTCGGCCTTGGCGCCCTGCGCATAGTTGTAATCGAATTTGGCGATGTTCTTGTAGGTCTGCTCTTCAAGGGTGCCATCGGCCATGGCCACGGTGCCCTCGTGCAGGATAAAAAATTTCTTGAGGTCCGACGGGGTGCCGTGGCGGGTCAGCGTACCATAAGGGGCCAGCGACACGGTGCTACCCGATGCGTTCTGAACCGATTGCGTGACGGTGAACATATAGTCCTGATCGACCGAAATCTGGCGGGTAAAGGTCAGGCCGGCACCATTGTCCCAAGTCAAGGTCACGGGGCTGTCGGGGGATAGGGTTGCACCTTCGGGTGCGGTCCAGACCGTGTCGGGCGAAGGCACTGCATCCAGCGTCAGTCCGGTCGAGGGCGACCAACCGAACAGCGCATAATAGGCATCCTGCGTGCCGACGGGGCGCATCACATCGACGATGTCTGCCCCTGCGTCCAGCGTATCACGGTAGTCTTTCAGCGCGATCTGGTCGATGCGCCCACCCAGAAGCGAGATCGAACCTTCGATTCGGGGGGTGTTGATGGCAATGCGGGGCGCGTCCGTGGCGGGTGTGGCAACGGGTTGCGCCGCCGTGGTGGTGGGCGCGGCCTGCGGTGCAACCGGTGCCGTGGTCCCATCTTGCGCGGTGACGGCTGGTGCGTTCGGGTCTTCCACCGGCTCGGGGGGCGGGAACAGCACGAACCATACCACGATCACCAAGAAGCTGAGTACCGTGGCGAGGATTAGGTTCTTATTCTGGTTTTCCATTAGAGAGCCTTGCCTGTCCGTGAGAATATCACGAGGGGTTCAACAGAGTGCAGCCCCAAAGGTCAAGCGGTTATTGGGTTTCAGGCCCCTATGCTGATCACGAATCGCCCTGTTTTCATATCAGTTGCCCGAACGGCTGATCTTGGGCGTGTCCTCGATCTTGGTGTTGTGTGCGCGCATCCAGTCGAAGGTCTGTTCCAAGGGCATCGGGCGGGCGATGCCAAATCCTTGCACATGGCCGCAGCCAAGCTGCGCCAGCATAGCGTGTTCGCCGACGGTTTCGACGCCTTCGGCCAGCGTGTCCAGTTCCAGCCGCTCGGCCATGGTCAGGATCGCCGCGACCATGCGCTGCTGTTCGGGGTCGCGGTCCACTTTCATGATAAAGGAACGGTCAATCTTGATCCGCCCGACGGCAAAGCGGCGGATCGACGAGATCGAGGCATGGCCGGTTCCGAAATCATCCAAGTCCACATGGCAGCCAAGCTTGGCCAAGCCATTGATCGAACGGGAAATCGTATCATCGGGAGAGGCCGCAACAACAGTTTCCAGCACTTCGACGGAAAGCCGTTCTGCGGCCACATCGAAACGGTCCAGTTCCCAGCGAATCTTTTCGACCAGCTTGGGATTGCGCAATTCCTGACTGGTGAAGTTCACGCCGACCTGAGGCACTGCAAGTCCGACCTTGTCCCAATCTTTCAACGCGGTCATGGCATGGTACAGCATGACCTCGCACAAGCGTTCCATCTGGCCGGATTCTTCCAGGATCGGCATGAATTCCGCCGGAGAGATCACGCCGCGCACCGGATGGACCCAGCGGGCCAATGCCTCGAACCCGGTGACAAAACCGGTGTCGGTAGAAATTTGTGGCTGGAACCACGCGCGAATCTGGCCGTTTTCTAATGCAACGGCGGCCTCGTCCGCCAGCAAAGAGCGTGCAACCCGTTCGTTTTGCATACTTTCTGCGTAGGACCGAATGGCTGAAGGCGCATTGTTGCATGCTTCGGTCAGAGCCGCCTCGGTTGCGGCCATCAAATCGCTGCCGCCACTGCCCGGATTGCGCGCCGAGGTGCAGAACCCGACCGAGCAGGACATGAACACTGTGGTCGAATCGATGGAAATCGGTTCTTCCACCGCTTGTTGCAAGCGACCGGACATCTGGATCGAAACCTCAAGATCCAAATGGCGGACCGGGGCCAGCACGACGGCGAACAGCCCCTTGTTCATCGTCAGCACGCGGTCGCCGCCGCGAAGCGCCCCGACCAGCCGGTCGGCGGTGCGCGTCATCACTGTTTGCGCCGCAGCTTGCCCATAGCGGTCCACCAATTCATCGTAATCATCCAGTGCCAAGAGGAAACAGGCGGTGGTGCGGGATTTTGCGGCGCATTCCGCCAGCACATCGTCCAGCAGTTTTTCCAGCGGCACATCCTGCGCATCCTGCGCGCGGGTGATGCTGCCGGAATGGTCGGACCCGCCAAAGCCGCCAGCCATGGCATAGACCACCGGCAGCCCCAGTGCCATGACCATCAGCCATCCCTCGCCGCCAATCCAGAAGGCACCCAGAACGATGGCTGGCAGAAAGGCCAGCACATGCGGCCCTGCAAGAGTGGTTCTGAGCTGGTGGCGCAGACGCTTGAGGCGCCGTGCATTTTGAGAAGCCATAACGCAATCATCCCGGTGCAGTTCGGGACAAAACTAGCCACGCATCCTCAACAGCGGCCTAACGCAGTTTCGGCATTTCCACAGAATTTGGATCAAATTCGATCTTTCCCCGCGTCAACCCGGCGAAGTCGAACAGCGACGAATCCAGCATATGCGAGGGGCGCACGTTCATAAGGGATTTGAACATGACCTGACGGCGGCCGGGGGAGTTTTTCTCCCATCCATCAAGGATTTGCTTGACCTGCTGGCGCTGCAATCCGTCTTGCGACCCGCACAGATCGCAAGGGATGATCGGGTAATTCATACCGCGCGCAAAGCGTTCGCAGTCTTCCTCGGCGACATGGGCGAGGGGACGATAGACAAACAGGTCGCCTTCTTCGTTCACAAGTTTCGGGGGCATGGTCGCCAGGCGCCCGCCGTGAAAGAGATTCATGAAAAATGTTTCCAGAATATCGTCGCGGTGGTGGCCCAGCACCACGGCGCTGCAGCCTTCCTCGCGTGCGATTCTGTAAAGGTTGCCGCGCCGCAACCGCGAGCAAAGCGCGCAATAGGTGCGCCCTTCGGGCACCTTGTCCTTCACGATGGAATAGGTGTCCTGATATTCGATCCGGTGCGGCACCTGCATTTTTTCCAGAAACGCGGGCAGGACCGTTGCGGGGAAATTCGGCTGACCCTGATCCAGGTTGCAGGCCAGCAGGTCCACCGGCAGCAAGCCGCGCCATTGCAGCTCATGAAGAACCGCCAGCAGGGTATAGCTGTCCTTGCCGCCCGACAGGCAGACCAGCCATTTCGGCCGCTCCGCACCTTGTTCGATCATGCCGTATTGCTCGATCGCCTCGCGGGTGTTCTGCACGATCCGCTTGCGCAGCTTCTTGAACTCGGTGCTTTTCGGCCCGCCGTGAAACAGCGGGTGAATGTCGTCGTTTTCAGTGTCCAACATGGCGCGCGCTCCTACGGGTCTGTCTTTTTCGGTGTGTCGGAATCAGGGACCGGATCATAGCCGTCTTTGCCCCAAGGGTGGCAGCGCCCGACGCGCCGCGCCGCCAGCACCGTACCACGAATCGCTCCGTGTTTTTCCAGTGCCTCAAGCGCGTAGGCCGAACAGGTCGGTTGGAAACGGCAATTATGCCCGACCCAAGGCGAGCCGAGCAGACGATACAGACGGACGGGCAGGGCGACGATATGGGCGAGCGGGGTCATTTGCGGCGTTTCGGTGAGCGAGGGGGCAAGGTTTTGCCCCTGTGCAGATTTGCGATGGCGCGGATCAGGTCAGCCTTGAGCGTTTCAAAGGGTAGCGTGGCGGTGGCACTGACGCGCCCGATCAGCACATAATCCCAACCGGGTTTGCCATGCTGCGGGATCACCTGCTGCGCCACGGCGCGCAGGCGACGCTTGGCCCGGTTGCGGGCCACGGCATTGCCGACCTTCTTGGAGCAGGTGAAACCGACGCGGATCAAATCGGGGTCTGTTTCCTCGGGGCTGCGCTTGCGCGCTTGCACCATCATCGAGGAGCTGCCCTGCCGACCGGCCGAAGCCGCGCGCAGAAAATCAGAGCGTTGTCTGAGGGCTACGACACGTGCCGTAGCACCATCCGCGCAAACGGAAGCCGCCGGGAACCTTGTCCCGGCGCTGGCAGAGCCAGTTTCGGGGGCCTCCGGCGGCATCATATTCTCAAGCCTTATGGCTGGGCGCTCACGCGCTCAGCGACTTGCGACCGCGTGAGCGGCGCGAGTTCAGAATTTTGCGGCCGGCTTTGGTTGCCATGCGCGAACGGAAGCCGTGGCGGCGCTTGCGAACCAGGTTCGAGGGTTGGTAGGTGCGTTTCATCGCTCCGTCTCCGATTGTCTGAGCCCATTCAGGCGTTCAAGGGCATGTGGCACGGGTACAGAAGCAGATTCGCCCGTGCCCGGATATTCGAAGCCCGCTCTATAGGGGGGGATCGGTGGCCTGTCAAACCACTGCGCGGGTTTTCGTCACAATTTTCCCGCCAGCCTGCGCGAAATGTTACAAGTCGCGGGAAAAACCGGGAAATCCGGCCGATTTGCCCCTTGGCGGTAAACTGCCGATCAACCCGGCGTGAGGCGGCTATGCGCGGCCCCACCCACAGGGCATCTGATGGGGTATGGAACAGGCAAACGCAAGCCACCCGCCCCGCGCGGACCGAAAGGGAAGTCACGACATGAGCGAGCAGACGAAAGGCGGCTTGATCCGCAGACTGCCGCTTGTCGCGGTTTTGCTGGGCGCGGTGCTGGGCGCGGTCCTGCTGCGCGATACCCTCAGTTTCGCGACGCTGGCCCGCCATCACGACAGCCTTCTGGCCTTTCGCGATGCGCATTTCGTGCAGGCGGTCGCCGTGTTCATGGCGCTTTACGTGGTGATCGTTGCGTTTTCGCTGCCCGGTGCGACGGTGGCCACGCTTGCGGGGGGCTTTTTGTTCGGCACCTTTCCGGGGGTGTTGTTCAACGTGACGGCTGCGACACTGGGGGCGATCGGCGTCTTCATGGCCGCCCGCTGGGGTCTGGGCGAGGGGCTGGCCGCCAAGATGGATGCCAGCGACGGGCGCATTGCCCGCATCAAGCGCGGCATCGATGAAAGCCAGTGGTCGATGCTGTTCCTGATCCGGCTTGTGCCGGTGATTCCCTTCTTCGTGGCGAATCTTTTGCCCGCGCTGGTCGGCGTGCCGCTGTCGCGATTCGCGATCTCGACCTTTCTCGGGATCATTCCGGGAGGGTTGGTTTTTACATCCGTGGGCGCAGGCTTGGGCGAGGTGTTCGCACGCGGCGAAGCCCCCGATCTGAGCGTGATATTCGAACCGCACATCCTGTTGCCGCTGCTTGGCCTGAGCGCCCTGTCGCTGCTTCCCGTCATCCTGCGCAAGTTGCGTGGCCCAAAAGGAGAGCTGTGATGCAGCATATCGAAACCGACATTCTGGTGATTGGCGCGGGCTCGGGCGGGCTGTCCGTCGCAGCGGGGGCGGTGCAAATGGGCGCGCGCGTGGTGCTTTTGGAGGCAGCGGACATGGGGGGCGATTGCCTGAACCATGGCTGCGTGCCATCCAAGGCGCTGATCGCGGCTGCGAAGCTGGCGCAAGCGCGGCGCAAGGGCGGCGCAATGGGCGTGGCCCCGGTCGAGCCGGACGTGGATTATGCCGCGGTCATGGATCACGTCGCCGGCGTGATCGCGGGCATTGCGCCCCATGACAGCCAGGAACGGTTCGAGGGGCTGGGATGCACCGTGATCCGCGCCTTTGGACGGTTTGTCGGCCCGAACGAGGTCGTGGCGGGAGATACTCGTATCAAGGCGCGCCGCATCGTTATTTCTACTGGTTCGCGCCCCTTCGTACCGCCGATCGAGGGGCTGGATAATGTCCCTTACCTGAGCAACGAAACCTTGTTCGAAAATCGCGAAAAGCCGCGCCACCTGATGATCATCGGCGGCGGCCCCATCGGAATGGAAATGGCGCAGGCGCATCGCCGCCTTGGCTGCGAGGTGACGGTGATCGAAGGGGCCAAGGCGCTTGGCCGCGACGATCCCGAGGCCGCCCGCGTGGTGCTGGACGCCCTGCGATACGAGGGCGTCATGATTGAAGAGGGAGCCAAGGTCGCCCGCGTATCAGGCACAGCGGGTAATATCACGGTCGAGGCCGAGGATGGCCGCGGCTTCACCGGATCGCACCTGTTGGTGGCGGTGGGCCGCAAGCCATCGGTCGATGGGCTGGATCTGGACAAGGCTGGGATTGAGGCAAGCCGCGCAGGTATCACGGTGGACGCCGGCCTGCGCAGCACCAACCGCAAGGTCTATGCCATCGGCGATGCTGCGGGGGGGCTGCAATTCACCCATGTGGCGGGCTATCATGCGGGTATCGTGATCCGCTCGGCGGTGTTGGGCCTGCCCGCCAGGGCCACCGATGCACATATCCCCCGCGCCACCTATACCGACCCCGAACTGGCGCAGGTCGGCCTGACCGAGGCGGAGGCGCGCAGCGAATATGGTGACAAGTTGGAAATCGCCCGTTTCGACATGGCCGAAAATGACCGCGCCCGCGCCATGCGCGCGACCAATGGCTTTGCCAAGGCGATGGTGGTCAAGGGCAAGCCGGTCGGCGCGACGCTGGTAGGGGAAGGCGCGGGCGAGTTGGCCGCGCTATGGTCCATGGCCATCGCCAATGGCACGAAAATGTCCGGTATCTCGGCCATGGTGGCGCCCTATCCAACGCTGTCGGAAATGAACAAGCGGGTGGCGGGGGCCTATTTTTCGCCGCGTCTGTTTGATAATGATTTTGTCAAACGGGTGGTCCGATTTGTGCAAAAGTGGTTGCCATAACGCCGCGCGACCATATCTGCCTCTCGGAGGGTTGATGCTGAATACATTATCGGGTCGATTTCTGGTTCTGACCACCATCTTCGTCATGCTGGCGGAGGTGATGATCTTCGTGCCCTCTGTTGCCCGCTTCCGCGAAGATTACCTGCTCTCGCGGCTGGAGCGCGCGCAGATCGCCTCGCTTGCACTGCTGGCCGATGACATGATCGGCGCCGACCTGGAGGAGGAGCTGCTGCGTAACGCCGAGGTGTTCAACGTGGTGCTGCGGCGCGACGAGGCGCGACAGTTGATCCTGTCCTCGCCCATGCCGCGGCCCATTGATGCCACTTTCGATCTGCGCCAAGACACCCCGTTCGTGTTGATCCGCGATGCCATGGCGCGCCTGTTTCAGCAAGAGGATCAGGTGATCCGCGTGATCGGCAACCCCGTCCGCGAGGCGGGCCTGTTGATCGAGGTGACAATGGAAACCGCACCGCTGCGGCTGGCGATGATAGACTACGGGCTGCGTATCTTGCTGCTGTCGGCGGTGATCTCTGTCTTTACGGCGGTGCTGCTGTTTCTGGCCGTGCGTGCCATCTTGGTCAAGCCGATCAAGGGCGTGGTGCGGGTGATGCAGGACTACGCTGCCCATCCCGAGGATGGCCGCACCATCATAACGCCCACGGCCAGCGTGCGCGAACTGCGCGAGGCCGAAGAGGCATTGGCCGCAATGCAGGTGCAGATCACTAGCGCGTTGAAGCAAAAGGAACGACTTGCGCAATTGGGCGGGGCGGTGGCCAAGGTCAGTCACGATTTGCGCAATATCCTGACCTCGGCCCAGCTGTTCACCGACCGGATCGAAATGAGCGAAGACCCCAGCGTGAAGCGGATGGCACCGAAACTGGTCGGCTCGATCAGCCGCGCGGTGTCCTTGTGCGAATCCACTCTGGCCTTCGGCAAAGCCGAGGAACCGCCTCCCCGCCTGACCCGCGTCCACTTGGCCGACGTGGTCGAGGATGTGCTGGACAGCGAACGCCTTGCGCTGGGCGATAACGACAATATCAGCCTGTCGGATGACGTGCCTGCCGCCATGATCGTGCGCGCCGACCCCGAACAGATCTACCGCGTGATCTTCAACCTTGTGCGCAATGCGCGCCAGGCACTTGAGCAATCGGGCAAGGGCGGCGAGATCAACGTCGCAGGGCGCGAAACCGAAGAAGCATGGGTGATACGTATTTCGGACACCGGGCCGGGCCTGCCGCCGCGCGCGCGCGAACATCTGTTCACCGCCTTTCAGGGTCGTGCCAGCAAGGGCGGGTCGGGCTTGGGCCTTGTGATCGCGCAGGATCTGGTGCGCGGACATGGCGGAGAGCTGACACTGGTTTCGACCGGACCCGAAGGCACGATATTCGAAATTATTTTGCCGCGGGGGGCCACCACGCAAGTTTGACAAGCATGCCGCACCCCTTGTTGATAAGGGCTTTGATGGGCGCGCGGCGGGAATATGCGTCGCCCGCCGGTTTTTTTGAAAATCCCCCCTTGCGCATTGGCTGGCATAAGTCTAAACCCCGCCTCCACGGACTGGTAGCTCAGTTGGATAGAGTACTTGACTACGAATCAAGGGGTCGGGGGTTCGAATCCTCCCCAGTCCGCCACTTACCACTTTTGTTCGTTTTGAAAGGTCGCCGTTGGCGGCCTTTTTCGTATGTTTTGAAGGTATTTGGCCTTTCAGCGCTTTGATCTCGCTTTCTTTCGATTTCGCTGGTATTCTTTTCGTGTGTGGTATGGATGGTGGTATGCGAGATGGCTGCGCTGGGCGGAAAGCTGACAAAGAAGCTGGTGGAAAACCTTGGGCCAGGTCGTCATGGCGATGGAGCGGGGCTTTATCTGGTGGTGGACCCATCAGGGGCGCGGCGCTGGATTGTGCGCGTCACGGTTAAAGGGCAGAAGAATCGCAAGGGCGCACCGCTGCGCACTGACTTTGGTTTAGGCGGCGCTGATGTTGTGACGCTCAACCAAGCCCGCGAACGGGCGCTTGAATATAGGCGCATGGCGAAATCTGGCTTGAACCCCCGTTTCAACGCCAAACGCGAAATCCCGACATTCGAGGAGATCGCGCAGCAGGTTCACATTGACCGAATGCCCACGTGGAAAAATGCCAAGCACGGCGCGCAATGGATCAACACCCTGCGCGACTATGCCTTCCCAAAAATCGGGCGGATGCCGATTGATAGCATTGATCAACCGGAAATCCTGATGTGTCTGTCACCTATCTGGACGGACAAGCACGAAACCGCGCGGCGTTTGGCGCAACGGCTCAAGGTTGTTCTGGATGTGGCAAAATCCAAGGGCTTCCGGTCTGGCGAAAATCCGGTGACGGCGATCAAGGATGCGGGCGTTTTGCCAAAGGTCGTCAAGAAAACGAAACATCATAAGGCGATGCGCTGGCAAGATGTGCCTGCATTCTATGCTGACCTGACTGGGCGTAATGCGATGGCGGCGAAGGCTTTGATGTTCACCTGTTTGACTGGATCGCGCACCGGGGAAGTGTTGGGGATGCGTTGGGATGAACTGGATTTCGAGGCGCGGCTTTGGGCCTGTCCCGCAATCCGCATGAAAACGGGCGCAGATCACCGCGTGCCGCTTTCCGATGAAATGATTGCGATTTTGGAGCCGCTCAAGGCGCTGGAATCTGACTATGTGTTTGAAGGGCAGAAACGCCATAGGCCGTTGTCAAACATGGCGATGCTGATGCTTTTGCGCCGGATGGGCGTTGAGGGCGTCACGGTTCATGGTTTCCGTTCCACATTTCGCGATTGGGCATCCGAGGCCGCAAATGCACCGCGTGAAGTTGCGGAAATGAGCCTGTCGCACAAGGTGGGGTCAGATGTTGAACGCGCTTACGCGCGGTCTGATTTGCTGGAAAAGCGGCGGATGCTTATGCAGCGATGGTCATCTTTTGCCTGCGGTGCGGATGCAAAAGTCGTTGAAGTCGAGTTTGGACAGGAAAGGTTGCGCAGAAAGTAAATATCAGAAGGGCGGTGTTGGGCATCCCTTTTGTCGCGACGCGGGCAAGGTTGCTCGTTTGGGGTGCTGTATTGAAATGCTGAAAGGTCGCTCATACCTACCCTTTTATGAATGAAAAAGAGCAATCCGAACGTCTGAATGAAATCGTGGATCGGCTGTTAGGGCGCGAAAAACAGCCCCAACTCATTCCAGATTGGCCATCGCTGCCTTTTGATACTTCGCGCCCGAATATCCACGATTCCAAAAAGGAATTTTTGCGCGAACTTGCCGTTGTCGAAAGCATCGTGAACAATCTTGAAAGCGTTTTGGAGCAGGTTGAAGTTCCTGAAGGTCAGGCCTCTACCGAGACCGATGAAATGTTTAAACGACTGAGGACGGCAATCGAAGTTGCTGCAATCCAGCGAAAACACAGTATGGCGATCTCAAAGCCTGGCGATCTTGCGGTCAAGAATATCTATGACACTGGTTTCGTTGCGGGCAGCATGCATGTCGTGGCTGAGATGTATTTCATTTATTCTCAGAGGCTTATAGAGCTGCGAGACCAAGAGAAACAGTTCTGGATCGTCAGTAACCGCCCGCCGAATTACTATGCGCGCACCGTCGCGCTGCGTTTGGCCCGATTATATGCGCGAGAAACTGGAAAGTTTCCGACTTATGGAACATCTAGGGAAGGCAACTTTCCATCAACAGATTTTGGGCGCGCGCTTGAAGAGATTTTCAAGATTTTGAAAATCAGGGCGTCAGTGCAAAACGCGGCAAAATGGGCGCTTGGACAACTAACTGAAGATGATCTAGCCCCGCAAAAGAATGCTCTGCTGGGCTTTATGGGAATCAGGCCGGGAGGTGGCTGATAGTCGCTTTCTTCGTCTGCGGCCGATAGGTTATTTCTAAGAAATAAGGTGTGACACGCTTAGGTGTTTTGGCCGGAAACATTCGTGATTTCATGCTTTGTTAGAGGTGGTTCGGTTGATCTG
>DFBX01000083.1 GCA_002366795.1 Rhodobacteraceae bacterium UBA3069 | reverse complement strand
GTTGGCCATGTAATGGCCGACGCGACCTATGACGCCGATCATCTACGCCAATTCATCGCGGATGACCTGGAGGCGACGGCGCAGATCAGGCAAAATCCGTCTCGCTCTGCCAAGCAACCCATCGACTGGACGCTGTACAAGGAGAGGCATTTGGTCGAATGTTTCTTCAATCGGATCAAAAGGTTCCGCCGTATCGCCCTGCGCTGTGAAAAGACAGTATCGTCGTTCCGCGCCTTTGTTTCTTTAGGCGATTATATATTTGACAAACCCATCGTAATATAGGATAAATAACCCAACAAGTTAGAGGTTATTCCGATGTCCGTTCTTTCCGCCCCATACATGCACGACGAAGCAGCAGCATTTGCGCACGTTGAAGCGATGCTGTGGGCAGATGGCCCCGTATGCCCCCACTGTGGCGTTGTGGATAGCGCCTATAAGTTGGAAGGCGTCCGCACCAAGGCCAGCAAGAAAAGCCCTGAAGGCAAGGAGCGCCACGGCCTGTGGAAGTGCCGCGAGTGCCGCAAGCAGTTCACCGTGCGCAAGGGTACAATCTTTGAGGAAAGCCACCTCCCCATGCACATGTGGCTGCAAGCTATTCACCTTATGGTATCCAGCAAGAAAGGTATCAGCAGCCACCAGCTTCACCGCGTTCTGGGTATCACCTACAAGAGCGCATGGTTCCTGACGCACCGCATCCGCGAGTGTATGCGTGACGGTGCGCTGGCCCCGTTTGGCGGCAGTGGTGGCACTGTTGAAGTGGATGAAACTTTCATCGGTCAAAACCCTGACAAGCCTAAGAAGAAGGGTGCGCGAGGCTATGCACACAAGAACGCCATGCTGACACTTGTTGATCGCGACACAAAGCACGCCAAGTCTATCGTTGTTGACGATATCAAGAAGGATACGCTGGTGCCGATCCTGCGCGAGAACATCGCCAAGGAAGCGGTGATCTATACCGACGAAGCCAAGCAATACACGCGCCTATCTGACGATTTTGCGGGCCACGATTTCACCACGCACAGCAAGGGTGAGTATGTCCGCCGCGAAAAGCCAGAGGTTCACACAAACACGGTTGAGGGCTTCTACAGTATCTTTAAGCGCGGTATGAAGGGCGTGTATCAGCATTGCGGCAAGCAGCACCTTCACCGCTATGCAGCCGAATTTGACTTCCGTTACAATAATCGTGTTGCAAACGGTATTGATGATAAGGAGCGCGGCCAGATCGCGCTGCGCGGCGTTGTGGGTAAGCGCCTTACTTATATTCGGGCTAACACAGAAGAGGCGCAAGCCTGATGGCTAGTCCTGCACCTATCACGCTGTCTGAAATAATTCGGGCTCCAAAGCAGAGTGTAAACTGCGGCCCATGGATGGAGGGTCCTGTCCCTCGCGCCCAATTCCCGTTGATCCGAAGTAAGTTGTCATTGGGTAGGGGCTGGAAGTGGAGGATCGCAAAATTCTCTGCCTTGGGGCATGAGTTCTTTACTCTTGTCGCACTGAATGCCGAGAAAGAATACTACCGTGCAACACTTGGTATGAAAGCAGGCAGCACGCTAAAGGTTATCTGTTGCCATGAGCTGCATTCGGACCATTGGAACTGGCATTGCCACCTTATTCGTGGTAATGTTCACGAAACGTTTCCAGGTGTATTAAGGGACAAAAACAGCATGACGGCGTGGCCAGCGTTCACTCAAAGAGAGTGTACTGTGCCGTTTAAAGTAACCGAGGAAAGCGCGTTGTCCATCGCGGCGGCGCGTTTTCGATTCACAGTAGGAGGTGGCTTTCTGTGAACTTACAGCAAGACATATGTGCAGCCTTCTGCGATGGTCTAGTAGTTCGCCAAGTTCCTGTTGGTTTTGCTATATCAACTCCGGTAACGTGGTTCTCTGGCGATACGATCTCCTTCTATGCTCGCGTTGAGGGCGAACGCGCGCGTCTGGAAGACAGCGGTTCTCTGCTTTTTGACCTCGAAGGCCAAGGCGTTGATTTTTCGTCCGAGAACAGACGTGAAATTCTATCTGGCCTACTGTCAGATCACGGCGTTTCGCTATCAGAAGAGGACGGATTATTCTGTACTGAGTGGGTTCCAAAAGAGAAGTTGGCGACCCTTGCCCTTCCATTCCTGAGCTTCCTTGCCCGCATACAGGACCTACTTTTTCTGAATAGAGAGATAGTGAAGAGTACCTTTAGGGAGGACGTTATAACCGCCCTAGAGGAGGAATTTCAGGAAGACCGTGTTTCGTTCTCGGAGGCTCTAATACCGAGCCTACCTCACTACACAGTTGACATAGTCGTCAGAGCAGAAAGCGGAAAAATTGCAGCTGTCTTTCCCGCAACAAATGACGTTAGCGTTCTACGCGCTGTACTATTTTCTATGGAGGTTCAAAAACACGATGTGGCGAACATTGTGCCTTTCGTAATCTATGAGAACTTGGACAAAGGGGCGATCACTCAACAAAGCAGAGAGATCGCTTTCAATTCCGACCTAACCCCAGCCGTTTGGTCCGGTGGACGTGACGAAGTGATAAAGAAGGTCAGTCGATATGTGCAATGATAAATCCCAACTAGACCGCTTCAAAGAAGCTGCCCGCGAACTCGGCGCGGACGACGACGAAGCGAAGTTCAACGAAAAGCTGGGCAAGCTGGTAAAGCCAAAGCCAGACGCCAAGAAAGACGACTGACACCGCGCAAGCTACAGCGTGGTTCAAACCCTATATGGCGTGGGTTTGTCAAATATACAATCGCCTTTCTTTAGCCTGTACTATGGTATGGCTCGCCTAAATGAAGACGCCACCTAGGGCACCGGCAACAACAACCAATACGCCACACAACAACAGTCAAGAAGAAGTTGGAGTATAAACCATGATGAATGCCTCCGCGATCAAGGATCGCATTCCAAGCTGGCACCACAAGGAAAAGCGTCGGCGCGAAGAAGAAGCCAAGGCCAAGACGGAGCGGGTCGAGGATCTGGCGAAGTTTCTTGAGCAAAAATTCAGCCCGGACGCGCGCCGCGATGCGGTGAACGGGCCATCCTTCAGCGATTTGGCCGAGGCAAAGCGCCGGGCCGAGGTCGCACTGAAGCGATAACCGCCCTTCAACAGGTAAAACGATGAAAACGGTTCCGCCAAGGTGACGCCTTGGCGGATTTTTCTATCCCGCCACAACCATCGGGCCGGTGTCGGTCCAGACCACGCGGGCACCGCGTTTCAGGTCTTTTTCGAAATGCCGCGCGATACGGGCAAGCGCGTGATTGCGGCCCTTGATAGCGGTTTCGACCGGGTCGGGGGTGGTGCCCGGTTTCTGGGCGGCGATGCCCCATGTCAGCGGATGTACCTCTTGCAGGTGGTGCGACAGGATCCAGCGAAACGACTCTATCAGTTTTTGTTGCGCCGCGATCTGGCGTGGGCGGCGATAGCGGCGCGAGGACAGCGTGACCGCGCAATAGGCGGCAAACATATTGGCGGTGTGCTGGTCGGTGCGGCGGGCCAGAATGTCGCGCATCCCTTGTTCGAACAGGTCCACATCCATCAGCGACAGCGCCTCTGGGTCCACGGCAAGCGCGTCGAAATAGACCCATGTGTAGCCGCCGTTGCCCCAGATATCGGTGGTGCGGGCGGCGGTGCGGCGGGCCTCCAGTTCCAGGTCGCCATAGGTGCCGAACCAGCGTGGCAGCAGGTGATAGCCAAGCGCGCGCATGTGGCGGGGGTTTCCGGGGTCCAAGTCGATCAGGTCTTCGTAATCGTCGGCCACACGTGTCTGCGGTGCGTCTTCGGCGGCCAGCAGGGCGCAGCGCGCGGCGGCAAGGGCGGGGCTGTCCTCGGCAAAGGCATCGAACCCGTCAAGGATTTCCGAGGCGCGTGCGAAATGCCGCTTGAACTGTTTCCAGTTGCGCGTGGGAATGTCCGAGGTCCACCCCGTTCCGCGCCATGCCCAGCCAATGTCGAGATGGGCATGGGCCACGACAAGCGCGATGCCGTAGTCATCGGGATATTCGTCCAGAACATCTTCCAGCTCGGCCAGGCCGCTGCGGGGGGCGTGACCGGGCATCAAGCCGGGGTCGGTCAGGGCACGTTCGACCGGGCCTGTGACATCCGCGCGCGCGCCAAAGGCCAGCAGATCGGCCAACGGCAGGCCGGTGGCAGTGGCGGCGCGGGACCTGTCATATTGCCGGATCAAAAGACCCAGATCATCCCAACAGTCCTGACGGGCTAGGAATTGCCCGTGGTCGCTGACCTTGCGGCGCTTTGTGTCTTCTGGCGGGGAGGAGACGAAGGGAACCTCCAGCCGCTTGGCGATATGGTCGGGGCATTCCTGTACCATCCGCCCCGTCCGCGCCAACAACGAGGCGATCGGCCCGCGCGTTTCGGGATCGCAATCCGCCTCGACCCAGTCGCGTTCGGCCAGACCGGGCATGGCGCGGGCGATGCTGCGCAGGGGGCGGCAACTGCGCAGGCGCAAAATGCGCGCGCTGGCACTTTGCGCAAAGGATTTGCCGGGCGCTGCCGAATGGGGCTGGATCTGGGGCATGTTTTTCATAGGCCCTGTTGTCGCCGCGCTTTCGGGCCGAAACGTGGCAGGGCTGGGGATTTTGCAGGAAATCAACGGGGCAGTGTTAACGATTTGGGCGCTGCACGCAAAGATTGCCAATCCGAAGAAAGCCCTTAAAAGTTTAGCGATCATGCGTGGTTTGACCTTGTTCCTTCTGCTGCTTTTTCCTGCCTTGGCTGTTAACGCCGAGGACGCGCCATGGGGGCATCAGCGGGCCAAGCTTCGGGGCAGCCCCCTGCGGTGATCACCCAGTTGCCCGGATCGGACAGCGGTACACGGGCCCCCGATCCCGCGCGCGACCCAGTTGCCCAGAACTCTGTCCGGCTGGCGAAAGAGGCTAGGGGCTGCAGCGTATACTATGCGCCCGTTGCCCCCGATCTGCGCCCCAAGGCGCGGCGCGCGGCGTCAATTCCCGCAGGCCCGACCGCGGCGATGGCCCGCATCGGGGTGGTGCGGCCACGCTGCGCAGTTTGGAATTTCCCCGCACTCGCTGGCAAAACACCCCCGAGGGGGTGAAGTGGGTGCGGTTCTCTGTCTCGGCGTTCAAGACCCATGGAAGTCGTCGGCGGCGGCGGCATTGCTGGCATAGGTCAGGAAAACCTCGCGCCCCTCGGCTGCGGCCAGACGTGCCGTGGCCGGGCCAATCCCCGAAGATCCGCCCGTAACAAGTATCGCACGCATCCGTTCTACCCCCTATGCCAGCGGGCAGCATGGCCCCGACGCGGGCCGCGCATCAAGCCGGCAGGGGCGTGCCAGCCCGTGGCAACCGGCCAACATCCAGCCGGATGCCGGACCGGTCCAGCCATTGCCCCAGCGTTTCCGGATCGGGGAAGGCGATCAGCGCCAAGTCATGCCAGTCGCCGAGATTGTCGGTCAAACGGGCCAACCCCGCCTGGCGGTCCATACGCAGCGAATGGATATGGGCCAGTAGAAAAGAATGGCTTTCCTCTACCGCGCCTTCATGGGGGCGATGATAATGGGTCAGGCGCGTGGAGGTGATCCTGCTGCCCGCGCAGCGACCGTGCAGCATCGGCCAAAGCAATTTCCAACCCAGCAGCGCCCCCCCCCCCCCCCCCCCCCNNACCCCCCACCCCTCGGGCCGTTCCCGCCCGTCCCACCCCACGGCCCGAGGGGTGGGGGGGGCGTTGCACCGCTACGGACAGGGTTACGTTCCTGCCGAGAGGAGCGAAGCCCGGCCCAACCCCGAATGTTCGTGCCGTCAGGCGCGGGCGGTAAGGGGGCGGGAGCGCCCCTTTCATGGGTTCATTGGTTTCTGGGGCAGTTCAGCCTTTCAGGATACGGCTGACCATTTCGGTCGTATCCGGCGACAGTTCTGGCATCGCCGCGATCCGTTCCAGCGCCGCTTTCGCCTTGGCCTGTCGCGCCGCGTCGTAGCGCCGGAATGTGGCGAAGGCTGACATCATTCGTGCCGTTGTCTGCGGATTGACCGGATCAAGGCGGATCAGCCAGTCCGCCAGCAGGTCATACCCGGCCCCTGACACATGGTGGAATCCGGCGTGGTGCCCTGCAAGCGCGCTGAACAGGGCACGGAACCGGTTCGGGTTTTTCATGTTGAAATCGGGGTGATCGGTCAGGCGTCTGGCCACGTCCACCACCGCTTCCGGCTTGGCGCATCCCACTTGAAGCGAGAACCACTTGTCGATGACCAGCCGGTCGTCTTTCCATTGTTCGTAAAAGGCTTTCGCAGCGCGTTCTCCGGTGCCCGCGGTCAGCAGGGCGGACAGGGCGGCCAGTTGCTGTGTCATGTTGGTGGCCGCATCGTATTGGGCCTGCGCCCGTGTGCCGCCATCGCTCCGGGTCAGCAGGGAAAGCGCGCGATTGGTCAGGGCGCGCGCCGCCGATTGGATTGCGTCCGGCTTGTAACCCGCTGTTACAGCGTGATTTTCGTAGATCACGGCCAGTTCCGGCTCTAGGTGGGTGGCCATGGCATCCTGCAAGGCCTCGCGGGCGGTGTAGATCGCGTCGGGGTCTGGTGTCTGGCCCCTGTCCGACAAGGTCTGCGCGATGTCATCCGATGCGGGCAGCGCCAGCGCCAGCGCGCGGAAGGCCGGATCTTGCGTTTCGTCCCGCGCCAGGTCGCGCAATGCATCCAGCAGCAGGCTGTTGGGTGCGGCCCCGCCCGTCATGCGGCACAGCACCTCGCGCGCCAAGGCTTGTCCCGCTTCCCAGCGGTTGAACGGGTCGGTGTCATGGGCCAGCAAAAAGGCACGCTCGGCGTTGGTCTGATCCCGTTCCAGGATCACCGGCGCGGAAAAGCCGCGCAGGATCGACGGGACGGGTTTCGCCGCCAGTCCTTCGAAGGTGAAGCGTTGCGTGGCCTCGGTCATTTCGCAGATGGTGGTGGGCTGCACCTCGTCGCCATTGGGGCCCAGCAGGCCGACCGCGATCGGGATCACCTGCGGCTGCTTGTTGTCCTGTCCTGGCGTGGGCAGCGTTTCTTGCGTGAATTCAAGCGTGTATGTGCTGTTCGTAAAGTTTTCTTTTACCTCCAGGCGAGGGGTGCCGGCCTGTGAATACCAGCGTTTGAACTGGGTCAGGTCGCGGCCGGTGGCATCCTCGAACACGCGCAGCCAGTCCTCGATCGTGGCGGCATCGCCATCGTGACGGGTGAAGTACAGGTCCAGCGCTTTTTCATATGCTTCGTCCCCGACAAGGGTTTTCAGCATCCCGATCACCTCGGCACCCTTTTCATAGACAGTCGCGGTGTAGAAGTTATTAATTTCCTGAAAGGATTCGGGCCGAACCGGATGCGCCAGCGGGCCGCCATCCTCGCGGAACTGGCGCGCGCGCAGGTCGATCACGTCGCTGATCCGCTTAACCGGGGCGGACCGCATGTCGGATGTGAACTGGCTGTCGCGATAGACGGTCAGCCCCTCTTTCAGACACAGTTGGAACCAGTCGCGGCAGGTGATGCGGTTGCCGGTCCAGTTGTGAAAATACTCATGGGCGATGATTGCCTCGATACGTTCAAAATTTGCATCTGTAGAGGTTTCAGGAGAGGATAAAACGCATGAGGAGTTGAAAATGTTCAATCCCTTGTTTTCCATCGCGCCCATATTGAAATCGTCCACGGCCACGATGTTGAAGATATCGAGGTCATATTCGCGCCCGTATACCTCCTCGTCCCATTTCATGGATTTCTTCAGGGCCTCCATGCCGAAGGCGCATTTCCCCTCGTCGCCGGGGCGGACATAGATGTTCAGATCGACATGGCGGCCCGACATGGTGGTGAAGCTGTCCGGATGGGCCACCAGATCGCCCGCCACCAGCGCGAACAGATAGGCCGGTTTCGGCCACGGATCGTGCCATTCGGCCCAGCCATCGCCCGACCCGGTGGGGTTGCCGTTGGACAGCAGCACAGGGTAGTCGCCTTCGATCCGCACGGTGAAGGTGGTCATCACATCGGGGCGGTCGGGATAATAGGTGATCTTGCGAAAGCCCTCGGCCTCGCACTGGGTGCAGAACATGCCGTTCGACAGGTACAGCCCCTCAAGCGCGGTGTTGGCTTCGGGGTCGATTTCGACCTCGCATTCCCATGTGAACGGGCCTTGGGGCACGGGGCAGGTCAGGCCTTGTTGCGTCGCCACCACCGGAACGCGGGTGCCGTCGATCTTGGCCTCGATCAGCTTAAGCCCTTCACCGTTCAGGAAAAAGTCACGCGACTGCGCGTCGGGATTGGGCAGGAATTCGATCCGCGACAGCACCCGGGTGGCATTGGGCGACAGGCGCAATGTCAGGTGCGTGGAACCGATCAGCCAGTTCGGAGGTTGATAGTCCGAAAGGTAAATCGTCTGGGGGCTGGCATCTTTCATCTGTGGCATTCCTTGTCCGGATTTCGTGCCGAGCCTAGGGCGATGCGGGCGGGGCTGCAATGGCCTGACATGCCCGAAACCACATGGAAAAGGAGATACGTCAATGTCTGCACCCGACACCAATATTTCAAAGCAGGAACAACAGCATCGTGGGCCGCTGACCGGCATGGCGCTTGGCATCGGCTTTGTCGTGCTGATCGGACTGGCCTTTCTGACCTGGGTCGTGGCCAACGGCAACAACCCCGGAGAGGAAGCCGCGCCTGCGACCAACACCGTGACGGTCGAGCCTGCGCCGATGGTGCCGGCGGTACCGTCGGGCGACTCGGCCGAAAACTCGGGCGCGACGATCAGTTCGGAATGAACCGCCGCCTTCTGGCACATTCCGGCACATATTCCGGCACAAGGGGCCGTCCCATTCGGGGCGGCCTTTTTCGTATGAATCGATGAAAATAGGGGGGTAAATCCATAGAAACGCAAAAATTGGTAATATTAATTTACCACCCTTGTTGCCTATCGGAAACTTTGGCGCTAATCGTGTAGGGAACGCCAGACATACGCGGAGGGTCAGATGACAGAACGGGTGACGAAAAACGGATTGGCAGTGGACACGGTCCTTGCCGATTTTCTTGAAGCGCAGGCGCTGCCGGGCACCGGTGTCGCGGCAGATGATTTCTGGGCGGGGCTGTCGCGGATCGTGGCAGAGCTGGGTCCGGAAAGCCGCCGCCTTCTGGCCGTGCGCGACGAGATGCAGGCCAAGCTGGACAACTGGCACCGCGCCCGCAAAGGCGCGGAGATCGACGCGGGCGAATACCGCGCCTTTCTGGAAGAGATCGGATATCTGGTCCCCGAAGGTCCGGATTTCGAGATTGGCACCGAAAACGTGGACCCCGAAATTGCATCGGTTGCCGGCCCGCAACTGGTGGTGCCGATCACCAATGCGCGCTTTGCCCTGAACGCGGCGAATGCGCGCTGGGGGTCTTTGTATGACGCCTTGTATGGCACCGATGCGCTGGGCGATCTGCCAACCGGCAAGGGCTATGACGCGGCGCGCGGCGCGCGGGTCATCGCATGGGGGCGCGACTTTCTGGACAGCGCCTTGCCGCTGGCGGGCGGGTCGTGGTCCGATGTGGACAGCCTGAACATGGAGGGTGGACTGCTGGCAGGCGGCACGCCGCTGGCCGACCCTTCTGACTTCGTCGGCTATGCGGGCGACAAGGATGCCCCCAGTGCAATCGTCATGCGCCACAACGGGCTGCATATCATTGTTGATGTGGATGCCTCGACCGGGATTGGCGCGTCCGACAAGGCGGGCATCTCGGACATCCGGCTGGAATCGGCCCTGTCCACCATCATGGATTGCGAGGATTCCGTGGCCGCCGTGGACGGGCCGGACAAGGCGCAGGCCTATGGCAACTGGTTGGGCCTGATGCGCGGCGATCTGCAGGAACAGGTGGAAAAGGGTGGCAAGACCTTTACCCGCAAGCTGGCCGGTGATCTGGAATTCACTGGCGCGGATGGTGTGCCGCTGGTGCTGAAGGGGCGGTCCCTGATGCTGGTGCGCAATGTCGGCCACCTGATGACCAACCCCGCCGTGCTGGACGGCGAAGGGGCCGAGATCGGCGAGGGGCTGCTGGATGCGCTATGCACCGTGATGATCGCGATGCACGATCTGAAGGCGCAGCGGAATTCCACCCAAGGGTCGGTCTATATCGTGAAACCCAAGATGCACGGCCCCGAGGAAGTGGCCTTTTCCGACCGGTTGTTCGCCATGGTCGAGGATATCCTGGGCCTGCCGCGCAACACGGTCAAAATGGGCATCATGGATGAAGAACGCCGAACAAGCGCCAATCTGCGCGAATGTATCCGCGCCGCAAAGGACCGTGTGGCTTTCATCAATACAGGCTTCCTTGATCGCACCGGCGACGAGATTCACACCAGCATGGAGGCAGGCCCCTTCCTGCCGAAAGGCGAGATGAAATCGACCCCGTGGATCAAGGCCTACGAGGATCGCAACGTCGATATCGGTCTGGCCTGCGGGCTGCGCGGCCGCGCGCAGATCGGCAAGGGCATGTGGGCCATGCCCGACCGCATGGCCGAAATGCTGGAGGCCAAGATCGGCCACCCCAAGGCGGGCGCGAATTGCGCATGGGTGCCGTCGCCCACGGCGGCCACGTTGCACGCGACCCATTACCATCAGGTGAACGTGGCCGAGGTGCAGGAACAGATCGCACAGGGCGGCCCGCGTGGCACTCTGGCTGATCTGCTGACCATCCCTGTGATGCATGGCCGCAACCTGTCGGACGAGGAAATCACCCGCGAGATCGAGAACAATGCCCAGGGGATACTGGGATACGTGGTGCGCTGGGTCGATCAGGGGGTGGGCTGTTCCAAGGTGCCGGACATCAACGATGTGGGCCTGATGGAAGACCGCGCGACTTGCCGGATTTCCAGCCAGGCGCTGGCCAACTGGCTGCACCACGGCGTGGTGAGCGAGGAGCAGGTGCGCGCTGCGCTGGAGAAGATGGCCGCCGTGGTCGACCGCCAGAACGCGGGCGACACGGCCTACCGGCCGATGGCGCCGGGCTTCGACGGGCCAGCGTTCAAGGCGGCCTCGGCACTGGTGTTCGAGGGGGCCTCGCAGCCGTCGGGCTATACCGAGCCGCTGCTGCACAAGTGGCGTCAAGTGGCCAAGGCGGGCTGAAGAAACGAAAATAAACAAGGGGTTATCCGATGTCAGTGACATTGAACAAAGCGAAACGCATCATTTCCAAAGCCTTTGATGCGGGCAAGACGAACGATATGAAACCGCTGGCCTGCGTGGTGCTGGACGCGGGCGGCCACGTGGTGGCATTCGAACGGCAGGACGGGGCCAGCGTGGGCCGGTTCGGCATCGCCCATGGCAAGGCATACGGCGCTGTCATGATGGGCATGGCGGGACGCGCCCAGATGGCGCGGGCCGAGGCTCAGGCCTATTTCATCGCCGCCGCGAACGGTGTGTTCGGCGGCCAGATGGTGCCGGTTCCGGGCGGCGTGTTGCTGCGTGACAGCCGTGGCCGCCTGATCGGGGCCGTGGGCGTTTCGGGCGATACCTCGGACAATGACGAGGCCGCCGCGCTGGCCGGAATCGAGGCCGCGGGCCTTGTGGCCGAGGCCTGATTGCACGGATTTCGGGTGCCCTGTGCCCAATCACAGGGCGCCCGTTTGCCAATTGGTGTTTTCTTGACGCGCGTATGCCTATATTGGAGAAGAACGTGCAACAGGCAGGACTTCCATGAAACGGCCAATCGTCGGAATTATCGGCAACCATCACCTGATAAACGACAGCTACTCGGCCCATGCGGGCGGAGCAATGAACACAGAGGCCGTGGCCTGCGTGGCAGATTGCCTGCCGCTGCTGATCGCCGCCGACCCGCGCTATGTGTCGGTAGAGGAACTGATGGAGGCCTGCGACGGCTTCCTGCTGACCGGCGGGCGGCCCAACGTCCACCCCGAAGAATATGGCGAGGCCGAAACCGAAGCGCATGGCGCATTCGACCGCGCCCGCGATGCGATCACCCTGCCGCTGGTGCGCGCCTGCGTGGACTGCGGCCAGCCCTTCCTTGGCATCTGCCGCGGCTTTCAAGAGGTGAACGTGGCCATGGGCGGCTCGCTTCATCCTGAAATCCGCGATCTGCCGGGTCGGATGAACCACCGCATGCCCCCTGATGGCACGCTGGAGGAAAAATTTGCCCTGCGCCACAAGGTGACCTTCACCGATGCCGGCGTGTTCCACCAGCTGATGGGTGCGCCCGAGGTGATGACCAACACGTTGCATGGGCAAGGGGTCAAGCAGCCGGGCGCGCGTGTGGTGGTGGACGGGCTTGCCCCCGATGGCACGCCCGAGGCGCTGTATATCAAGGATGCGCCCGGCTTCACCCTGTCGGTGCAATGGCACCCCGAATGGAACGCTGAATCCGATCCCGTCTCGCGCCCGCTGTTTACAGCTTTCGGTCAGGCGGTCCACGCTTGGGCCAACGCCAGACAGCCGCGATCCCTTAAAATGGCGTGATCCAGCGGCGCGGCTGACGCCGCACTGTTTCCTGGGATATGCGGAAAGGCGAAACGCAGCCTTTTGGCCAATGTGCGATTTGCAGGTTGGAGATGAGTATTTTTGGCAAAATGAAAATAAGAGTGTCTTGCTTTCATTTTGCTACAAATACTCTGGGGGATGCTCATTTGGGACAAAGGAGCCGGGGGCTAGCCCCCGACCGAAGGCTTGCCTTCGGTTGCCGCGCGCCAGCGCAAATAGTGAAAGAGCATGCGCGGCACGCGCATTCCATCAAGTCACGCCGCGCGTTGGTCGGGCAGGGCGGAGGCGGCGGTCAGAAGGTGGGTTTCGAATTTGCGCAGGCATTGGCGGGCGGTGTTGCCATAGCTGCCCGGATCGCTGCGCAGCGCCGGGAATTTGCCGAACAGGTCTTCGCGCGATGCTTCAGACAGGGCGCGCAGACCCTGTGCGCCGGGGTGGAAACTTTCCGTTGGTACGCCTTCGGCGAAAACGATCTCGTGGTGGTCGAACATGATATGGTGGTAACCGACCATGTCGCGTTCCACCTGTGTCACGCCCGCGCCGCCCAGCATGTGTTTCGCGGTCAGAAGTACCTCGGCGCTGTCGAAATACAGGCTGGCGGTCGACGATACGTGCAGCATCCGGTGTTGCGGCGACACCCACAGGTCGTTCGCGTTGTTCATCGTGCCCGCGGCAAAGCGGATCGGGGCGAAATTGCCGGTGCCGCGTACGGTGCGGCGGCCGGTCCAGCGGATCGGTTGCATGCCGTGGTCGCGGGTCAGGACCATGTCGCCGGTGCGCAGGGTTTCAACCGGGCGCGGCCCTTGGGGTGTCAGGATGCGGGTGCCTGATACGAAGCAGATGATCACGTCCTCCAAGTTGGAAAAGTTCACTACCGTCCCGTCGGTCAGGGTGGCGGTGCCGGCCAGCGCGCCGGGGTCGGTGTTGGTGTAGGTGACATCCTCCCAATCCAGCAGCCCGCCAAGGTCCAGCGTGTCGCCCGTCGGCTCGCCGGTTTCCGAGCCGTCGATGGTGATGGTGCCGCCGCCAAGGTTGGCCGTGTCCAGCAGGAAGGTGTCGTTGCCGTCGCCGCCGGTGGCGGTGTCGCCGCTGCCCACGACCAGGGTGTCGTCGCCTGTGCCACCGTCGATCAGGTCGGCCCCTGCGCCGCCGATCAGCGTGTCGTTGCCTGCCTCTCCGTAAAGGCTGTCGTCGCCGCCGCGCCCGTCGATCAGGTCATTGCCAAGCCCGCCGTAGATCACGTTGGTCCAGTCCGCGCCTTGCCCGTCATAGCCGGTCAGCGTGTCGTCCCAGTCTGACCCGATGATCCCGTCAAGCCCCCCGGCCAAGGTGTCGCCCGTTGCATCCCCGCCCGAGGCGGTGCCGGTGGACAGGTCGATATTCACCGCCGAGGCGGAGCCTTCGTAGGAGACGTAATCCATCCCCGACACGGCCGACAGCACATCGGCGCCAGCGCCGCCCTCCAGCGTGTCGTCGCCTGTGCCGCCGGTCAGCGTGTCATCACCGGCGCCGCCCAGCATCGAATCCGCGCCGTTGCCGCCATTCAGCAGATCACTGTCCGCGCCGCCATCCAGCGTGTCGTTGCCATCTTCGCCGTAAAGGCTGTCTGCGCCTGCGCCGCCGATCAGGCTGTCGTCGCCCGCCATCTGCGCCAGCGTGTTGAAATTCACATCGGTCAGCCAGATGCCCTGTGTGCCGCCCTGGCCGTTGGTATAGGACACGTCGATCTGGCTGACCGGTCCGGCCACGTCGATGCGGACCGAGCCGCCCTGCGTATCGGTGTCTTCGGCCAGCTGTTCGGCGGTGATCGTGTTGCCCGAGACGGTGTCGCCGCCGCCCATGGTGAAGGTGACGGGCACCGCGTTGCCGTCCGAATCGAAGGCCAGAACGGTGACGATATCGGTGTGGTTGCCCGCTCCCCAATCCACATCGTTGATGCGGAAGGATACGTCGGACACGTTGTCCTGAAGACCTGTGCCGGATTGCGCGGCAAAGTCGATGGTGGTGGTGGAGGTCGCCCCGTCGCCGTTGCCATAAAGGAACAGAGAGGAGTTCGGATCGAAGGTTTCGCCCGTTTCGACATATTGCGGATAGGTGGTGGTGCTGACCTCGAATATTGGCAGGTTGTTGCCGTCGCTTTGAAACGCGACGGACACATCCATCGTGCCGGTGTCTTGCGTGAAACCCGCCGATAGGTCGGTGCCGTCGCCACCCTGGTCGGTCCAGTCCAGCGTTTCGGCGGTGGGGGTGGCCGTGGTGCCGCCCGTGTCGCCATAGATCACGTCGGTGCCGGTGCCGCCGTCCAGCACGTCATTGCCACCGCCGCCCAGCACGCTGTCGTCACCCTGGCCTGCCAGCACGGTGTCGTCGCCCGCGCCTGCCTCGACGCTGTCACCGTAGCCGCCGGTCGCCTGGCCGGTGCCGAAACCGCTGTCGACCATGTCGCCCTGCGGGTCGCCGGAATAGGCGTTGTCGATCAGGTCGTCGCCGCCGGTGCCGGACACGACATTCGGTTCGGACTGGTAATCGGTGTAGTTAAAGGTTTCGTCCCCTGTGGCGGCATTGGGGTTCGAATCGTAGTTCAGCGTTGTATAGCTGCGCCCCGGCACTAGCGGGGTTTCCGACAGGGTGTAATAGCCCGAGGCACCTTCGCCTTCGACCTGGAACATCGAGACCTGGAATACCTCGCCCGTGACATCGTCGCGCACGGTCCAGACCGCTTCGGTATCGACGTTTACATCGGTGGATATGCCGTCCGGGGTGGTCACATCGGCGGTGGCGCTTTCGCGGCCCGCGCTGTCATCGTCAAGGGTCAGGCCTTCGATGCCTGCCTCGTTATCCGTGACCGTGGCGGTGCCTTCGGCGGTCGCGGGGCCGTTCCAAATGACCGAGGTGTTGGTTCGAGTCGAGAAAATCCCGTTCGGGTTCACCGTGTAAAAGCGCAGATTGTAAACTGTCATAACTGCCTGCCTTGATAGCCCTTTGCGGGTCTTGTCGCGTTAACCGCGAAATCCGGGCCGATCCGGCCAATCTTTCGCATTTGTTTCAAATACCGATACAATTGGGATGAGGCGGGATTTGGCGGCAAATGTGTCCGAACAGAGGAAACTTACCCGAGCGTCAACTGTGGGTAGTATCTGGCGCAGAAAAAAGCGCCCGACGGGGAATTCCCCGCGGGCGCTTTTGGTTTTGGCAGGTTTGCGACGCGTTACAGCACCAGGTTGTATTGGTCCATCAGCGGCAATTGACGCGCCCTTGTGCCAGTCAAATCGAACAGCGCGTTGGCCAGTGCAGGCATGGATGGGGGCGTTCCCGGTTCGCCCACGCCCGAAATATGGCGCCCGTTTTCAAGGATATGCACCGTGGTTTCGGGCATATTGTTGATGCGCAGGGCATCGTAATCGGGGAAATTCAGCTGTTCCACCGCGCCTTGGTCAAAGGTGATTTGCCCGTGGATCGCGGCGGACAATCCGTAGACCATGCCGCCGATCAGTTGGGCGCGGGTGATTTCGGGGTCCAGCGCGCGGCCCACGTCACCGGCGATGAAGGCGCGGGTGATCCGGATTTCGCCATCCTGATCCGCGACCTCGATCACCTGTGCCACGGGGGTGCCGAAGCTGTAGCAGAAGGCGACGCCGCGCCCTGTGTTCGCCGGATTTGCCGCGTCCCAGCCTGACATTTCGCGCACGACGCGCAGGGTTTCGGCGCTGCGGGCATCTTCGTTCGCCATCAGTTCCAGCCGGAATTCCAGCGGGTCACGGCCTGCGGCATGGGCCAGTTCGTCCATGAAGGTGTCGAAAAAGAACCCGTTATGCGACGATCCGACCGAGCGCCAGAAGCCCACGGGAATGTCCAGATCGGCCAGATAGCCGGACAGGCGGAAATTCGGGATCGCATAGGGTTGGTCATAGGCCCCTTCGACCAGCGCCTTGTCGGGGCCAGAGGGCGAAAAGCCCATCCAGCGGCCCACGCCCTGCTGGGCGCAGGATTGCGCGGCGATATGGCCATCCAGCAGCAGTGCCTTGCCATCCTTGATCGCGCCCTTGAAGCGGGCAATCGCGCCAGGGCGGTAGAAGTCGTGGGTCATGTCTTCGGCCCGCGACCAGGTCAGCTGCACGGGGGTGCCGGGGATCTGGCCCGCAAGCCGCGCGGCCAGCACGCCGTAGTCAAATTCCCCCCGGCGGCCAAAACCGCCGCCCATCAAGGTGACGTTGACGGTGACATCATCGGTGTCGATGCCCAGTTCCTGCGCCGCGCGTTTTTGCAGGAACACGGGGCCCTGATTGCCGGTCCACAGCGTCAGCTTGCCATTTTCAAACAGGGCGGTGGCGTTCAGCGGCTCCATCGTGGCATGGGCCAGGTAGGGCACGCGGTATTCCGCCTCGATCACTTCGGCGCCCTCGGGGATGGTGTCCGCGTCGCCATCGTCGCGCAGGGTCGAATTGGCTTTGCCGTCAAAGGCGGCGGCGATGGTTTGGAACACCGCATCGGTCGTGGCGGGGTTGGGAGAGGGTTCCCATTCCACGTCAATCGCATCCACCGCCTGTTGCGCCAGCCATGTGTTGCTGGCCACCACGGCCACGCCGGTGCCCATGTCGATTATCTTTTCGACGCCCGCCATGGTTTCGGCGGTCGTCGCGTCAAAGGATGTCATGCCGCCACCCAGGTGCGGGTTCATCCGCAGGGCCGCGAATTTCATGCCGGGCAGGCGGGTGTCGACGCCGAATTGCGCGGTGCCGGTGGATTTGGCCAGCACATCCACGCGGGGCTGCGATTTTCCCAGAATCTTCCAGGTTTTCGGATCGCGCAGGGTGACTTTCGGCGGGCGCAGGGCCGCGGCCTCCTCGGCCAGGTCGGCATAGGGAATGCGGCCTCCGTTCGGCAGGATCACATGGCCGTTTTCGGTTTTCAGCGTGGATCGCGCCAGCCCGGTACGGTCGGCGGCGGCCTGTTTCAACGCCTCGCGCGCCGAGGCACCTGCAAGGCGCATCCGGTCGAACGCATCCACCACCGAGGTGGACCCGCCCGTGACCTGGAACGACAGCATCTTGCCGACGAAATCGAGGCTTCCCCCGATGGAATGCTGGAAATCGGTCATCGCGTAATCGC
This sequence comes from Rhodobacteraceae bacterium UBA3069, assembly GCA_002366795.1. Classification (GTDB taxonomy): domain Bacteria; phylum Pseudomonadota; class Alphaproteobacteria; order Rhodobacterales; family Rhodobacteraceae; genus UBA3069. The sequence continues at coordinate 76,997 of DFBX01000083.1, read as the reverse complement.
GGAATGGCAGCGATGCGGCCAGCACCGCGCCGTTGTAATAGGCCTGCGCGGGGGGGCCGTGCTGGGTGCGGATGGCGGCAAGGTCCACGTCCAGCTCCTCGGCCACCATGGCGGCGAGGGTGGTGTGGATGCCTTGCCCCATTTCGGCGCGCGGCGTGGTGATGGTGATGCCATCGGGGCCGATCAGCACCCATGAATTCAGGGTGCTTTCCCCGTCAGCCGGATCCAGCGGGTTGGGCGGCGTGCGCCTGTCCTGATAAACGCCGAAGGCCGCGACCCCGGCCACGGCGGTGGCGGTGACAAGAAAGGTGCGGCGGGTGATTTTTCCGATACGGGACATTGTGTTACCTCAACCTTGCATCTTGCTGGCGGCGTCATGGATGGCGGCGCGGATTTTCGGATAGGTGCCGCAGCGGCACAGGTTGCCCTGCATGGCACTGTCGATATCGGCATCGGTGGGGCGGGGGTTTTCCGCCAAAAGCGCGGCGGCCTGCATGATCTGGCCGGACTGGCAGTAACCGCATTGCGCGACCTGGTGGGCGACCCATGCCTGTTGCAGGCTGTGCAGCGCATCGGGGCTGCCCAGCCCTTCGATCGTGGTCACATCGCCCCAGACATCGCCCACGGCGACCCGGCACGATCGCACCGCCTCGCCGTCGATCTGCACGGTGCAGGCACCGCAGGACGCGACCCCGCAGCCGTATTTCGTGCCGGTCAGGTTCAGCGCATCGCGCAGCGCCCACAGCAGGGGCACATCATCGGGCAGGTCCACGTCATGGGTGGTTCCGTTGACGGTGAGGGTGGTCATGGCGGGCCTCCTGTTCGGCTGGTTTGGCGGTTTCGTGACAAAATGAGCGTTAAGTGTCGGGGTGTCAATTGACAAAATGTGGCGGTTTTGTCAAAAGCGTTTCATGAGCAGTGTGCAGCAGGCAGATGACAAGAAACTGGCGATCCTCGATGCGGGGTATCGCAGCTTTGCCGCCTATGGGTATCGCCGCGTTTCCATGGCGGAAATCGCCAAGGCGGCGGGGATGAGCCGCGCGGCGCTCTATCTGCATTTCAGCAATAAAGAAGACATATTCCGCTCGCTCGTTCTGCATTACTTCGCGCAGGCCGAGGCGAATTTGCAGGCGGCGCTTTCGGGCGAGGGCGCATTGGATGCGGTGATCGGGGCGGGTTTTGCCGCGATCTGTGGCACGGCTTTCAAGGACATGATGACCAGCCCGCACGGGCTGGAGCTGATCGATAGCAAGAGCAGCGTCGGGGCCGAGGTCGCCCGCGAGGGCGATGCGCGGCTGATGGCTGTCTGGGCCGCGTGGTTGCGGCGCGAGGCCGAGTCTGGGCGCGTGGTGCTGGATGGTCCGGCGGAAGAGGTCGCGCAGGTGCTTATGGCGGCGCTTTACGGTATCAAGGAAGAGGCCCGCGATTGGGCCGCCTTGCAGGCCGGAATGGGCCGCCTGGCGCGGCTGATGGCACGCGGCCTGCGGGCCTGATTTCAGCGGTCAGGTCACAGCCTGACGTGCGTGAAATTCGGGCCGGTCCCAAGCGCCGGTCTTCATAATTTCCCCAAGGATTTGCACCGCGCGGTCGATGTCACCCGCGGTGGTATAAAGCGGCGTGATGCCGAAGCGAAGGATATCCGGCGCGCGGAAATCGCCGATCACGCCCTGGGCGATCAGCGCCTGACAGATGGCATAGGCATGGGGGTGGCGGAATGAGACCTGGCTGCCGCGCTGCGCCGGATCGGTGGGCGAGGCGAGTGTGAGCTGCGGGGCATGTGTCGCGATGCCTTGGATCAACTGTTCGGACAGGGTGATGGAGGTTTCGAGGATGGCCCGCATGGTGGTGTCGTCGAATGCGTCCAGCGCCGCATCCAGCGCGGCCAAGGCCAGAACCGGCGGCGTGCCGACGCGGAACCGGTCGATGCCCTCGGCGGGGGTATATTTCGGTTCAAAGGCAAAGGGCTGTGCATGGCCCAGCCAGCCGGGCAGGGCGGGGTGCACCGCGTTTACATGTCGCGGGGCGGCGTAAAGAAACGCAGGCGAACCCGGCCCGCCATTGAGGAATTTATAGGTGCAGCCCACGGCGAAATCGGCCTGTGCCCCGGTCAGATTCACGGGGATCGCGCCGGCGCTGTGGGCCAGGTCCCAGACCGTCAGCGCGCCGTGGTCATGCGCTTTGGCGGTCAGCGCCGCCATGTCATGCTTGCGGCCTGTGCGGTAATCGACTTGCGTCAGCATCAGCACGGCGGTTTCGTCTGAAATGGCGCTGGCCACGTCCTTTGGCGCGACAACGCGCAGGGTATGGCCGCGCCCCAGCGTGTCCAGCAGCCCCTGCGCCATATACAGGTCGGACGGGAAATTGCCGCTGTCGGTTATGATTTCGCGCCGGTCGGTTAAGGACAGCGCGGCGTGGAGCGCCTGATACAGGCGCAGCGACAGGGTGTCGCCTAGGGTCACGTGGTCCGGTTCGGCCCCGATCAGGCGGGCGATGCGGGCGGATATGCGGGCAGGTTCAGCCATCCATCCGGCGCGGTTCCACGCGGTGATCAGCATCGCGCCCCATTCGTCCTGCATCCGGTCGGCCACCCGCTGCGCGGCACCGCAGGGCAGGGGGCCGAGGGAGTTGCCGTCAAGATAGGTGACCCCATCGGGCAAATCAAAAAGGGGGCGGGTCAGGGCGGTGTCATGTGTATGCGTCATGACGCAGGTGTAGCGCCCCCTTTGGCGCTGCGAAAGGGGGCGCGTTTGGCGGTCTGAATCGCGGTCAGGGTCAGACCTGCCCACCCGCGATCTTCACCTCGGATCCGTTGACGCTTTGACAGACGGGGTTGCACAGCCACATGGCTGCGGCGGCGACTTCCTCGGGTGTGATCAGGCGCTTGTGGCGGTTCATGTCGATCATCATCTGGCGGGCGGCATCCTCGGGCACGCCGGCGCGCTGCGAAATCGCATCGGTGTTGCGGGTCACGATGGGCGTGTCCACATAGCCCGGGCAGATCGAGTTGAACGTGTAGGGCCCGCCCATGAAATCCTCGGCGAAGGAGCGGATCATGCCGATCACCCCATGCTTGGAGGCCGCATAGGCCCCGGCCCCCGGCGCGCCGCGCACCCCTGCAATCGACGAAATGGCGATCACCCGCCCCCAGTCGGTTTCCAGCATCGAGCGCAGGGATTCGCGCACCGTGTAGAAACAGCCGTCAAGATTGGTTGCCATGATCTTGCGCCAGAAATCGGTGTCGGTCTTGTGCAGCTTGCGCCCCTCGGCGATGCCGGCATTGGCGACGCAGATCTGGATCGGGCCGCGCTGGGCCACGGCATCGGCGATCACATCGGCCACCTGCTTGTCGTCGGTGACATCCATGGCGGCGGGGTGCATGCTGGGTTCGGCCACCTCTTGCAGGACGTTGAGGCGGCGGCCGGTGATGGTGACCTGCACCCCTTCGGCGGCAAGGGCGCGTGCGATGGCAAGGCCGATGCCGGTGCCGCCGCCCGTGACCAGCGCGTGTTTGCCTTTGAGTTCCATGGGTATCCTCCTGTTTGCTTTGTGGCGCAGTTTGAGGGAAAGAGCGGGGCTTCGCAAGAGGTGCGGAAGGATATTCCGCATAGCGGTTGGTGCGCTTAGCCAAGGCGCGCTCCCGCCCCCTCAAGACGGGCTTGCGCCCGCATTCGGCGTTGGGCGTGGCCCCGGCAAAGCCGGGGCTGGGCCCAACCCCGAACGGGGCGCGCCGCAAGGCGCGGACCGATAAGGGGGCGGGAGCGCCCCTGTTTGTACAGAACTCGGCCCGAGGTGGTAGGGGCGGGGCATCTTGCGGGAATGCCTCGTATCCCTGTCGCGGATGGCTTGCATTCACATATGTGAATGCATAGCCTGCGCCCAGCATCCCGAGGAGGAGAGACCATGTTTACCCGCATCCTGACCTTAGCCCTGATCGCCGCGTCCCCCGCCTTGGCCAGCGAAGATATCGCCGACCAGTATCCGCAGTCCGAGCTGTATTCGAAACCCTACGAATTCGTGCCCCATGTCTATACCGCCATCGGGGCCACCGCGCCGCCGACCTATGAAAACTCGGGCCACAACAACAACCTGAGCTTTGTAGTCACCGATGACGGGGTTCTGGTCGTGAACGGCGGCGCAAGCGCCCGTCTGGCCGCTGCCTTGCATGAGGAAATCAAGGCCATCACCGACCAGCCCGTCAAGCTGGTGATCAGCGAGAACGGGCAGGGCCACGCGGTGCTTGGCAATTCCTACTGGCGCGACCAGGGCGTGCCGATCCTGATGCACGAGGATGCCGCCGAGGAGATCAAATCCCATGGCGACCAGATCCTGATGGGGATGGAGCGTTATAACAAGGACAAGGCGGAAGGCACCCGCGTCGTCGCACCCGACGAGACCTTTACCGACAAGAAGATCGTCGAGATGGGCGGCGTGACCTTTGAAATCCTGCACCTTGGCCCGGCCCATGGTCCCGGCGACACGCAGGTCTGGATCCCCGCGTGGGATACGGTGATCGCGGGCGACATCGCCTTTCACGAGCGCATGCCCCCGATTTTCGAGGATACCTGCACATCGTGCTGGATCGAAACCTTCGAGGGGCCGTTCACCGATCTGGGCGCGGCTTACGTGATTCCCGGTCACGGCCACCCCACCAACATGGGCACTGTCACCACGGGCACGGTCGGCTACCTGCACGACCTGCGCGACAAGATCGGCGCGCATCTGGAGGAGGGGGGCGATCTGGCCTCGGCCTATTACGTGGACCAGTCCAACTGGACCCATCTGGACACGTTCGAGGAGCTTGCGACAAAGAACGCTGGCCGCATCTTTGCCGAGATGGAATTTGAATAAGGCACCACGCTGTGACTGCTGCCGCTGCGCCAGGCATGGCGTGACAGCATGACCTTTTGCGCGTCTGGTCCGATGTCTTTAGACAGCGGGGTCAGGCGCGCAAATATTTCCCGGAACACCCAAATGCCCAAGATGACCCTGAAACAATGGCTGGACATCCCGCCCGCATGGCTGGCCCTGATGATCGCGATCGCCTGGGCGCAGGCCGAATACCTGCCCATGGGGCTGGCTTTCGTCGGCTATTGGGCAGATTTTCTGGGCGGTATCCTTTTGGGCGGCGGGCTGATCCTGATGGGGCTGGCCTTTGTCGAGATGCGCAAGCACCGGACCACGCTGATTCCGCATCAGGATGCCAGCCACATGGTGCAAACCGGCATTTTCAAACGCACTCGCAACCCGATTTACATCGGGGATATGCTGATTCTGGCCGGTTTGATCCTGCGGATGGACGCGGTACTGGCGCTGCCGCTTGTTCCGATTTTCCTGTGGATCGTGGAACGACGTTTTGTCATCCCCGAGGAAAACCGCCTAAGACGCCGGTTTCGCGCCGATTTTGCCCGATATGCACAGAAAACGCGGCGTTGGATTTGACAGGTTGCGACATTCAGGGCAGTGCAAGCGCAGAATATCTGTGAAATAATATTGCGCACAGACAAGGGAACACGCTTCGGTTATGATCTGACCGGGGAAGAAACGACAATAGAAGGGGGACGTCTGACGTGAAGATCGGAACGCCAAAGGAAGTGTTTGAAGGGGAAAATCGCGTTGCGATGACTCCTGATTCGGCGCTTCAACTCCAGAAACTGGGGTATGACTGCGCCATCGAGACCGGAGCGGGTGCCGCTGCCGGTTTCAGCGACGAGACCTATGCCGCAAACGGGGTGGAGATCATCAAGACCGCCGCCGCGCTGTGGAAGGAATGCGACATCGTCGCCAAAGTTCGCCAGCCCAACGAGACGGAAATGAAGCGCCTGCGCGAAGGCCTGACGCTGATTTCCTTCTACAACCCCGCCGGAAACGAAGCCGGGTTGGCGGCTGCGAAGAAAAAAGGCGCCAACGTGATCGCCATGGAGATGGTGCCGCGTATTTCGCGCGCGCAGAAAATGGATGCGCTGTCGTCCATGGCCAATATTGCGGGCTATCGCGCCGTGATCGAGGCAGGCAACAACTTTGGCCGGTTCTTTACGGGTCAGATCACCGCCGCCGGTAAAGTGCCCCCCGCCAAGGTTCTGGTCGTGGGCGCGGGCGTGGCCGGTCTGGCCGCGATTGGCACGTCCACCTCGCTGGGTGCGATCACCTATGCGTTCGACGTGCGCCCCGAAGTGGCCGAGCAGGTCGAATCCATGGGTGCCGAATTCGTCTACCTGGATTTCGAGGAAGAGCAGACCGATGGCGCGGCCACGGGCGGCTATGCTTCTGTGTCCAGCCCCGAGTTCCGCGAAGCGCAGCTGGCCAAGTTCCGCGAACTGGCCCCCGAGGTGGACATCGTCATCACCACGGCGCTGATCCCCAACCGCGAAGCGCCCGAGCTGTGGACCGAAGACATGGTGAAAGCCATGAAACCCGGTTCCGTCATCGTGGACCTTGCGGCGGAAAAGGGCGGCAACTGCAAGCTGACCGTCGCAGACGAGAAGATCGTGACCGACAATGGCGTGACCATCATCGGCTACACCGATTTCCCGTCGCGCATGGCATCGCAGGCCTCGACCCTGTATGCGACCAACATCCGCCACATGATGACCGACCTGACTCCTGAAAAAGACGGTCAGATCAACCATGACATGGAAGATGACGTGATCCGCGGCGCGACCGTGACCCATGATCACGAAATCACCTGGCCGCCGCCCCCGCCAAAAGTGCAGGCGATCGCGGCCCAGACCAAGGAAAAGCCCAAGGAACTGACGCCCGAGGAAAAACGCGCGAAAGAGACCGCCGCGTTCAAGGCGCAGACCAAGAGCCAAGTGATTTTGCTGGTCGTGGGTGCGCTGCTGTTGCTGGTGGTGGGCGGTTTCGCCCCCGAAAGCTTCATGTCGCATTTCATCGTCTTCGCGCTGTCCTGCTTTGTTGGCTTCCAGGTGATCTGGGGCGTCAGCCACAGCCTTCACACGCCGCTGATGGCCGTCACGAACGCCATTTCCGGCATCGTGATCCTTGGCGCGCTTCTGCAGGTGGGTTCGGGCAGCTGGCTGGTGGTTTTCCTTGCCGCCGTGTCCATCCTGATCGCAACGATCAACATCGTCGGTGGCTTCATGGTCACGCGCCGCATGTTGGCCATGTTCCAGAAATCGTAAGGGGAGGGAGCGTAAAATGAGCATCGGAATCGTTTCTGCCGCATACATCGCGGCGGCTGTTCTCTTCATCCTTTCGTTGGGTGGTCTTTCGGGTCAGGAAAGCGCGAAACGCGCTGTCTGGTATGGCATTGCGGGCATGGCACTGGCGGTTTTCGCCACCGTGTTCGGGCCGGGTATGGGCAACTACCTGATCGTGCTGGTCATGATCGGTGTCGGCGCCTACCTGGGCCAGATGGTTGCAGGCAAGGTCGAGATGACCGAGATGCCGCAACTGGTCGCGGCGCTACACTCTTTCGTGGGTCTGGCTGCCGTTTTGATCGGCTACAACGCCTATATCGAACTGGGCCGCGTGCTGGAGCTGAAAGCGCAGATTTCGCCGACCCTGAACGAGGCGGGCGCAATGGCGGCCCTGCACGACATGGGCGTCAAAGGCTTTGGTGCCGTGCTGGCGCATAAAACCGGCGTCGAGCAGGCCATCCTGAAGGTCGAGGTTTTCCTTGGTGTGTTCATTGGTGCGGTGACCTTCACCGGGTCGATCATCGCCTTTGGCAAGCTGGCCGGCAAGGTTGACGGCAAGGCCAAGAAACTGCCCGGCGGTCACATGCTGAACGCGGGCGCGGCGGCTTTGTCGGTGATCCTGCTGATCATGTTCCTGAACGGGGCTGGCATGTGGGCGCTGCTGCTGATGACGCTGGCGGCCTTCTTTATCGGCTATCACCTGATCATGGGGATCGGCGGCGCGGACATGCCGGTGGTTGTGTCAATGCTGAACTCCTACTCGGGTTGGGCTGCGGCTGCGATCGGTTTCACGCTGGGCAATGACCTGCTGATCGTGACCGGCGCGCTGGTCGGGTCCTCGGGTGCGATCCTGTCCTACATCATGTGCAAGGCGATGAACCGTTCGTTCATCTCGGTCATCCTTGGCGGTTTCGGTGGCACCACCGGCCCCGCGATGGAAGTCGAGGGCGAGCAGATCGCCATCGACAGCGACGGCGTTGCACAGGCTTTGGAAGAAGCCGACAGCATCATCATCATCCCCGGTTACGGCATGGCCGTGGCGCAAGCGCAGCAGTCGGTTTCCGAACTGACCAAGCGTCTGCGCGCCAAGGGCAAGAACGTGCGTTTCGCCATCCACCCCGTTGCGGGGCGTCTGCCGGGCCACATGAACGTGCTGCTGGCCGAGGCGAAAGTGCCTTACGACATCGTCATGGAAATGGACGAGATCAACGATGACTTCCCGGAAACGGATGTGGCCATCGTGATCGGATCCAACGACATCGTGAACCCCGCCGCGCAGGAAGACCCGAATTCGCCCATCGCGGGGATGCCGGTTCTGGAGTGCTGGAAGGCGAAACAGGTGTTCGTGTCGAAACGTGGTCAGGGCACCGGTTATTCCGGTATCGAGAACCCGCTGTTCTACAAAGAGAACACGCGCATGTTCTATGGTGACGCGAAGAAGTCGCTGGACGAGCTTTTGACCAAGATTTCGTAAGTCTTTGGACATGGAAAATGGGGAAGGGCGCCTTGCGGGGCGCCCTTTTTCGTTTGTGGCGGGCGAGGATGGTGCGGGAGCCTTCGGCGGGAGGTATTTGCGGAACAATGAATGGGTTTGGGTGGCGGTAACGGATGGTTCGGATTTTCCGTTTATGCTGGCGGGATGGATGTGCCGCATAAATTCAGGCGCTGCGCGATGCAGGAGGGAAGGCGCGGGTTTTTCCGCGCCCTGCCGCGCCATGGGGTGGCGTTTTTCAGGCGCGGGCCGCGTTTGGTCGTGACCTTCGACAATATGAAAGACCGCGATGGGCAGGGGCCGCAGCTGCCTTGGGGGCATGACTGGCTGGCGCGGCGTGGGGACAGCCAGCTTGGCGTGATGATGGCGCGGCGCAATGACTGGTTCCGCCATGGTGCCTTGTTCGATCTGTTCGACGAATCGTCGGGCGCGGGGTTTTTCGCCGGGTTTTCCGTCGCGGCCCCCGGCGCGCGGGTTGTGGCCTTGGTGCCGCAAACCCGGCTGGACCCTTTGGCAGTGCCGTGGGAGGGGCGGTATCGCCGCGGCTACGAGCGTGGCGACTGGCGTGATTCGCGCTACCGCGATGGTGCGGCGGCGGACGGGGCGCATCACCTGCGCCTGCCCTTTGCGGGTCATCGCGTGGGTCGGCACCTGTTGCACATGGGCCTGCTGGATCAGACCATGTCTGCCCTGGTCGAGGGGCGTCTGGACGTCGCGCAATGGCGGGGAATGGTGCGGGCACGGCATGACTCCTTGCCGTGGTGCCGTGCGCTGGTTGCGGCATGTCTGGCCCGCGACCGGCCCTTGTTGCCGCAGCGGGTGGTGGACTGGATCCATGACGCGCAGGAAGGCTGGCACATCCCGCGGCTGGAGCGCGAGGTGCGCACTGCACGCGGATAGCGGCAAAGGGTTTCCATCGCGCCGCACCTGGGGCAGAATGATCGCTGTATTCTTGGTAAACTGCCGACCCGGAGGCTGGCCGTCATGAGTTTGATCCGCGCTGTGGCGATGGCCTGCCAAGGCAATTCCCGCAAGGGGTTCATCCGCAATATGTCGAACCACTGCGTGAGCTTCCTGCCGCGCAATGACAAGCTGCTTGTGACCTTCGATCACAAGGGGTCGGTCCATAGCGAGCCGCCGCGCCTGCCCTGGGGACACCACTTGGCCGAGGCGATGGGCTGGTCCCACCTGGGCAATATGACCAAGCGCAACGATTGGTTCCGCGATGGGGAAATGTTTAGCATTTACCGACGCTTGCGGGATGAGGGGTTTTTCAAGGGCTTCGACGAGGTGGTGTTCTACGGTGCCTCGATGGGGGCTTTGCCGCAGCGTCATTTTCCGTTGTCAGCCCCAAGTGCCGTGTGGTGGCAATGTCGCCGCAATCGACCCTGCGGCGTGATCTGGTCCCTTGGGAACAGCGCTACCTTGAGGGGCGGCGCATCGGTGACTGGGATGGCAAATGGTCGGACGCGGCCCGCGCCGCGCGGGGCGCGGCCGAGGTCAAGCTGTTCTATGATCCCTGCTTCGGACCCGACGCGGCCCATGCCGCGCGGTTCGATGCCGACAATATCACCCGCTATCCCGCGCCGTTTCTGGGGCATAAGCTGCCTAGGCAGCTTAAGGAAATGGGAGTGCTGACCACCGTGGCCAGCCGCGCGATCAAGGGTGGGCTGTCGACGGAGACATGGGCGCGGATGCTGGCCAAACGCAAGGACAGCCCCGCCTATTATGAGGCACTGTCGCAACGCGCCTTGCGCCGGGGCTGCGCCGTGCGGGCACGGGCGATCTTGGAGTTCGGGGCAGGCCGCGCGCCGCACAAGCGGCTGGACCGTGCGCAGGCTGTATTGCCCGATATGGGCGAGGCATCGGCGCCGGCTGAAACGGCACACGGTGGTATACAGATAAGCCATTGAACGGGAACGATTTGTCGCCTTTGCAGCGGCGCGCATAGCGGTTATCGTGAACGTCATGCGAACCGGAGAGCCCTGATGCCGCACCTTGACGACCACCCATTGCGTTACGAGTTGGCCAATGAATTGCACGCGCGGCCTTTCCCCTCGCTTACCGTGCCTTGCACCGCCGCCTATATGGCGATCAAGCGGGTCGAGGATGCCGCCAGCCGCGATCGTGCGGCGGATTTCGCGCATCTGACCGCACTGCTGGACCGCTACGGCGCGACCCACCCGAAACCCGGCGCGACCCATTGGTTTGGCCGGATCGGGCGGCATATGCTGAAATGGGAAAGCCATACCGAATTCGTGACCTATACGGCCTTCAATGACAGCCTGTCGGACCGCGCATTTGACCCCGTGGATTTCGAGGTGTTCCCCGCCGACTGGCTGGCCGATGCGCCGGGGGTCTGCGTCAGCTCGGCCCATATCCGGGTGGAGCCGTGGCAGGACAAGGATGACGCCATCGGCAAGATCACCCAGTGGTTCGTGCCCGAAAGCTTGGCCTGCAGCCGCGTGCTGGACGATGCGGGCGTGATGGCGGGCGATTTCCGTATCGACGAAAGTGGCCACATGCGATTTGCCGTGTTCATCGCGCCGGGCACGGGCGCGCGCCGGATCGGGCGGATCGTGCAGCGCCTGTGCGAGATCGAGACATATAAAACCCTGTCCATGCTGGGCTTTGCCCGCGTGCGTGAAATCGGCCCGCAAATGGCGCGGATTGATGGGCAGTTGACGCGGCTGGTGGCAGATATGCGCGCGGCGGACAAACCCGCCGATGAAACCTTGGCAGGGCTGCTGGAAGTATCCGCCGAGTTGGAGAACCTGAGCGCGCAGACGGCGTTTCGCTTTGGCGCGACCGAGGCGTATGAGGCGATCGTGCATCAGCGGATCGAGGTCATGCGCGAGGCCCGTTTCGATGGCCGCCAGACCTATAACGAATTCATGATGCGCCGCTATGATCCGGCCATGCGCACGGTGAAATCCACCGAAGTCAGGCTGCGGTCCATGGCGGGGCGGGCGATGCGTGCGGGTGAATTGCTGCGCACGCGGGTCGATGTGGAACGCTCGGCCCAGAACCAGCAACTGCTTGAAAGCATGGATAAACGCGCGGATATGCAGTTGAAGCTGCAAAAGACGGTCGAGGGGCTGTCGGTGGTCGCGATCAGCTATTACGCGGTGTCGCTGGCGGGTTACGCGCTATACCCCCTTGCCGGGCCGATGGGGCTGAGCAAGGGGGAGTTGACGGCGGCGATCACTCTGCCGGTTGTAGCTTTGGTGTGGTGGTCGATCCGCCGGATTCAGAGGCAGATGCACTAAGGATCGCGCGGGTGGCGATGCCACCCAACCCGATCGACACAATGGCAAGGATCGCGGCCACGGACAGCGTGGGAATGCCAGACAGGCCCGCGCCCACGGTGCAGCCGCCCGCCAGCACGCCGCCGGTGCCCATCAGGACAGCGCCCGCGAGGTAACGGCCGGTCTGGCGCGGGCTGTCGAAGCTTTGCCATTGGAACTGGGCGCGCAGGATGCTGGCCGCGAATGCGCCGATCACGACCCCGCCCAGAAGCCCGGTGCCAAAGCCAGCGGGGATTGAGGTCGAGGCGATGGTGAAGAACAGCGCCTCGGATGCGGGGGCTGTGAAGGACAGCGATTCCATCGCGATGGGGTCGAATTCATCCAGCAGGATATAGCCGGTCCCGACCCATGCCAGCGGCACCAGAAGGCCAAGAACCGCGGCGAGGATCAGGGTGGTGGCGCGATGGCCGGACCGCAGTGCAAAGGCCACTGCGGCCAATGCGATGACTGCGGCCCAGATCAGGCCATTGCCGGGCAGGGCGGTGTTTTCCAGCGGCAGGGTGACAGCGCCCAGAGTGGTGCGGACCGGTGCCAGCACGCCCTTGAGCGTGGCGTGGGCGGTGATGGCAAACGCCAGCAGCACAAGCACAGCGCGCAGGTTGCCGCCGCCTGCCAGAACGGTCAGGCGCGACACGCAGCCGCGCGTCAGGATCATGCCCGCACCGAATGCCAACCCGCCGATCAGGATGGCCAGCCCGGGCAGCTCGGCGGCCATGAAGCGGTGGTCATCGAATGTGATCAGACCTTGGGCCACGGCAAATTGCGTGCCAATCACTGCGGTCGCCAGCGCAGTCAGCCAGACGGCTGCCGCTTGGCGGCGGTCTGTCCCGTCGATCATGCGGCGAAAACAGAAGCGGGTGATCTGCGCAAGGATGCCAAAAGCCACGCCAATGGCGAGGGCGAACCAGACGGCGACTTGCGGGGCGGTGGCGTTTTCAAAGCCGAGGGATTCGAACATGGGAGGCTCCTGCTTTTGGGAATGATGTTCCAATTGGCGTGATTGGAACGCTGTATCAAGCCGGGCAGGGGTGCGAAAGATGACTTTATCGGAACAATGTTCCGGGTTGGTCTTGGCGGCGGGTGGTTGTTCCGCTTTGTGCGGTGCCGCAGGGACAAATGCAGGACGCCGTCCCGGTGACATGGGGCGGCGTCCTTATTTTCATGGTGTGGCGGGAAAGCTGTCAGCGGCCCCTGATATGCGGGTCCAATGCGTCGCGCAGCCCGTCGCCAAGGTAATTCACCCCCAGAACGGTCAGCGAAATCGCGATGCCGGGCAGCAGGACGCGCTCGGGATATTCGCTCATGCGGGGTACGGCGTCTGCCAGCATCTTGCCCCATGTGGGAAAGTCCGACGGAAAGCCCACGCCAAGGAAGGACAGCGCGCTTTCGGTGATGATCGCCGTGGCCAGCCCCAGCGTGGCCGACACCACGATCGGCGACAGCACGTTGGGCAGCAGGTGGCGGCGGATGATCGCAAAGGGGCGCGTGCCGATCGAACGGGCGGCATAGATGAACTCGCGTTCCTTCAGGGCCAGAATGTCGCCGCGCACGATGCGGGCGGTGGGCATCCAGGATGTCACGCCTATGATGCAGACGATCAGGATGAACATGCCGCCCTCAGGTCCGAAATTGGCGCGCAGCGGTTGGCGGAACAGGGTCACGGCGACCAGTAGCAAGGGCAGGATCGGCAGCGACAGGAACAGGTCGGTCAGGCGCATCAGCACCCCGTCCAGCCGACGGAAGAACCCGGCCAGAACGCCGATAAACGTGCCGATCATCAGCGACAGCAGCATCGCGGCCCAGCCGACCGCCATCGACGCGCGGCCACCGGCAAGGATTTGCGCCATGTGATCGCGGCCAAGGTTGTCGGTGCCAAAGGGCCGCGCCCAACTGGTTTTCGCATCGCTGAAAAGCCCGCTCCAGAGCGGGCGAATGTCCTTGTTGCGGATGTCCAGTTTCTGCGGGTCCACGCCCCACAGCCACGGGCCGATCAGCACGGCCAGCGTGATGAAGATGAGGAACCCGCCACCCAGCATCGCGCCCTTGTGTTTGGAAAACTGCGCCCAGATGTCGGCCCCGCGGGAGCGGTGCGGCTTGGGCGGCTCGTTGTCTTGCAGCGCGCCGATGCGCGGGGTGGAGGCCTCAGTCATAGCGGATCCTCGGGTCAAGCACGCCGTATAGAATGTCGGCGATCAGGTTGAACAGCACGATCAGGATCGCGAACATGAAGGTCAGGGTCATGACCATCGGCAGGTCATTGGCGAAAAGCGCACCGATCAGCAGCGACCCGATGCCGTTCACCTTGAACACTTCCTCGGTGATGATGGCGCCGCCAAAAATGGCGGGCATCCCCAGTGCAATCACCGTCACCACGGGAATCATGGAATTGCGTAACACATGGACCATGACCACGACGGCCTCGCTTAGCCCTTTGGCGCGGGCGGTGCGCACGTAATCCTGGTTCAGGTTGTCCAGCATGGCGGCGCGCATGTAGCGGCTGATCTGCGCCGTGGTTTGCAGCGCCAGCACCATCACCGGCATGACCATCTGTTTGAACTGGATCACGAAGGTGTCCCAGCTGACCACCTTCAGCGTGGTGTCGTAGATCGACGGCAGCCAGCCCAGATAGACGGAAAAGATCACGATCAGCAGCGGGCCGGTGAAAAACGGCGGGATCGAAAAGCCGATCATGGTGACGAATGTGCCCGCCTGATCAAACACCGAATATTGCCGGTAGGCCGAATAGATTCCGATGGGAATGGCGATCAAGACACCAACGATATAGGCCATGCCCACCACCCACAGGGTTTGCGGCAGGCGCTGCACCACGATGTCCATCACCGGGCTGCGGGTTTGCCACGACAGGATGCGCAGGTCGCATTCCGCCGCCGCGCCAACGCCGCAGGGGGTGTAGAAATCGGTATCGGGCAGGATGCTGGCGATGGCCGATTTGGTGGTCATCCAGTCGATGAACACTTGCGGTTCGATCCAGAAGAACTGCACCAGCCACTTGAAGAACCGGATATGCGTCGGCTCGCCCAGACCCAGGGCTAGGCGCATTTTCTCTTTCACCTCGGGGGGCACGGTCAGGGGCACCTGCGCCATGGGATCGCCGGGGGCGAGTTCCAGCAGCAGAAATATGACAAGACTGATGAACAGAAGCGTCGGCACGGCCAATACAAGCCGGCGGATGGTGAAGGTCAGCATTCAGGCGCCTCTGTTCATTATTCTTGGAATTGCGCGGGCAGGGGATAGGGCGGGCCATGACAGCCCGCCCGCATTGGCATTACTTGATGCGATACCAGTCAGCGGCATTCCACAGTTCGGAATCCCATGTGTTCAGGTCCACACCGCCAAGGCTGTTGGAATGGGCCGAAACCCGGCCACGGTCCACCAGCGGAAGGATGGTGTAGGTGTCCTTGGTCAGCATGTCGTTCAGCTTTTTCGCCAGTTCGGCGCGTTTCTCGATCTCGCCGGTTTTGCCCAGCTCGGCGATCAGCGCGTCATAGGCTGGATCGCAGAAACGGTTGATGTTCTGGCCCTGCCACTGCGTTTCGGGGCGCGGAGCCTTGTCGCAGGTATATTGCGCCAGATAGCCTTCGGGGTCGGTGCCGGGGAAGTTGTTGGCATACATTTCCACGTCGGCATAGAACTTCTGGAACGTATCCGGAGAGCCGGGATCGCCGCCAAAGAAGACCGAGCCTGAGATGTTGCGCAGTTCGGTTTCAATGCCGATCTCGCTCCACCATTCCTTGATGATCGCCTGGAAATCCTGGCGCACGGCATTGGTCGAGGTCTGGTAGACCACGGACAGCTTCACGCCATCCTTTTCGCGGACGCCGTCACCGTCGCTGTCGGTGTAACCGGCCTCTTCCAGCAGGGCCTTGGCACCTTCGATGTCCTGCGTCATGCAATCGGTATTGTCCGAGGCATAGACCGCGGGCGCGGGCACAAGGTTGCAGGTCGGGCGGCCGGCCTGGCCATAGCCGATTTCAACCAGAAGCGTGCGGTCGATCGCCATGGACATGGCCTTGCGCACGTTCAGGTCCGACAGGAACGGGTGCGGGTGCTTGGCGGTCGCGCGCTCGCCCTCGGGCAGGTCGGGGGACGGATCGGTCATGTTCAATTCGATCCGTTCGACCAGCGTGCCGAAACCCGCCACGGTCTTGCCCTTGCCGGCCTCTTCCATCTTGGCGATGACATCGGGGGCCAGTTGCAGGTTCCACGCGTAATCGTATTCGCCGGTTTCCAGAACCGCGCGGCCCGCAGCCGTCGCATCGCCGCCACCCTTGAAGGTCATGGTGGCAAAGGCCGGTTTCGCCGGGTCGCGGAAATTGTCGTTGGCCGACAGGGAAATCACGTCGTTCGGTTTGAATTCATCCACCTTGAACGGGCCGGTGCCGATGGGCATGAAGTTGGCCGAGGTGCATTCAGGGGCTTTCGCGCCCAGGCATTCGCTGAACTGCGCCTTTTGCAGCACGGGCGATTCCGCGCCCATGAAGGGCAGGTAGGGATAGGGCTTGGGTTCGCTGAAGGTCACCTTGACGGTCTGCGGGTCCAAAGCCTCGACCGATTTCACGCCTTCGAATTTTTCAAGCTGCGCGCAGCCGCCTTCGGGGTGCATGCAGTATTCGGCGGTGAACACCAGATCGTCCGAGGTGACATCGCTGCCATCGGACCATTTCAGCCCGTCTTTCAGCTTCCAGGTGATCGAGGTCAGATCCTCGGACACACCGCCGTTTTCAACGGTCGGAATCTCGGTCGCCAGCCATGCTACGGGCTTGCCCGATGGATCGAAACGGCCCATCGGCTCCAGCACCAGCGAGGAGGATTCGATGTCCTTGGTCCCTGACGACAGGTAGGGGTTCAGGATCGATGGTGCTTGCCAGTAGATTACGTTCACATTGCCGTCGGTGCCGCGTTCGGCCATGGCCATCGGGGCCATCGCAAACGCTGCGGCAGCGCCCAGCAGGGTTGCCTTGAGTTTCATTGGTCTCGCTCTCCTTGTTAGACAGGCTCGCGCCTCGGTCGTGTTGGACAGGCTCGCGCCTTTTTCGCTTTGGACCGGCTTGCGCCTTGGTCGTCGTTTTATCCGCGGGAAAGAAAAAATCGGCCCACGCGATCTGGCGTCGCGATATCCGGTCCAATTCGGTGCCCGTGTTTGCACCACGTCCCCCACGGTTGTTTCATTCCAAACCGATTGATCAAAAATTGCAAGCCTTGGCGCAAGATGACGCGAGGCCAATGCACGACTTGTGGGCAGATCGTTTGACACTTGCTTTGCGGCGTCTGTAGCGTCGGGGGATCACAGCCGCTTTGACAGGATGCAACATGCTGGACCAAACGAGCGAGGCGCCCGGCGCCTCTCCTATCGCCCGGATCGAAAACCTGCGGGTTCAGTTCCAGACAAAGGACGGCCCGGTGCTGGGGGTCGAAGATGTCTCTTTCACCGTCAATTCCGGCGAAACCGTCTGTATCGTGGGGGAATCTGGGTCGGGCAAGTCCGTGTCCAGCTTGTCGCTTATGCGACTGGTGGAATATGGCGGCGGCGAAATTGTGGGTGGTAAATTGCTGTTCGACCGCAAGGGCGGGGGCGAGGTTGATCTGGCCAAGGCCGACCAATCGCTGATGCGCACGATTCGCGGCAACGAGATCGGGATGATCTTTCAGGAACCGATGACGGCGCTGAATCCGGTTTTCACCGTGGGCCGCCAATTGACCGAAGGCCTGCGCGTTCACAAGGGAATGACTAAAAAAGAGGCAGAGGCCCGCGCGCTGGAGTTGCTGAAACAGGTGCGTATCCCCGAAGCAGAGCGCCGAATTCATCAATATCCGCATGAATTGTCGGGCGGGATGCGCCAGCGCGTCGTGATCGCCATGGCTTTGGCCTGCGAACCGCGTTTGCTGATTGCGGACGAGCCGACCACGGCGCTGGATGTGACCATTCAGGCGGAAATTCTGGCCCTGATGGACCGTTTGAAGCGCGAAACCGGCACGGCAGTGATGTTCATCACCCACGATATGTCCGTGGTGGCGCAGATGGCCGACCGCGTGGTGGTCATGTTCCGCGGCAACAAGGTTGAAGAGGGCACGGTTCAAGAGATTTTCGAAAAGCCTCAGCATGATTACACTCGCGCGCTTTTGGCCGCCGTTCCGCGTCTTGGGGAAATGAAGGGCAAGCCGTTGCCGGAACCGATGCGCCTGCTGGGGGCGGAAAACGTGACTCCAATGCCGATCAAGGGCACCGACACGCCACTGCTGAAGGTCAATAACCTGGTGATACGCTTTCCCGTCAAGGGCGGGTTCCTGCGCCGTACCGTCGCCAATGTTCACGCGGTCGAGGACGTTTCCTTTACCATCAACAAGGGCCGCACCCTGTCGCTGGTCGGCGAATCCGGTTGCGGCAAATCCACCGTGGGGCGCAGCCTTTTGCGGCTGGTCGATCCGCTGTCGGGCTCTGTCAATCTGGACGGTACCGATATTCTGGGCCTGAACCACGCCGAACTACACGCCGCGCGCGAGGATATGCAGATGGTGTTCCAAGACCCGTTCGCCTCTCTGAATCCGCAGATGTCGCTGGCCGATCAGGTCGCCGAACCGATGTGGAATTACGGCACCCACAAGGGAAAAGCCCTGCAGGAACGGGTGGATATGCTGTTCGACCGGGTCGAACTGCCGCGCAGTTTCAAACGCCGCTACCCGCACGAGTTGTCCGGCGGGCAGCGCCAGCGGGTCGCGATTGCGCGGGCTTTGGCGTTGAACCCCAAGCTGATCGTTGCGGACGAGGCGGTATCGGCGCTGGATGTCAGCGTGCAGGCGCAGGTGCTGAACCTGATGATGGAATTGCAGGCCGAACTGGGCCTGTCCTTCCTGTTCATCAGCCATGACATGGCCGTGGTCGAACGGGTCAGCCATGATGTTGCCGTCATGTATCTGGGCCGGATCGTGGAAATGGGGCCGCGCGCCGCAGTGTTCGAAAACCCGCAACACCCCTATACGCAGGCCCTGATGAAGGCCGTGCCTGTCGCCGATCCGCGCCAGCGCAAATCGGAGAAAGATTTGAATTTCAAACCCATCCCCTCGCCCATCCACGAGGTCGGGTTTGATCCGGCGCCCAGCGAGTACCGCGAGGTGTCGCCGGGGCACATGGTTTTGACCACGGACAGCGGGTATTGAATGATGGAGCGCCTGACACCTTATGAAATCATGGAAAAACTGGTCGGTTTTCCGACAGTTTCGCGCGACAGCAACCTTGACCTGATCGATTGGGTTCAGGGCTATCTGGATGGCCACGGGGTGAAGACCTATCGCCATATCCACGCAAGCGAGCCGAAGGCGGGGCTTTGGGCCCATGCCGGCCCGTGGGAGGAAGGCGCCCTGGTCCTGTCGGGCCATACCGACGTGGTGCCGGTGGACGGGCAGGATTGGTCCACCGATCCTTTCGTGGTCACGGAACGGGACGGAAAGTATTTCGGGCGCGGTTGCTGCGACATGAAATCATTTGACGCGCTGGCGATCTGGGCCGTGGTCGAGGCACAGCACCGCGGGGTCAAAAGCCCGCTGCAACTGGCACTGACCTATGACGAGGAAATCGGCCTGATCGGCGCGGACCCTTTGCTGGAAGATGCGCTGCCGCATTTCCCCATGCCCTCGACCGCGATCATCGGCGAGCCGACCGAGATGCAGGCGGTCAGCGCCCACAAGGGCGGCCTGGCCTGGGAGGTGCATGTGCGCGGCTTTGAAATTCATTCGTCGCTGGCGCATCGCGGTGTCAGCGCGATCATGGAAGGGGCCAAGCTGATCGATTGGGGCAACCGCATGAACGCCGAGGCGATGGCCGCAACGCCCCGCGCCGAGGATGCGATGTTCGACCCGCCTTGGTCCAATGTCCATGTCGGCATGATCGTGGGCGGCACCGCCCATAACATCACCGCCAAGGATTGCCATTTCGTGCTGTCCGTCCGGCTTGTCCCCGGCGATACACCCGAGGAATGGGAAGCCCGCGTGCGCGCCGAGGTGGCCCGGATCGAGGCAGAGATGAAAGCGATCCAGCCGTCCTGTTTCATCACGTTGGAGGAAAAATTCAACGGCCCCGGCCTGCGCCCCGAACCGGGCAACGAGGCAGAAACCATCGTGCGCCAGTTGACCGGCGATAATGGGTCGCATGTGGTCAGCTACGGGACCGAGGCAGGGTATTTCCAGCGCCGCGGCATGGCCGCCGTGGTCTGCGGGCCGGGCAATATCGAACAGGCGCACCAGCCCGATGAATTCATCGAGATCGCGCAGTTCCGCGCCGGAGAGCAATTCATGCGCGACCTTCTGGAGCGGCTGTAACCCTTTGACTGCCCGCCCTTTCTTCGTTGAATATGGCCTGTTGGAAGGGCTTGAGTTCACCGCGCCCTTGCCGGATGCCGCCGACCTGGTTGTGATCGGCGGCGGGGTGATCGGCGTGACCACCGCGCTTTATGCGGCGCGGGCGGGGATGTCTGTACTGCTGCTGGAAAAGGGGCGGGTGGCGGCTGAACAATCGGCCCGCAACTGGGGGTGGATTCGCGTGCAGGGCCGCGACATGGCCGAAGTTCCGATCGCATTGGAAGCGCAGGCGCTGTGGCCCGCGCTGGATGCAGAATGCGGCGGGCGGCTGGGGGTGAAAACCGTCGGCGTCAGCTACCTTGCGCGCAATGACAAGACCATGGCGGATTATGCGGACTGGTTGAAGGATGCGCGGGAATTGGGCGTGTCCTCGCGCCTGCTGGACGCGGCGGGCGTGCGGGATACGCACCGCGGCGCGGCGGCCCCTTGGGCGGGCGCGCTGCACACCCCCACCGACATGCGGGCTGAACCATGGGGCGCGGTGCCGGAACTGGCGCGGCTGGCCTCGCGCGATGGGGTGATGATCCGCGAGGGCTGCGCCGTGCGGGCGCTGGACATCGAGGCGGGGCGCGTCACCGGCGTGGTGACCGAAGCAGGGCGTGTAAAAGCCGGTGCCGTGGTGCTGGCGGGTGGCGCGTGGTCGGCGCTGTTTCTGCGCAATCATGGGGTGGCTTTGCCGCAGCTTTCCGTGCGGTCCAACGTGGCGACGACCGCACCTGTGGCGGGGGATTTGCAGGGCGCGGGGGTCGATGACCGGCTGGCGTTTCGCCGCCGCGCCGATGGCGGGTTCACGCTGGCCCCCGCCGCCTATTCCGAACTTTACGTGGGGCCGGATGCCTTTCGCGCGCTGCGCGCCTATCTGCCGCTGGCGCTGGAAGGGTCATTCGACGTGCGGCTGCGCCCGCTCGCGCCCAAGGGCTTTCCCGATGCCTGGGGCACGGCCCGCCGCTGGGGCGAAGGCCAAAGCCCGTTCGAGCGGATGCGCGTGCTGTCACCCGCGCCGGATGCCAAGCGGCTGGCGCGGCTGCGCAGCGATTTCATGCAGGCATTTCCGACACTTGGCCCTGTTCAGCTGTCGCAGAAATGGGCCGGCATGATCGACGTTCTGCCCGATGTGGTGCCGGTGGTGGACCATATCGCGCCACTGCCGGGGCTGATTGCCGTGACCGGCATGTGCGGGCACGGGTTTGGCATCGGCCCCGCCTTTGGCCGCATCGCCGCGGCGCTGGCGCGGGAGGATGCGCCGGGTCATGAGCTGACGCGCTTTCGTTTCGGGCGGTTCACGGAAAAGGCATCGCTTATCCCCGGTCCGAACATCTGATCTGCTTGCGGGCGGGCGCGGGCGGTGGCACAGTTTGATCAAATAGAGTTTGATCAAATAGTCAAAACCCGAACAGGAGGCCCCCCATGCCCGTCAAAAACCGCTTTGCCGAATTGCTGCCCGAAATCACCGAATGGCGCCGTGATCTGCATGAACACCCCGAGATCCTGTTCGACACGGTGCGCACTGCGGGCGTGGTGGCCGAAAAGCTGCGCGCATTCGGCTGCGAAGAGGTGGTGGAAGGCATCGGGCGCACCGGCGTGGTGGGCGTGATCAAGGGACGCGAGACCGGTTCGGGCAAGGTGATCGGCCTGCGCGCAGATATGGATGCGCTGCCGATCCACGAACAGACCGGGCTGGACTATGCGTCGAAAACCGACGGGGCGATGCATGCCTGCGGCCATGACGGGCACACCGCGATGCTGCTTGGCGCGGCAAAATACCTGTCCGAGACGCGCAATTTCGACGGCACCGTCGTGGTGATCTTTCAGCCCGCCGAAGAGGGCGGCGGCGGCGGGCGCGAGATGTGCGAGGACGGCATGATGGAGCGTTTCGGCATTCAGGAAGTGTACGGGATGCACAACTGGCCGGGCCTTGCCACCGGGCAATTCGCGATCCGCGAAGGCGCGTTTTTCGCCGCCACGGATATTTTCGAAATCACCGTGGAAGGGCGCGGCGGACATGCTGCGAAACCGCATGACACGATCGACAGCACCGTGGTCGCGGCGCATATCGTGACGGCGGCGCAGTCGATTGCGGCACGCAATGCCGACCCGGTGGAAAATGTCGTGGTCTCGATCACCTCGATCGAATCAAGCTCCAAGGCATTCAACGTGATCCCGCAGCGGGTCGAAATGAAGGGCACCGTGCGCACCATGAGCCCCGAGATGCGCGACCTGTGCGAGACCCGTTTGGGCGCGATTGTCGAAGGGATCGCCGCCAGTTTCGGCGCGACCGCGACGCTGGAGTACGTGCGCAATTACCCGGTGATGGTAAACCACGCCGAACAGACCGATTTCGCCGCCGACGTGGCGCGCGCGGTTGCCGGGGACTGTGCCGAGGCACCATTGGTCATGGGGGGCGAGGATTTCGCCTTTATGCTGGAGGAACGGCCCGGCGCCTATATCCTGGTCGGCAACGGCGACACGGCGATGGTGCACCACCCCGAGTATAACTTTAACGATGACGCGATCCCTGCGGGCTGTTCCTGGTGGGCCGAGATCGTTGAGAAACGGATGCCTGTGGGCTGATCGCGAGGGGCAAGCCCGCGCTCGGGCGGGGCTTGCCCGCCGTCGCGCGCGCTTTGATCTGGCGGCGTTGCGCGCCGGTTCGGGCGCTGGCGTGTCTGGCTGTGACGGGACGCTCCGCGGGGAGTATTTCTGGCAAAATGAAAGCCGGGGGCGCTGGTGCCCTCAGGCGCGGTTGAGCCGCGACAGCAGCACCATATAGGCCAGCAGGGACAGGCCCATCAGGGCGGGTGTGGCGACGGGGTGGTAGAACAGTGCGTCGAATGCTTCGCCCGTGGCCCATGTATTGCCGAAGTGCAGGGCGAAAAGATTGGCGATGCCATCGGCCAGCCAGTACCAGCCGGCAAGGAAAAGAAGCGCCGAAAAAAACCGCAGTGGCCATGGGCCGGAGAGCAGGGCCAGCACCCATAGCAGCGGGATCAGTGCGAGGCTGGGCAGGCCCGTGTCGCGCAGAAGGGTGAGCCTGGTCAGGGGTTCGGAGGACATCGGGTAGCTGCTCGTGGTCAGCGCCGTGCCATTGATCCAGATGACATGGGCCCAGACCGTGATGGCGGCCAGAAGCGCCCCTGCCGTGGCGGCGGCGAGGGCGCGCAGGGCGCGGGCCGTGCGGGGAATCATCCGCCGGTGTGGCTCATGTGGCGGGACACGCGGCCTGACACGTCTTGGCGCGAATAATCGAAATCATGCCCCTTGGGTTTCAGCGCGATGGCATTGCGGATCGCCTGTTCCAGCACCGCGTCGTCTGGGCTGCTGCGCAGGGGCGCGCGCAGGTCGGAATGGCCTTCCTGACCGAGGCAGGTGTAGATCTCGCCGGTGCATGTGATGCGCACGCGGTTGCAGCTTTCGCAGAAATTATGCGACAGCGGGGTGATGAAGCCGATTTTCTGTCCGGTTTCTTCCAGCCGCACGTATCGCGCCGGACCGCCCGTGCTTTCAGGCAGATCGGTCACGGTGAACCGTTCGGTCAGGCGGGCGCGCAGGTCGGTCAGTTTCCAATATTGGTCCAGCCGGTCCTCGTTGCCGATGTCGCCCATGGGCATGACCTCGATAAAGGTGAGGTCCATGTCGCGGGCGGCGCACCAGTCCTGGATGTTGAACAGCTCGTCCTCGTTGAAGCCTTTCAGGGCCACCGCGTTGATTTTCACGCGCAGCCCAGCATTTTGCGCGGCGTCGATGCCTTTCAGCACCTGGGGCAGGCGGCCCCAACGGGTGATGTCGGCGAATTTCTGATCGTCCAGCGTATCGAGCGATACATTCACCCGCCGCACGCCAGCAGCATAGAGATCATCCGCGAAGCGGCCCAGTTGCGAGCCGTTGGTGGTCAGGGTCAGCTCACGCAGCGCGCCGCTGCCCAGGTGCCGGGTCATGGCGTCAAAAAATGTCATGATGCCGCGGCGGACCAGCGGCTCGCCCCCGGTGATGCGCAGTTTTTCCACGCCCAGCCCGATGAACGTGCTGCACAGGCGGTCCAGCTCCTCCAGGGTCAGCAGTTCTTTCTTGGGCAGAAAGGTCATGTTTTCCGACATGCAATAGACGCAGCGGAAATCGCAGCGGTCGGTGACGGACACCCGTAGGTAGGAAATGGCGCGTTGGAACGGATCGATCAGGGGCGTTTTCATGCCGGTGACATTAGGCGACGGGCCAGTCGGTACGCAAGGGCACGTATGCGTGATTGCGACAAATGGCGCATGGCCCTATTCTGTGCGTATGAGAACGATCCTGATTGCCCTTTGTGGCCTTACCCTGTCCGGTTGCGCGTTGATGCAGAAAAACGCGCCCGGCCAAACCACTGAAACCGCCGTGGGGGCAGAGGGTGCGGCCATGCGCCCGCAGGCCCGCCCCGAGGGCGCGGCCCTAGATGCCGTCCGCCCGCCGCAAGCCGCCCGCACGGTCGAACAGTTCGACACCACCACGCCCGAACAGCGCGCCGCCGCCGCCGCCCCCGCGCCTGCTGCGGCAGGGCCGATTGGCACCACTGTCGCCTCGCTTGGCGATCCGGCGAAACCGGGATTCTGGCTGGAAACGCCGCTGGTGAAAACCGCGCAGAAGGGCAGGGTCAGCTATGGGGCGAATGGCAAATCGGCGCAGGTTGACCTGATTCCGATCAAGGGGCCGAATTCGGCGGGCAGCCGCATTTCACTGGCGGCGATGCGCCTGCTGGATGCGCCGCTGACCGGATTGCCCGAATTGCAGGTCTTTGCAGAATAGGCCCGCACCATCATTCCACGTCGGCGTCGCCTTCGGGCGTGTCCGCATCCGCAGGCTTTGCATTGGTCGATTCCACCACTTTGGGCAGGAACTTCTCTGCCTCTTTGCGGGCAAAGGGTTTCATGTATTTGGCGTGGTTTGACATAAAGTAACGCACGCGGTCCGGGTCGTGTTTTGACAGGTCGCGCAGCCACCAGGCCACCGATTTCTGGATGAACCATTCAGGGTCGCGCACATAGGCGGCGGCCCATTCCAGCACCCTTTGGCGGATCGCCATTTCTTCGGGTTTAGGGTGGTTCTGCTTGGTATAGGGCAGGGTCACGACCATGGCGGCGCGGCGCACCCAGTGGCTTTGCGATTTGGTCCACTCGGCCACCTGTTCGCTACGCTCGGGGTGGGCGACAAGGCGCTTTTGCCCTGCCATCATGGCATGATCGGCAATCGCCCAGCTGTCCAGATCGGGCAGCCAGGATACGATCAGATCCCAGATCGCCTGATCGTCCTTGATCCGCGCCTGCGTCAGCAGTTTCGCCGCAGCCAGGCGGCATTCGAAAATGTTGGTGTCCCACAGGGCGCGGGCCAGATCGACCCGTTCGGGCACGCTGAGCATCTGTCGCCACGCCTTTGTCACGTCGTTTAAGGCGGGATTGGGAATGCCCAGGTATTCGCGCTGAACCTTGTGATAACCTGCCATGCCGTCAGCGCGGCCCGGTTCGATATGGGTTTTCAGTTCTGCAATTGCGTCGTCCAGGGTCATTCTACGGTCACCGATTTGGCCAGGTTGCGGGGTTGGTCCACATCCGTGCCCTTGGCAACAGCGGTGTGATAGGCCAGCAATTGCGCCGGCAAGGCATATAGGATGGGCGTCAGCACCGGGTCGACCTGTGGCATTTCAATCGACTGCCAGATGCCTTCCCCGGCCTCGGCCAGCCCTTCACTGTCCGAGATCAGCAGCACCTTGCCGCCGCGGGTCATCACCTCTTGCATGTTCGATACGGTCTTGTCGAAAAGGTTGTCACGTGGGGCCATGATCACCACGGGCATGGTCTTGTCGATCAGGGCAATGGGGCCGTGCTTCAGTTCGCCTGACGCATAAGCTTCGGCGTGGATGTAGCTGATTTCCTTGAGTTTCAGCGCGCCCTCCAGTGCCAGAGGGAACATCACGCCACGGCCAAGGAACAGCGTGTCGGATGCTTCGGCGATCTTGCGGGCGACCTTTTTCACCGGCTTGTCCAGCGTCAGCGCGGCATTCATCAGCCCCGGCAGGGCGCGCAGATGCGACAGCAGGTCGGCCACGCGTTCGGGCGTCAGCGTGCCCTTTTGTTCGGCCGCTTTCAGGGCCAGCATCAGCAGCACGGTCAGCTGGCAGGTGAACGCCTTGGTCGAGGCGACGCCGATTTCGGTGCCCGCCAGAATGGGCAGCGCCAAATCGCTTTCCCGCGCGATCGAGCTTTCGGCCACATTGACCACCGACACGATCTTGTCGGCCTTGCCCGCGCAGTAGCGCAGCGCGGCCAGCGTGTCGGCGGTTTCCCCTGACTGGCTGACAAACAGGGCGATGGTGCCACGGGTCACGGGCGGTTCGCGATAGCGGAATTCGGATGCGACATCGACCTCGACCGGGATGCGGGCCAGCTGCTCGAACCAGTATTTCGCGGTCAGGCAGGCATAATAGGCAGTGCCGCAGGCGATCATTGTCAGCCGTTCAACACCTGTGAAATCCATATCCTCTGGCAGGGCGACGGTATTGCCATCGTCCGACAGGTAATGGCGCACGGCCTCGCCCAGCACCAGCGGCTGTTCGGCGATTTCCTTGGCCATGAAGTGCTTGTGGCCGCCCTTGTCCACCATGACGCTGTCGATCTGGATGGTCTTCATCGGGCGCGAGACCTGTTCGCCCGCCGCATCGCGGATTTCCAGTGAATTGCGGGTGATGATGGCCCAGTCGCCCTCGTCCAGATAGGTGATGCGGTCGGTCAGGGGGGCAAGCGCAATGGCGTCCGAGCCCACATACATTTCCCCGTCGCCATGGCCGATGGCCAGCGGGCTGCCCTTGCGCGCGGCGATCATCAGGTCTTCTTCGCCGTCGAACAGGAAGGCAAGGGCGAATGCCCCGTCAAGGCGGGTCAGGGTCTTGCGCGCCGCCTCGCGCGGGCTGTCCCCCGCATCAAGATATTCGGCGCACAGCAGGGCGATGGTTTCGGTATCGGTATCGGTGACGAAATCGCGCCCCTTGGCGGCCAGTTCGGCGCGCAATTCGCGGAAATTTTCGATGATGCCGTTATGGACCACGGCGACGCGGCCTGCCTGATGCGGGTGGGCATTGGTGACAGAGGGCGCGCCATGGGTGGCCCAGCGGGTGTGGCCGATGCCCGATTTGCCCGCCAGCGGGTTATGCACCAGTTCATCGGACAGGTTGACCAGCTTGCCGACGGCGCGGCGGCGGTCCAGCTCGCCATCGTTGACGGTGGCGATACCGGCGCTGTCATAGCCCCGATATTCCAGCCGTTTCAGGGCCTCGACCAGAATGGGCGCTGCTTCATGGCTGCCCAGAATTCCGATAATACCGCACATAATATGCCCCTTTATCCCTTTTTTGCCTTAATAGATTTTAATTTATCGAACAATTTTGTGGCGAGGCCCGGTTTGTTGACCTGCTTGGCGCGCGCAAGGGCCAACGCCGTATCCGGCACGTCCATGGTGATTACGGACCCCGATGCGGTCAAGGCGCTGTTGCCCACGCGCACCGGCGCGACCAGCATGGTGTTGGACCCGATGAAGGCATCGCGCCCGACCTCGGTCCTGTGTTTCATCACCCCGTCGTAATTGCAGGTGATCGTGCCTGCGCCGATATTGGTGCCCGCGCCAATATGCGCGTCGCCCAGATAGGTCAGGTGCCCCGCCTTGGCGCCCTCGTCCAGGATCGCGTTCTTGATTTCGACGAAATTGCCGACATGGACGTTTTCGGCCAGATACGCGCCGGGGCGCAGGCGGGCGTAGGGGCCGACGCTGGCGCCCTGAGACACATGGCACCCTTCAAGGTGCGAAAACGCGCGGATGCGCGCGCCGGATTCCACGGTGACGCCGGGGCCGAAGACCACGAATTGTTCCACGGTCGCGTCGCGGCCCAACACGGTGTCATGGCTGAAATGCACGGTGTCGGGGGCGGTCAGGCCAACGCCGATTTCCAGCGCCTCGGCGCGCATGCGCGACTGGAACGTGGCCTCGGCCATGGCAAGTTCCGTGCGCGAATTGATACCCATGGTTTCGACCTCGGCGCAGGTGACGGCGGTGGCGGACAGGCCGCGCGACCGGGCCAGCCCGATGATGTCGGTCAGGTAGTACTCGCCGCTGGAATTGGCATTGTCCACGGCGGTCAGCAGGTCGAACAGGGTGTCGCGGCTTGCACAGATCACGCCTGAATTACAGAGGGTTATAAGGCGTTCTTCGTCTGTTGCGTCCTTGTATTCGATGATCTTGTCAAGGGTCTGCCCCTCCATCACCAGGCGGCCATAGCGGCCCGGATCGGCGGCTTCGAACCCCAGCACGACCACGTCATTGCTCGCCCGTGCCTTAATCATGGTTTCCAGCGTCTCGGGCCGGATGAAGGGCGTGTCGCCATATAGCACGATCACGTCGCCATCGAAATCTGCCAATGCATCGCGGGCCTGATCGACCGCGTGGCCGGTGCCCAATTGTTCCTCTTGCAAAACGATCTGCGCGGCGGGTTGCCAGTCTTGCGCGGCCTTGGCCACCAGGTCGGCCCCGTGCCCGGCCACCACGATGATCCGCGACGGCTCCAGCGCCTCGCCGGATTTCATGGCGTGGACCAGCAGGGGCGCATCCGCCACCTTGTGCAGAACCTTGGGAAGGTCGGACTGCATCCGCGTGCCTTTGCCGGCGGCGAGGATGACCAATGCAATGCTCATGCCAATTACTCTTTGTTATTCGCTTGCGCCTGTTTTATCCGTTCAAGGCAGGGGCGCAAGGCTGGAACACGGCCTGCGCATCAAGGAATGTTGCAACCTGTCACGGTTGGCGGCGGGAATTTGCGAAAGGGATGCGCATGGGCACGGTGATCTTCGATCTGGACGGGACGTTGGCCAATACGGGCGGCGATCTGGTGGCGGCGGCGAATGCCTGTTTCCGCCAGATGGGCGAGGGCGACGTGCTGGACGTGTCCACCGACGCGATCACCGCCATGCAGAAAGGCGGGCGCGCGATGCTGGCGCTGGGGTTCGACCGGCTGGGCCGCCCCGAGGAGATCGAGGCGTGGTATCCCGTGCTGCTGGAGGCCTATTCGGCGGATATTGCCCGCCATACGCATTTTTATGACGGCACGTTTGAGGCGGTCGAGGGGCTGCGCGGGCAGGGCTATCGCACTGGCATCTGCACCAACAAACCCGAGGCGCTGGCAGAGCAGTTGATGCGTGAAATGGGTGCACGCGATCTGTTCCATTCGCTGGTCGGGGCCGACACCTTGCCCGTGCGCAAACCCGATCCGGAACCGCTGCGCGAGGCGGTGGCGCGGGCGGGCGGCGACATGGCGCGCGCGGTTCTGGTGGGCGACACCACCACCGACCGCGAGACGGCGCGGGCGGCGGGCGTGCCTTCGTTGCTGGTCACGTTCGGACCTGCGGGCCATGATGTGGCCGCGCTGAAGCCAGAGGCGATGATCGACCATTACGACCAGATCGGCGCTGCACTGGATCAGCTTGGTCTGGCGCCCGTGGTGTGAATTATTATTGAATTATGAATGTTTTGTTGTGCGGAGGTCATGTGATGGGTGAGGAAACAGAGCGGTTCGCGGGGAATTTCACCCAGCAGGAGCCGATCCCCGAAGAGGGCATCGAGCGGGCGGTGGAGATTATGCGCTCTGGCCGGTTGCACCGCTATAATCTTGTGGGCGAAGAAGAGGGTGAGGTGTCCGCGCTGGAGCGCGAATTCGCGGCCTACATGGGGATGGATTACTGCCTTGCCGTTGCCTCGGGCGGGTATGCGCTGGCCTGTGCCTTGCGCGCCGTGGGGGTGCAGCCAGGTGATCGTGTGCTGACCAACGCCTTCACGCTGGCCCCGGTGCCCGGTGCGATTGCATCCGTGGGCGCGGTGCCTGTTTTCGTCGGCGTGACCGAGGGGTTGGTGATCGACCTGGACGATCTGGAGGCCAAGTCGGACATGGCCGATGTGCTGATGCTGTCGCACATGCGCGGGCATATCTGCGACATGGACCGGCTGAAGGTGATCTGCGGGGTGAATGGTATTCGCATCATCGAAGATTGCGCGCACACCATGGGTGCGCGCTGGCGCGGGCGGCTGTCGGGATCTGACGGGCTGGTGGGGTGTTTTTCGACCCAGACCTACAAGCACATGAATTCGGGCGAGGGCGGTTTGCTGGTCACCAATGACGCCGAAGTGGCGGCAAAAGCGGTGATGCTGTCGGGGTCTTACATGTTGTATGGTCGTCATGGTGCCGCGCCGGGGGCAGAGGTGTTCGAGGCGATCAAATACGACACCCCCAACGTGTCGGGCCGGATGGATCACCTGCGCGCCGCGATCCTGCGCCCGCAGCTGAAAGCCATGCCCGCGAAATGCGCGGAATGGAATGCGCGCTATGCGCGGGTCGAGGCCGGGCTGAAAGGCACGCCGGGTCTGACGCTGGTGAAGCGACCTGAAGAGGAAGACTATGTCGCCTCTTCCTTCCAGTTTTTGCTGCTGGACTGGTCGGATGAGGCGATTGCCGATGTGATCGCGCGCTGCCTTGCGCGGGGGGTCGAGCTGAAATGGTTCGGCGGGGCGGAACCCGCTGGGTTTACCAGCCGCTATGACAGCTGGCGCTACGTCCAGGCAGAACGGATGCCCGCATCGGACCGCGTGTTGCGCGGTATTCTGGACATGCGCTTGCCTTTGACTTTCAGCTTGGAGGATTGCGACACGCTGGCCCGCATCATCCGCGCCGAGGTGGGGGCGGTTTTTCAACGCGCCTGATCCAATGGAATGCGCCATAAGGCGCATACTGCTTTGCGGGATTGGCCCATAGGCAACGCGCCATTTGCGGCGGTGGTCTTTCTTGCGACGTGGGATGGGTATTTGTGGAACAATATGGGATGGGTATTTGTGGAACAATAAAGGTGGGGTGGGCACCCGGCTGGTTTGGTCCGAAAATATCCCGGCCAGAGGCATCCGCGCCATCAGCCCGTGCGCGGTTTGTCAGTCTAAGCGGACCGGAACCGTTGAAATGGCCAGTTTGGCGGAACCGTTCGTTAATTCATTCGCATGGGCGAGGTAAATCTGGGTTTGGTTGGCTTCGTCCCAGATGCGTTTCACGCGTAGGGATTTCAGGATGATCGAGCGTGGGGTGCGGAACAGGTCCTCTCCGTCCTCGGAGCGGTCGATATCGCCTATGGTGATGGGGCCAGTCTGGCGGCAGGCGATGGAGGCATTGGAGGGATCTTCGAACCAGTTGCCGTTGGACAAGCGGTCCAGCAGGCCACGTTCGAAATAGGCGATGTGGCAGGTCACGCCCTGCACCTTGGGGTCGCTGATCGCTTCGATCACGATGTCATTTCCGGCCCAGTCCACGCCGACCTCGCCGACCTGTTCGGCGGCGGCGGCACTGGCCCCCGCCGCCAGAAGGCAGGCGAGGGACAGTGCGCGCATGGCGCGCATTAGAAAAGGACCGTGCCGTGTTCGCCCATATCGGGCGCGCTGTCGCCCAGATTGGCCTTAGCGATTTCATACATGAAACCGGCGGCGCCGGTGGTGGCCCATACCTCGGCCATTTCGGGCTGGAAGCGGATCAGACGCACGTTGGGGGCGTCCTTCCCGCCCTTGAACCATGCGTCGGCCACGGGGGACCACAGCTGGTCAAGCTTTTGGGGGTTTTCACTTCGGTCAGGGTGCCGGCGACCTTGGCGTAAATATGGGCCCTGGGGTCGGCGACCACATGGGTGGCGCGGGCGCTGCCATGTGCGGCGGTTTCCACCTCGGTTCCGGCGGCGATGATGAACCAAAGAACGCCTTCGTCCTTGTCGGCATAGTGAGACATGGGCACGATGCGGGTGTTTTCGGCCTCTAGCATGCCGGCTTGCACGTCATCCATACGGTCCCAGAATTCGTCTTTGAGGGTCTTGGTCATGGTCTACTCCTTGTGTCTTGCGATGGCTGCAAAGCTGTCTTTGACCCTTCAACGAGCGCGTGGCGGGCTTGTTCCTTTGCGTCTGTTTTTCGGCGGTTCGCAGGCTCCGTCACGGGCCATCAGGCGTAATCGACCAGCCGCGCGCTGCCATCGTCGAAGGTGGTGATGATCAGGATGGGAGCAGCGCCGCCGCCATAGCGTATATCAATCGTGTCCCATGCGGCCGGGCCGGGGGGGGCTCCGCAGTATCTGGGTGCGCGCGCCCTGACTATAATGGATCCGCGCCACTTGCCCGTTGTCCTGCACGATATCGCGCTGTTTCAGGTAAAGCCCGAATTCGAACGTGCCCTGAATGCTGGGCCAACCGAAACTGTCATCAGGGGGCGGTGACTGAGCGGCTGACAAGCTGACCGTTTGATAGGTGGATTGTGCGATGCTGCCGTTATCACGGGGCACGATCATGGCAGTGCGGATGCCAAGAGGGTCCTCGTGCAGTTCGATCATGTCCCAGCTGTTCACTCCGCCCAGGTCAAGGGCATTGGTTTCCTTGCCGACCGAGGTGTCATTGGCGAAGGATAGATACTCTATCCCAGTGATTGCATCAGTTTCGGCAAAGAGTGTGAGGGCCGTTGGTATGCCTGTTGTGCCGACGGCGACGGAAAACAAATCGATGGAATTGCTGTAGGTCAGCGTGTCAACCCCGTTGCCACCTTCGATTGTGCTGCGCGCCACGAGGTTTGAGAAGAAGCTGTCGTTGCCGCCGTCGCCGATAACCGCGTCGCCTATGCCGCGGAGCGTGATGATATCTTTACCCTCGCCCGCGAAGATCATTCGCGGGCGATGCTGCGCGTGGGCGTGATCGGGTCGGCATATGCCGAGCCGTAAACGAGAAAGCTTGAATTCCGGATTTCGGGCAGCATCGCTGAAGTGTTCAACCCATCGCCATAAAAGTTGGGTGCCAGGTTGCGCGCGTCAGGCCCCCCGTTATTCTACAAGTGATCTTCAAACATTCTGGTCAGGTAGAAAACGCCACCCAAAGAGTTGTAGCGTTCGAGGTTCAACACGAAGTCGGGGGACCGGACGAAGCCCGAGGGTTGGAAACATGTTAACGTCTTCCTCCGCGTGCGCGTAGGGTTTGGCCAGAAAGTTTGTGAAAGGGCTAACGGCTGCGGTGCATCTTTGCGCGGGTGCGGTCCACCGGAACGATTGACAGTTGCGTGGCGCTGCAGTTAAATGAACGCGTGTTCAATAAATGCATCGGCATGATGCCGGAGGGCGCATTCGCCCCGGCCTGCGATTTTGGGAGGAAACGGGATGTTCAACGCGGTGATGAAGTTCGACTTGGGCGAAGATGTGAATGCGCTGCGCGAGATGGTGCATCGCTGGGCGCAAGAGCGCGTCAAGCCGCTGGCCTATGACATCGACAAGAGCAACGAATTCCCCAACGAGTTGTGGGCCGAGATGGGCGAGTTGGGCCTGCTGGGCATCACCACCGCGGAAGAGTACGGCGGCGCGGGCATGTCCTATCTGGCGCATGTCATCGCGGTCGAGGAGATCGCGCGGGCAAGCGCGAGCGTCAGCCTGTCCTACGGGGCGCATTCCAACCTGTGCGTCAACCAGATCAAGCTGAACGGCAGTGAGGAACAGAAAAAGAAATACCTGCCGGGCCTGATCGCGGGCACCAGCGTGGGGGCCTTGGCCATGTCCGAACCCTCGGCCGGGTCGGACGTGGTGTCGATGAAGCTGCGCGCCGAAAAGCGCAACGGCTATTACGTGCTGAACGGCAACAAATACTGGATCACCAACGGGCCGGATGCGGACACCTTGGTGGTTTATGCCAAGACCGACCCCGAGGCGGGCAGCAAGGGCATCACCGCCTTTATCGTGGAAAAGACCATGAAGGGGTTCTCGACCAGCCCGCATTTCGACAAGCTGGGGATGCGCGGGTCGAACACCGCTGAACTGGTGTTCGACAATGTCGAGGTGCCGTTCGAAAACGTGCTGGGCGAGGAGGGGCGCGGCGTGCGCGTTCTGATGTCCGGCCTGGATTACGAGCGCGTCGTGCTGGCGGGCATTGGCACCGGCATCATGGCCGCCTGTCTGGACGAGGTCATGCCCTATGTGGCCGAGCGCAAGCAATTCGGCCAGCCGATCGGGAGTTTCCAGCTGATGCAGGGCAAGATCGCCGATATGTATACGAAAATGAACAGCGCCCGCGCCTATGTCTACGAGGTAGCGCGATCCTGCGACCGGGGTGAGGTTACGCGCCAGGATGCCGCCGCCTGCTGTCTTTATGCCAGCGAAGAGGCGATGGTGGTCGCGCACCAGGCCGTGCAGGCGCTGGGCGGGGCGGGCTTCTTGTCCGACAGTCATGTGGGCCGCATCTTCCGTGATGCCAAGCTGATGGAAATCGGCGCGGGCACATCTGAAATCCGCCGGATGCTGATCGGGCGCGAGATGATGGGAGCGATGGGGTGATCCGCCACGCGGTCATCGCGGCGGGGCTTGTCATGGTCGCATCTGCGCCCGTGGCGGCGCAGGATTTGCGCATTGACGCAGGCGCGATCCACGTCTGCCTTGAAGATGCGGGCCCTGATGGCGACAAGACCGGTTGCATCGGCATAGCCTCGGGGCAGTGCATGGACCTGCCCGGTGGCTATTCTACCTATGGCATGTCCGAATGCCTGAACCTTGAACTGCAATGGTGGGACGCATGGCTGAACGCCGCCTACAAGGATGCGCGTGCCTATCTGAAACAGAACGACACGGCATTGCAGCCGCCGCTGAACGTGCAGGCGCAGACCCTTTTGGATATGCAGCGCGCATGGATCGCGTTTCGCGATGCGAAATGCGGGCTGGAGGTGGCGATGTTCCAGGGCGGCACCGGAGCGGGGCCTGCGCAGATGTCCTGCATGATGCATCTGGCGGGCGCGCAGGCGCTGTATCTTTCGACGCTGGGGCCGGGCGGCTGATGGCGGCCCCGTCCCGCATATACGCGCCCGCGTCCGGCAAGTACGCCGGAACACGGCACGAAAAAAGGCGCGCCGCAGGGGCGCGCCTTGTCAGCCGGCTATGGGCCGGATCAGAAGCGGTGGACGTAGGACACGCCAAGCACCACCGGGTCGATCTCGGCCGTGCCGATCGGCGCGCCGTTCAGCTTGACCTCGGTGTCGATGTCGATCCAGCGAATATCCGCACGGATCGCGCCATTGGCGGATACGGCGTAATCAAGACCCGCGTGAAGGGCCAAACCAAAGCTGTCTTCCATTTTGACCGTCCCCAGCGCGGAGGTGGTATCGAAGAACGTGGTATAGTTGATACCCACGCCGACGAAGGGCGTGACCTTGGACGAATTGGCAAAATGATAGTTCAACGAGATGGTCGGCGGCAAGTGCTTGGTGGTTGCCGTGCCAACGCCCGCGATGGTCGCGGTGTGTTCAAAGGGCGTCGCGGCCAGGATCTCGATCCCCAGATTGTCGCGGATGAAATATTCCGCGGTCAGCGTCAGTTGGGTGTTCTCGTCGATGGTGGTTGCGGCACCGGCCAGCAGGCCGTTGTCATCCTTGGGCTGGACATAGCCAAAGCCCACGCCGACGGTCCAGTCGCCAGCGGATTGCGCCATTGCACCAGTGCCGGCCATCATGACGGCGGCGGTGATCGGAAGAGCGATTTTCGCGATTCTCATAGCTTTACCTTTCCTGAATCTGCTTGCGCTATTCTTGGTCTGACAGGGGCAGCGGGCATTGACTCAGATCAGGCGGGGCGGAATTTTTTGCCCGTGATGACATTCCTGCCACCTCAATGGGGCGCGCCATGCTGACCCCTATGGCATACGATGCGCTTTATGCTGGGTTCCGATGGGAAATTCCGGCGCGGCTGAACATGGCGGCACAGGTCTGCGACGACTGGGCCGGGGCCGAACCCGAACGCGCGGCGATCCGCGATCTGGCCTATGGTGTGGTCAGCTATGGCGCATTGCGCGGCATGGCGGATGTGCTGGCGCGGGCGCTGGTGGCGCAGGGCGTGCAGCGCGGCGACCGTGTGGGCGTGCTGCGCAGCCAGTCGGCATGGACCGCCGCCGCCCATATCGCGATCTGGAAGCTGGGCGCGGTGTCTATCCCGCTGTTCAAACTGTTCGGCGCCGATGCGCTGCGCATCCGGCTGGACGATGCGGGGGCAAAGCTGGTGATTGGCGATGGCGCGCCGCATGACGGGTTGGCGACATGGGGCGGCGATGTGATCGTCCCCGAAGACCTGCCGCCGGACGACACGCCGTTCGACACGGCCGAAACCGGCCCCGAAGATCCGGCCGTTTTGATCTATACCTCGGGCACCACCGGCGCGCCCAAGGGGGCGCTGCACGGCCACCGGATGCTGACCGGCCATCTGCCCGGTGTCGAAATGAGCCATGATTTTCTGGGCGCCAAGGGCGATTGCATCTGGACCCCGGCGGACTGGGCCTGGATCGGCGGGCTGTTCGACGTGGCAATGCCGGGGCTGGCTCTGGGCGTGCCCGTGGTCGCCGCGCGGATGGACAAGTTCAGCGCCGCTGAATGCAACCGCATCATTCAGGACGCAGGCGTGCGCAACGTGTTTTTCCCGCCCACGGCGCTGCGGATGCTCAAGGCCGAGGGCGCGTATGTGTCCGGCCTGCGCTCGGTCGCGTCGGGCGGGGAGCCTTTGGGCGCGGAAATGCTGGCATGGGGCCGCGCCGCGCTGGGCGTCACCATCAACGAATTCTATGGCCAGACCGAATGCAACATGGTCGCCTCGTCCTGCGGCGCGCTGTTCGACGCGCGCCCCGGCTGCATCGGCAAGCCGGTGCCGGGGTTCGAGATTGCCGTGCTGGGGCCGGATGGTGTACCGCTGGCCGATGGCGAGGGCGACGTGGCGATCAAACGCGGCGCGGCCTCGATGATGCTGGAATACTGGAACAACCCGCAAGCCACGGCTGACAAGTTCAGGGGCGACTGGATGCTGACCGGCGACCGCGGCCTGTGGGAGGGCGACTACCTGCGCTTCATGGGCCGCGAGGATGACGTGATCACATCGGCGGGCTATCGCATTGGCCCGTCCGAGATTGAAGATTGCCTGCTGACCCATCCGGCGGTGGCGACCGTGGGCGTGGTTGGCAAGCCCGACAGCTTGCGCACCGAAATCGTCAAGGCCTACGTGGTGTTGAAACCGGATGCCGCGCCATCGGATGCGCTGGCCGCCGCCTTGACCGATTACGTGAAGCAAAGGGTGGCCAAACATTCTTACCCGCGCGAAATTGCTTTTATTGATGCGCTGCCCATGACCGTCACCGGCAAGGTGATCCGCAAGGAACTCAAGGTCCGGGCCGCGGCAGAGGTGACCGGATGAGCCTGCACGCCCAACCCATCGCCCGCGATGTCGCGGCGGCGCTGCTGGCCGGGCTGGCCCTGTCCGGCAATGCATGGGCCGAGCAGCCGCTGCCGCGCTTCGCCCCTTGCATGGACAGCGACATCGCCCGTTTCGAACGCGCGCTGACGCGCAAGCCTGCATCACCGCGCCCCGATGTGTTCGATATCGGCAGCGCCAGCGGCGTGGATGTTTGCGGCACGGCGGGGATCATGCTGTGCGATCTGTCGGATGCGCCGCAGCCCTGCCAGCATCGTCTGGCATCGGAACAAGAGGCATGGCGCAGCGCCGTTCTGGACAGCCTGCCCGCGCCGGAAACCGTGGCGGGGCAGGCGGGGGAATGGTCGGATGCGCTGTATCCGCAATTGCACGCGCTGGCCCATGACCGGTCGGCGGGGCCAGATTGCGCCGGATCGGATGCGGTGATGACTGCCTGGTGCGAAGCGCGCGAGGCGAACCGCCGCCTGCAACCGGCGGTTCTGGCCTGGCAACTGGCCCGTTACATGGGGGCCGCACAGCCCGCGACCGATGCAGGCTGGGCCATGGCGCCCCCGCCCACACGGCCAAAAGCGCGTAAAAAGCATTGATCCCCAGAGGATCGAAAGGGAGAGAAAGATGAAGCTGAAATCGTCATTCATCGCGGGCAGCGAAGCCGCAGAGGCAAACCGCGCGGGCCATCTGGAGGCGTTGCGCCTGGTCGAGGAGGCCGCGGCGCTGGCCGCTGAAGGGGGCGGCGAGAAATCCCGCGCCCGCCATGTGTCACGCGGCAAGATGCTGCCACGCGAACGTGTGGCGAACCTGCTGGACCCCGGATCGCCTTTCCTGGAGGTCGGCGCGACGGCGGCGCTAGGGCTGTATGACGGGGCCGCGCCCTGTGCCGGTGTGATCGCGGGCATTGGCCGGGTTCAGGGGCTGGAATGCATGGTGATCTGCAACGACGCCACGGTAAAGGGCGGCACCTATTACCCGATGACCGTCAAGAAACACCTGCGCGCGCAGGAAATCGCCGAGGAATGCGAGCTGCCCTGCATCTACCTGGTGGACAGTGGCGGCGCGAACCTGCCCAATCAGGACGAGGTGTTCCCCGACCGCGACCATTTCGGGCGCATCTTCTACAATCAGGCGCGCATGTCGGCCAAGGGCATCCCGCAGATCGCCGTGGTCATGGGATCATGCACCGCAGGCGGCGCTTACGTGCCCGCCATGTCCGACGTGACCATCATCGTCAAGGAACAGGGCACGATTTTTCTGGCCGGCCCGCCGCTGGTCAAGGCCGCCACGGGCGAGGTGGTCACAGCCGAGGATCTGGGCGGCGGCGATGTGCACACGCGCCTGTCCGGCGTGGCAGACTATCTGGCGGAGGACGACACGCATGCGCTGGCCCTTGCCCGCCGCGCCATCAGCCACCTGAACCGCGCCAAACCCGCGACGGTGCAATGGCAATCGGTCGAGGAACCCGCCTATGACCCTGAGGAAATTTTCGGCGTGGTCCCCGCCGACCTGCGCACGCCCTATGATATCCGCGAGGTGATCGCGCGGGTGGTGGACGGATCGCGTTTTGATGAATTCAAACCGCGGTTTGGCGAGACTTTGGTGACGGGCTTTGCCCATATCAAGGGCTGCCCCGTGGGGATCGTCGCCAATAACGGGGTCTTGTTTTCCGAGGCCGCGCAGAAGGGCGCGCATTTCGTGGAACTGTGCAGCCAGCGCAATATCCCCTTGGTATTCCTGCAAAACATCACTGGATTCATGGTGGGCCGTAAGTACGAAAACGAAGGCATCGCCCGCCACGGTGCCAAGATGGTGACCGCTGTTGCCACCACCAATGTGCCGAAAATCACCATGGTGGTGGGCGGATCATTTGGCGCGGGCAATTACGGGATGGCGGGGCGTGCCTATCAGCCGCGCTTCATGTGGTCCTGGCCGAACAGCCGCATTTCGGTGATGGGCGGCGAACAGGCCGCGGGCGTGCTGGCCACGGTCAAACGCGACGGGATCGAACGCGCGGGCGGTGAATGGTCGGCCGAGGACGAGGCCGAATTCAAGCGCCCCACGATCGAGATGTTCGAACGCCAGTCGCATCCTTTGTATGCCTCGGCCCGGATGTGGGACGACGGGATCGTGGACCCGCGCAAGGCCCGCGACGTGCTGGCCCTAAGCCTGAGCGCCAGCCTTTGCGCCCCCATCGCGCCGACGAAATTCGGCCTGTTCCGGATGTAATGGCATGAAAACCCGCCTGACGACACGCTTTGACCTGCGCTATCCCATCGTTTCGGCCCCCATGGCCGGGGCGGCGGGGGGCGCTTTGGCAACGGCTGTGACCCATGCGGGGGGCTTTGGCTTTATCGGTGGGGGCTATAGCGACCCCGACTGGATCGCGGCCGAGTTCGCCAATGCGGGAAACGCGGCTGTGGGCTGCGGCTTCATCACTTGGAAACTGGCCGAGGGGCCGGGGGGTGGGGTGCCTTTGGTGGCCTCGGTGCTGAAACGTAAACCGCGCGCGCTGTTCTTTTCCTTCGGGGATTTCGCGCCGTTTATGCCGCTGGCCAAGGATGCGGGCGTGCCGGTGATGGCGCAGGTGCAGACCGTAGCGCAGGCGCGGCAGGCCGCCGATATGGGGGCCGATGTGATTGTCGCCCAGGGCGGCGAAGCGGGCGGGCACGGGGCCACGCGCGGGACCATGTCGCTGGTGCCCGAGGTGGTCGATGCCGTGGGCGCGCGCGCCATCATCCTTGCGGCGGGCGGCATTGCCGACGGGCGCGGCCTTGCGGCGGCCTTGATGCTGGGGGCTGATGGCGTTCTGATCGGATCGCGCCTGTGGGCCAGCGCCGAGGCATTGGTGCCCCAAGGGTTCCATGCCGCCGCCGTCACCGCCAGCGGCGACGACACCGCCCGCACCAGCTTGCCGGATATCGCGCGGGGGCTGGACTGGCCCGCGCCATACACGATCCGCACCCTGCGTAGCGATTGGGTGAAGCGGTTCGAAGAAGTTGAAGGCGGGCCAGCGACGCCCGACGCGCGCAGCGCATACGCGGCGGCCATGGCGGCAGGGGATGCGGCAAACGCCGCTGCAATTGTAGGCGAGGCCGTGGGCCTGATCCGTGACATCCGTCCGGCAGGGCAGATCGTGGAAGAGATCGGACAAACCGCGCAGGGGCTGCTGACGGCTGCGGCGAAAGGAAACGAGTAATGGCGAAAATGCCCGACGAAGGCGTGTTCACACGCGGCAAGATCGACCAGAACACCGGGGCGCAATGGGTCTATGTCACGGCGCAAATGGCGCGGGCACATCCCAAGGGGCGGCTGTCCATCGAGCTGTGGCTGGTCGTGGCCTATTTCGTTGCCGTTGCGGCGGTGCGGGTGGCCGATGTCGCCGCATATGGCCAAAGCGGGGCATGGATCGTCTATGCCGTTCAAATCGGCATTCCCCTGTTGCTGGCCGCATTGATCGCCCTGCGCGCCCCATGGAGCGCGTCCGTCGCCATCGTGCTGGTGGGGCTGGGCGTTGTCGCCTCGCTCAAGGGGTTGGAACAGGCCGACGACCCGCTGCAAATCTTCAATATCGCCGTTCTGATCGGCATCGCCGTTTACCTGCACTACGGGGACCGGCCCAATCTTATCTACCGCCATCGCTACCGTAGCTACGCGCCCATCGAGGGCGAGGACCAGGGAGGAGCCTGACCATGTTCGACAAGATCCTGATTGCCAATCGCGGGGAAATTGCCTGCCGTGTGACCGAAACCGCGCAAGCCATGGGGGTGCGGGTCGTTGCGGTTTATTCCGATGCCGACGCCCGCGCCAAACATGTCGCCATGGCCGACGAGGCGGTGCATATCGGCGGATCGGCCCCGGCGGACAGTTACCTGCGCGGCGATGTCATTATTCAGGCCGCACTGGACAGGGGCGCGCAGGCGATCCACCCCGGTTATGGCTTCTTGTCGGAAAACCCCGGTTTCGTGGATGCGGTGCAGGCGGCGGGGCTGGTGTTCATCGGCCCCTCGGGCGATGCGATCCGCGCGATGGGTCTGAAAGACGCGGCCAAGGCGCTGATGGAAAAGGCGGGTGTGCCGGTGGTGCCGGGCTATCATGGCAGCAATCAAGACCCCGAACATCTGTCCGGCGCGGCGGATGCCATCGGCTATCCGGTGCTGATCAAGGCCGTGGCGGGCGGCGGCGGCAAGGGGATGCGGCTGGTGGAAACCCCCGCCGAATTCGCTGACGCATTGGCAAGCGCGCAGGGCGAGGCGCAGACCGCCTTTGGCAACCCCGATGTGCTGATCGAGAAATTCGTGACCAAGCCCCGCCATATCGAGGTGCAAGTGTTCGGTGACGGCACCCGCTCTGTGCATCTGTTCGAACGCGACTGTTCGCTTCAGCGCCGCCACCAGAAGGTGATCGAGGAAGCGCCCGCCCCCGGCATGACCGAGGAAATGCGCGCCGCCATGGGGGCGGCTGCCGTGCGCGCCGCCGAGGCCATCGGCTATAGCGGGGCGGGGACGGTGGAATTCATCGTCGATGGATCCAATGGCCTGCACCCCGAAGGGTTCTGGTTCATGGAAATGAACACCCGCCTGCAAGTGGAACACCCCGTGACCGAGGCGATCACCGGCGTCGATCTGGTGGAATGGCAGTTGCGCGTCGCAAGCGGAGAGCCGTTGCCGGCAAGCCAGGACGATCTGACCATCAATGGCCATTCCTTCGAAGCGCGGCTTTATGCCGAGGACGTGCCGAAAGGGTTTCTGCCCGCCACCGGCACGCTGGCGCACCTGTCCTTTCCCGCCATGGCGCGGGCGGACAGCGGCGTGCGGGCGGGGGATACGATCAGCCCGTTCTATGACCCGATGATCGCCAAGGTGATCGTGCATGGCTCCACCCGCGACGTCGCGCTGGCGCGGATGCGCGATGCGCTGGCGCGCACGCAAGTGGCCGGAACCGTGACCAATATCGGCTTTCTTTCAGCGCTTTGCGCGCATGACGGGTTCAAGGCGGGCGAGGTGGACACGGGCCTGATCGCTCGCGATCTGGCCGCGCTGACCGCCGCCGATGGTGCAGGCTCCGCCGACATGGCGCTGGCGGCATTGGCGGCGCTGGGCCTGCTGAACCCCGCATCCGATCAGGGCTTTACCCTGTGGGCGCCGCTGGCGCGCGCTGTCCTGCTGGAGCATGGCGAGGAGGAGCATCCCGTCACTGTCCACATGCAGGGCGCCGATGCCGCCCGTATCGCCGTGGCAGGGGCCGAGGCCGAGGTGCAGGCCACGCGCGGCCCCAACGGCTGGCTGCTGGACGGGCAGAAAGCCCCGCAAGTGGCCGTATCGGGCGATGCCATCACCGTGTTCCGCGGTGCGGGGCTGGCTTTCCATGTCATCGACCCGCTGGCCCGCGCTGCCAGTGGCGGCGCGGCGGGCGGCGTGATCGAAGCGCCGATGCCCGGGCTGGTCAAGGCGGTCTTTGCATCCGCCGGTGACAGCGTCGAAGAGGGGCAGCGGCTTGCCATCCTTGAGGCGATGAAAATGGAGCATT
Source organism: Rhodobacteraceae bacterium UBA3069 (assembly GCA_002366795.1). GTDB lineage: Bacteria > Pseudomonadota > Alphaproteobacteria > Rhodobacterales > Rhodobacteraceae > UBA3069. The sequence continues at coordinate 33,854 of DFBX01000083.1, read as the reverse complement.
CGCTCTTGGCCCCGCGCGGCGGTATCGTCGCCGAAGTGCTGGCCGAAGCAGGCGCGCAGGTCGAGGCCGGCGCGGCCCTGATACGGCTGGAAGAAGAAGAAGAAGAAGAAGAGGAAGCCGCCGCATGAGCCAGATCCGATTGCACCATGTCCCTGCCTCGCGTTCGTTCCGCGTTCTTTGGCTGCTGGCCGAGATGGGAACCGATTGCGCGATTGAAACCTATGACATCGCGGGCGGGTCGCTGCGCAGCCCTGAATACCTGGCGCTGAACCCCTCGGGCCGGGTGCCCGCGCTGGAGGTGGACGGACGCGTGCTGATGGAAAGCGGTGCGATCGTCGAATACCTGTGCGAAACGCGCCCCGAACACGGGCTTGGCCGGTTGCCGGGCGATCCCGAACGCGCTGACTACCTCCAATGGATGCATTTTGCCGAAACCCAGGCCACCCTGGTGCAGGAACTGAACCTGCAATGGATCTTCATGCCTGCCGAGATGCGGTCCAAGGCGGTCCTGCAGGTGCAGGCGCGCCGTCTTGCCGCGACGGCCAAGGTGCTGGAGGCGGCCTTGTCGGAGCGTGACTGGCTGCTGCCTTCGGGGTTTTCAGCGGCTGACGTGATGATGGGGTTCAATGTCTTTGCGCTGCCCTATTACATAAAGATGGAGAAATTCCCCGCGATCACCGCCTATCGCGCACGGATTGAAGAACGCCCCGCCTACCAGGCCGCCCGTGCCCGCGATGGGCAGCAGAAATTCTATGCGCAGGATTACTACGACCCGGAGGCGCTATGATTACGCTGCATCACTGTGTTCAAAGCCGCTCGATGCGGGTTCTTTGGCTGCTGAACGAGTTGGAGGTCGATTTCCGCGTGGTCCCGCATGCTTTCGACAAATCCCTGCGCAGCCCCGAATATCTAAGCCTGTCACCCGCGGGCCGCGTGCCTGCGCTGGAGATCGAGGGCGAGCGCATGTTCGAAAGCGCTGCCATCATGGAATTTCTGTGCGAGAAGTTTCCCGACATCGGCTATGGCCGGTTGCCCGGCGATATGGACCGCATGGCATGGCTGGTCTGGCTACATTTCGCGGAAACCATCAGCCAGCACTGCGCGCCGCTGACCCAGCAGCATATCGTCATTCGCGACGACGCCGACCGCTCGCCGCTTGTCATGCGGCTGGAGGAAGCGCGGTTGCTGAAATGCTACGACGCGATCGAGGCGCGTTTGTCGACGCCGGTGGAGAACCGCGATTACCTGCTGACATCGGGCTTTTCAGCGTGTGACATCGCCGTGGGCCAGGCGGTTTACATCGCGCGCCATTTCGCGCGGACGGACGGGCACCCCGAATTGGAAAAGTGGTACGAGCGGATCACCGACCGCGACGGTTTCCGCGCCAGCCTGCCCGATCCGGAGTCCGCGTTGATCTACACGCAGGATTTCTATCCGCCATGGGATTCTTGAGTATTTGCAGAACAATGAAGGCGAGGGGGCAGTGATGGCTGAATACGTAGAGATATTCGAGGTCGGCCCGCGCGACGGGTTGCAGAACGAGGCGCGCCAGATACCGACGACCGAGAAGATCGCCCTTGTCGATTGCCTGAGCGGGGCAGGGTTTCGCCGGATCGAGGTGGCCAGTTTCGTATCTCCCAAATGGGTGCCGCAAATGGCGGACAGCGCCGATGTGCTGGCCGGGATCACGCGGGCCGACGGCGTGCGCTATGCCGCTTTGACGCCCAACATGCGCGGGCTGGAGGGGGCATTGGCCGCCGGCGCGGACGAGGTGGCGATTTTCGGATCGGCCTCGGAAGGGTTTTCCAAGGCGAATATCAACGCGAGCATTGCCGAAAGCCTTGAGCGGTTTGCCCCCGTGGCCGAGGCCGCGAAAGCGGCGGGGCTGCCGGTGCGGGGATATATCTCTTGCGTGGTGGAATGCCCTTACGACGGGGCGGTGGCGCCTGATGCGGTGGCCCGCGTGGCCGCGGCGCTGGATGCCATGGGCTGTTACGAAATCTCGCTTGGTGACACCATAGGACGGGGCCACCCCGATGCGGTGGGGACCATGCTGGAGGCTGTGAAAACGGTGGTGCCCGCGTTGCGGCTGGCCGGGCATTTCCACGACACCGCAGGCCGTGCGCTGGACAATATCGAGGTGTCGCTGGATGCGGGGCTGCGGGTGTTCGATGCTGCCGTGGGCGGTTTGGGCGGCTGCCCCTATGCGCCCGGCGCGGCGGGCAATGTGGCGACCGAGGCGGTGGCGGAAAGGCTTGCCGCGCTTGGCTATGACACCGGGCTGGACATGGATATTTTGCGCAAGGCGGCCGACATGGCCCGCGCGATGCGGGGAGAGGCATAATGGCATACGAGACGATTACCATCGAACATGATGCGCGCGGCGTGGCGACGCTTTGGCTGGACCGCGCCGAAAAGCATAACGCCCTGTCGGGCCAGATGATCGAGGAATTGACCGATGCGGCCGGCGCATTGGGCAAGGACGGATCGGTGCGGGTGGTTGTTCTGGCCGCGCATGGCCGGTCATTTTGCGCCGGCGGCGACCTTGGCTGGATGCGTCAGCAATTCGATGCGGCGCCGGCCGACCGGATGCGCGAGGCGGGCAAACTGGCCTGGATGCTTCAGGCGCTGAACACCCTGCCCAAGCCCTTGATCGGGCGGGTGCAGGGCAATGCCTTTGGTGGCGGGGTCGGCATGGCCTCGGTCTGTGATGTGGCGGTGGGGGCAGATGGTGTCAGCATGGCGCTGACCGAAACCCGGCTGGGGCTGATCCCCGCGACCATCGGCCCTTATGTGGCCGCTCGCATGGGCGAGGCCAAGGCGCGGCGCGTGTTCATGTCGGGCCGCCGCTTTGACGCGGCGGAGGCGGTGAAGCTGGGCCTTTTGGCCCGTGCCGTGCCGGTGGATGACTTGGATGCCGCGGTAGAGGCGGAAATTGATCCCTATCTGGATTGCGCCCCCGGTGCCGTGGCCCGCGCCAAGGCGCTGCTGCGCCGTCTTGGGCCGGTGATCGACGAGGCCACGATCAACCACACCATCACCGAACTGGCCGCCTGTTGGGAAGGCATCGAGGCGCCCGAAGGGATCGGCGCATTTTTCGACAAACGCAAGGCAAGCTGGATGCGTTAGCGGCACATCGCGGCGCAAATCCCATACAGCAGAGCAGAGATTCGCGCCGCCGGCCGAAAAATGGTTAACGCGCAGAGAGGAAACATCTTTTCCGCGCAGGGGGCAGGCGGCTTGCTAAATGGGGCTGCAATTGGCCAAGCCCTTTATTTTCAATGCTGCGGTAGACAATTGCATACTGCATCGGCAGCATGACATTCCAATAGATGAATTTATCCTGCTTTGGTTGACCCTGTCAGGGGGCGGGAGTAAACCACATCCAATCAGTGTAGCCAGCAATCCGCGCCGGAATTCGCGCGTGAAAGGAGCCACTCGTGGAAGAGATGCTGCGGGAATATCTGCCCATCCTTGTTTTTCTTGCAATTGCAATTGCGATCGGGGTCGTTCTGATTCTCGCCGCCATCGTCGTGGCAGTGCGCAATCCGGACCCCGAAAAGGTCAGCGCCTATGAATGCGGGTTCAACGCATTCGACGACGCGCGGATGAAGTTCGACGTGCGGTTCTACCTTGTGTCGATCCTGTTCATCATCTTCGATCTGGAAATCGCGATGTTGTTCCCTTGGGCCGTTGCCTTCAAGGACATTTCGATGGTCGGCTTCTGGTCGATGATGGTGTTTTTGGCGGTGCTGACCGCTGGCTTTGCCTATGAGTGGAAGAAAGGGGCGCTGGAATGGGAGTGATGACCGGAGCCAATACTGCGGGCGCTGACCGCGAGGTCGCAACGCAAGCCCTGAACGCCGAACTGGCGGACAAGGGTTTCCTGCTGACCACCACCGAGGATCTGATCAACTGGGGCCGCACTGGCTCGCTCCATTGGATGACCTTCGGTCTGGCCTGCTGCGCCATTGAAATGATGCACACCTCGATGCCGCGCTACGATGCCGAACGGTTCGGGATCGCGCCGCGTGCTTCCCCGCGCCAGTGCGACGTGATGATCGTGGCCGGCACGCTGACCAACAAGATGGCACCGGCGCTGCGCAAGGTTTACGACCAGATGCCGGAACCGCGCTATGTCATCTCGATGGGCAGCTGCGCCAATGGCGGCGGCTACTATCACTACAGCTATAGCGTTGTGCGCGGCTGCGACCGGATCGTGCCCGTGGACATCTACGTGCCCGGCTGCCCGCCGACCGCAGAGGCGCTGCTGTATGGCATCATGCAGCTGGCCCGCAAAATCCGCCGCACTGGCACGATCGCCCGCTAAGCCACGGGGAAGGGATGACGATGACTGACGCGCTGACCGAACTGGGCACCCATATCGCGGCCAAGCGGCCCGATTGCGTGCTGGCATGGGATGTCACCCATGACGAGTTGAACCTTGAGGTGACCCCGGCCAATATCGCAGGTCTGGTTGAATTCCTGCTGGATGACAGCAATTGCAAATTCTCGTCGCTGGTGGACATTACGGCGGTTGATTACCCCGACCGGGCCAAGCGGTTCGACGTGGTCTATCACCTGCTGTCGATGTACCAGAACCAGCGTATCCGCCTGCGGGTGTCGGTGCGCGAGGAAGAAATGGTCCCGTCGATCATCGACGTGCATCCCTCGGCCAACTGGTTCGAGCGTGAAGTGTTCGACATGTTCGGTATCCTGTTTTCGGGCCACCCCGACCTGCGCCGCCTGCTGACTGACTACGGGTTCCGTGGTCATCCGCTGCGCAAGGATTTCCCGACAACTGGTTACACCGAGGTCCGTTATGACGAGGCGCTGAAGCGCGTGGTCTACGAACCGGTCAAGCTGGTGCAGGAATACCGCCAATTCGATTTCATGTCCCCGTGGGAAGGTGCCGAATACATCCTTCCTGGTGACGAGAAGGAGGCGGCGAAATGATGGACGGCGATATTCGCGTGAACACCTATGACGACGGCAGCACCGATACCCTGACCGGCGAACAGAAGATCCGCAATTTCAACATCAACTTTGGTCCGCAGCACCCTGCGGCCCACGGCGTGTTGCGTCTGGTGCTGGAACTGGACGGCGAGATTGTCGAGCGGTGCGACCCGCATATCGGGTTGCTGCACCGTGGCACCGAAAAGCTGATGGAATCGCGCACCTACCTGCAAAACCTGCCCTATTTCGACCGGCTGGATTACGTGGCCCCGATGAACCAGGAGCATGCCTGGTGTCTGGCCATCGAAAAGCTGACCGGGGTCGAGGTGCCACGCCGTGCGTCCTTGATCCGCGTTTTGTATTCGGAAATCGGCCGCGTTCTGAACCACCTGCTGAACGTCACCACGCAGGCGATGGACGTGGGCGCGCTGACCCCGCCGCTGTGGGGTTTTGAAGAGCGCGAAAAGCTGATGATCTTCTACGAGCGGGCCTGCGGCGCGCGCCTGCACGCGGCCTATTTCCGGCCCGGCGGCGTGCATCAGGACCTGCCCGATGACCTGCTGGACGATATCGAGGCATGGGCCAAGGAATTCCCCAAGGTTCTGGAAGACATCGACGGGCTGCTGACTGAAAACCGTATCTTCAAGCAGCGTAACGTCGATATCGGCGTGGTCAGCGCAGATGACATTCTGAAATACGGCTTTTCCGGCGTGATGGTGCGCGGGTCTGGCATGGCATGGGATCTGCGCCGCGCGCAGCCCTATGAATGCTATGACGAGTTCGATTTCCAGATCCCCGTGGGCACGAACGGCGATTGCTACGATCGCTACCTTGTCCGCATGGAGGAAATGCGCCAGTCCACCTCGATCATCCATCAGGCGATTGCCAAGCTGCGCGCGCCCGAAGGGCAGGGCGACATTCTGGCCCGTGGCAAGATCACCCCGCCGAAACGCGGCGAGATGAAACAGTCGATGGAAGCGCTGATCCACCATTTCAAGCTATACACCGAAGGCTTCCACGTCCCCGAGGGCGAGGTTTATGCCGCAGTCGAGGCGCCCAAGGGCGAATTCGGCGTCTATCTGGTGGCGGACGGGACCAACAAGCCGTATCGTGCCAAGCTGCGCGCGCCCGGGTTCCTGCATCTGCAAGCGATGGATCACGTCGCCAAGGGCCACCAGTTGGCCGACGTGGCCGCGATCATCGGCACCATGGACGTGGTGTTCGGGGAGATCGACCGCTGATGAGCCTTGAGACCGTCGTCATTGCCCTTGCCCTGCTTGGCACGCTGATCGCCAGCGTGCTGGCCGTGCTGTTCTGGTTCAAACCGGAAAAAGGCATGGCCATGGCGATGGCGCATCACCGGCTGGAATTCCTGCCGCGCGTGATGGCGGACCGCTACGCGGGCATGGTCTTGATCGTGCTTGCCGCGCTGATCCGTGGCGACATGGGCATCATTGCTTTCGTCAGTTTCGTTCTGGCCGGCACGGCGCTGGCCGACACCTATATCTACTGCCGCGCCGGCCACAGCTATGGCCCGCACCTTTCGGCTGGCGTGATCGGTCTGGCCGTAAGCGGCCTTGCCATGGTCGCGCCTTTCAAAGGAGCCCTGTGATGAAGAAAGTTCTGTTCATCCTGCCCGTCATGGCGCTGTCCGGCTGCCTTGGTATCTTGCCCGAGGGCATCAAGGCCGAGGATGTCGCCGCCTACGAGGCCGCGGCCGCCACGATCGGCTGCAAGATGGTGGGCGAACCCGACTACCTGGCCGTGGAATTCCAGGCTGGCCTGACGCGGGAACAGTCCACTGCCATCACCTCTTTCATGCTGGCCAACGATCGGGCCGAAAAGCTGCCTGACGGCGGCGCCAAGATTACTTCCGGAGCCTGTGCCTGATGCTGCGTCGACTGCACCTCGAACAACCTGAACGCTTTGCCTTCACCCCCGCCAACAAGGAGTGGGCCGAAGCGCAAATCACGAAATACCCCGAAGGGCGTCAGCAATCGGCGGTCATTCCGCTGCTGTGGCGCGCACAGGAACAAGAGGGATGGCTGACCCGCCCCGCGATCGAGGCCGTGGCCGAGATGCTGGGTATGGCCTATATCCGCGTGCTGGAAGTCGCGTCCTTTTACTTCATGTTCCAGCTTCAGCCGGTGGGCAGCGTGGCGCATATTCAGGTTTGTGGCACCACGTCCTGCATGATCTGCGGGGCCGAGGATCTGGTCGCGGTCTGCCGCGAAAAGATTGCCGACAAGCCGCATGAGCTGTCGGCAGATGGCAAGTTTTCGTGGGAAGAGGTCGAGTGCCTGGGATCCTGCGCCAACGCGCCCATGGCCCAGATCGGCAAGGATTACTATGAGGATCTGACCGCCAAGCGCATGGGCGAGATCATCGACGAATTGGCCGCGGGCAAGGTGCCCACCCCCGGCCCGCAAAACGGCCGCTACGGCGCAGAGCCGCTGTCGGGCCTGACCTCGTTGACGGAATTCGAAAGCGGCAAACACCAGTATAACGCAAGCGTGCAGCTGGCGACCGATATCGGCGACACGGTGAAACGCATCGACGGCACCGAAGTGCCGCTGCTGACCCCGTGGCTGGGCAAGAACTCGACAGGCGCGGCCAATAAGGGCGGCACGGCTGGCCCGTCCGTGGCCGGTTCGGCTGCGGGATCGGCGGCAGCAAACCGCACGTCCACCGCCACCGCCAATAACGAGCCGCGCCCCGCCAAGGGCAAGCCCGCAGATGCCACCGGCGTGACCGAACAGGAAGCCAAGGCCAGCAAGGCGGCCAAGCCCGGCAAGGTCGCCAAGGCAGCCGCTGCTGCGGCCGACAAGGCCGAGGCCAAGCCCGCCAAACCGGCACCGGCAGCCGATGCTTCGACCGCCGAGGGCAAGAAGCCGCGCACCATGAAAGCGCCGCGCAAGGCCGGTGCGGATGATCTGAAAAAGATCAAGGGCGTTGGCCCGAAACTGGAACAGCGTCTGAATGAGCTGGGTTTCTGGCATTACGACCAGATCGCCAAATGGACCGAAGACGAAATCGCATGGGTCGATAGCAACCTGAAATTCAAGGGCCGCATCACCCGCGATGGCTGGACCGATCAGGCAAAAACGCTTGCGGAAGGCGGAGAGACCGAATTTTCGAAGAAAGTGGACAAGGGCGGCGTCTACTAAGGCGCGGTGGGTAAGGATTGATGAGCAAGACGCAGCAAACCAGCACAGAGCGCAAGGGGAGGGTCGTGGCCCTCGTCATTGCGGGCACGATGTTGCTGTGGCTGCTGGCGCAATGGGCGGGGTCGAAATTGGGCTTGCCGGGGCGCTTTGCCTTACTGATCGACTTTGCCGCAATCGCGGCCTTCATCTGGGCGTTTGTCGTCTCTCTTCAGATCTGGCGCGCGCGTCAGGACAACAATTCTAACGGGCAGGGGTAAGTCATGCTCAAGGACCAGGACCGGATCTTTACCAACATCTACGGGATGCACGACCGCACGCTGAAGGGTGCGCAGGCGCGTGGCCATTGGGATGGCACGGCGGGCATCATCCAGAAGGGCCGCGACTGGATCATCGACACGATGAAAGCATCCGGCTTGCGCGGTCGTGGCGGTGCGGGCTTCCCGACCGGTCTGAAATGGTCCTTCATGCCGAAAGAGTCGGACGGTCGCCCGTCTTACCTGGTGGTGAACGCGGACGAATCCGAACCGGGCACCTGCAAGGACCGCGAGATCATGCGCCATGATCCGCACACCCTGATCGAGGGCTGTTTGATCGCTTCCTTCGCGATGCAGGCGAACACCTGTTATATCTACATTCGCGGTGAATACATTCGCGAGCGTGAGGCGCTGCAAGCCGCCATCGACGAGGCCTATGACGCGGGCATGATCGGCAAGAATGCCGCCGGTGCGGGCTGGGATTTCGACCTGTATCTGCACCACGGTGCCGGGGCCTATATCTGCGGCGAGGAAACCGCGCTGCTGGAATCGCTGGAAGGCAAAAAGGGCATGCCGCGGATGAAACCGCCGTTCCCCGCCGGTGCCGGCCTGTATGGCTGTCCGACCACGGTGAACAATGTGGAATCCATCGCCGTCGTGCCGACCATCCTGCGCCGTGGGCCGGAATGGTTTTCCGGCTTTGGCCGTGCCAACAACGCGGGGACCAAGCTGTTCGCGATCTCTGGCCATGTGAACAACCCCTGCGTCGTCGAAGAGGCGATGAGCATCAGCTTCGAAGAGCTGATCGAGAAACATTGCGGCGGCATTCGCGGCGGTTGGGACAACCTGAAGGCCGTGATCCCCGGCGGATCGTCCGTGCCCTGCGTGCGCGGTGAAAACATGCGCGACGCGATCATGGATTTCGATTACCTGCGCGGTGAACTGGGCTCGGGGCTTGGCACTGCGGCCGTGATCGTGATGGACCAGTCCACCGACATCATCAAAGCCATCTGGCGCCTGTCGAAATTCTACAAGCATGAATCTTGTGGCCAATGCACGCCCTGCCGTGAAGGCACCGGCTGGATGATGCGCGTGATGGACCGCCTGGTCCGCGGCGAGGCAGAACCCGAAGAGATCGACATGCTGTTCGACGTGACCAAACAGGTCGAAGGCCACACCATCTGTGCGCTTGGCGACGCGGCGGCATGGCCGATCCAGGGCCTGATCCGCAATTTCCGCGACGAGATCAAGGACCGCATCAAGGCGCAAAAGACCGGCAAGGTCAGCGCAGTGGCGGCGGAGTAAACCTGATGAGCCCCGAAATGCATCTTGCCGAATTGAACGTGGGTCGCCTTTTGGCGCCAACGGATGATCCGCGCGTCGCAGAGTTCATGCAGAACCTCGACCGGATCAACGGCATGGGCAAGCGTATGCCGGGGTTCGTTTGGATGATGGAAGGATCGGGCGAGCCGGGCACGGGCAACACGGACAACGCCATTGGTGATGATCCGCAGGCCGTGTTCAACCTGACCGTCTGGGAAGATGTGGAAAGCCTTGAAACCTTCGTGTTCAAGACCGTCCACAAGCAATTCTACGACCGCCGCGACGAATGGTTCGAACTGATGGGCGACATGCATTTCGTCATGTGGTGGGTGCCCGCGGGCCACCGCCCCAGCCAGCAAGAGGCGCTGGAACGGCTTGAATTCCTGCGCGCCAATGGCGACACGGACCAGGCCTTTGGCTGGTCTTACTTGAAAGATGCGACAGCCTGGCAAACCCATGGCTGCACCGCGACAGAGGGGGCGACGGCATGAAGGCAGTTCTTTTGATCCTGGCGACGGTCACTGCCGTGTCCGGGTGTTCCAAGGCCCGCGATCTGGTTTCGGGGCGTGAGAAGCTGGCCTTTGACGGGCAGTATTTCCGCGCCGATCTTTCCGCCTCGAAGGAAGACCGTGCCGCCTTTGCCGTTATTGTGCGCGACGCAGCCAAAAGCATTGACGGCGCGCGCGAGGCTGCCCGTTACGAGGCCACCAAATATTGCATCGAACAATATGGTAATTCCCGCGTCGATTGGGCCGTTGACCCCGATGCCGAGGAGGGCCAGCTGGTCATCACTGGTGGCGATCTTAACTTTAACGGGGTGTGCGAAGGGTGATCTTTTCCTGTCATCATAACAATGGGTTAGCGGCGTGTTATTGCATATCACGCAGCCGCGCGCCCATCTCCTGCGGAGATGGAGGAACGGCATGCGTCGTCCTCTGTGCCGTGACACAAGGAGAAATGGCATGATGAAGAACCTGACCCTGAAATCCACCGTTCTGGCCTTTGCCGTGATGGGGGCCATGCCCGCGCAGGCCTTTGCCGGGCTGGCCGACGAGGCCGATATCAACGCCGGCCTTCTGGCCGTAGGTATCGCCGACGAGATCCGCAAGAAATGCGACAGCATTTCGGGCCGCATGATCAAGGGCCAGTTTTACTTGTTGGAAATGGCGAACCTCGCCAAATCCCGCGGCTACTCCTCGGCCGAGATCAAGGCCTATGTAAAATCCGACACTGAGAAGGCCAAGGTGCGCGCCAAGGGCGAGGCCTATCTGAAATCCAAGGGCGTAGATCCGTCCGACCCGAAAAGCTATTGCAAGGTCGGTTACGCGGAAATCGCCAGCAAGAGCCAAATCGGCGCATTTTTGAAAGCGAAGTGAGCCCCATGTCTGACCTACGCAAGATCATCATCGACGGGAACGAAGTCGAAGTGGACGGGGCGATGACCCTGATCCAGGCCTGTGAAGAGGCCGGGATCGAGGTGCCGCGTTTCTGCTACCACGAGCGTCTGTCGATCGCGGGCAACTGCCGGATGTGCCTGGTCGAAGTCGTGGGCGGCCCGCCCAAGCCCGCCGCATCCTGCGCCATGCAGGTGCGTGACTTGCGTCCCGGTCCCGAAGGCCAGCCGCCTGTTGTGAAAACCAACTCGCCCATGGTCAAGAAGGCCCGCGAGGGGGTGATGGAATTCCTGCTGATCAACCATCCGCTGGATTGCCCGATCTGCGATCAGGGCGGCGAGTGTGATTTGCAGGATCAGGCCATGGCCTATGGCGTGGATTTCAGCCGCTACCGCGAGCCCAAGCGCGCCTCGGACGATCTGGATCTGGGTCCGCTGGTCGAAACCCATATGACCCGCTGCATTTCCTGCACCCGCTGCGTGCGCTTCACGACCGAGGTCGCGGGCATCACCCAGATGGGCCAAACGGGGCGTGGCGAGGACAGTGAGATCACCAGCTATCTGGGCGAAACGCTGGACAGCAACATGCAGGGCAACATCATTGACCTGTGCCCGGTTGGCGCATTGGTATCAAAGCCTTACGCCTTTACCGCCCGCCCGTGGGAACTGACCAAGACCGAAACCATCGACGTGATGGATGCGCTTGGGTCGAACATCCGCGTGGATACCAAGGGCCGCGAAGTGATGCGGATTTTGCCGCGCAACCATGACGGCGTGAACGAGGAATGGATTTCCGACAAGTCGCGTTTTGTCTGGGACGGGTTGCGCCGCCAGCGTCTGGACACGCCTTATATTCGTGAAAACGGCAAGCTGCGCAAAGCGGGCTGGGGCGAGGTGTTGGCCGCCGCCGCAACCGCGATGAAGGGCAAGAAAGTGGTTGGTCTGGTCGGCGATCTGGCCCCGGTCGAGGCTGCCTTTGCGCTGAAACAGCTGGTCGAAGGGCTGGGCGGCAACGTGGAATGCCGCGTGGACAAGGCGCGCTTGCCGGAAAGCAACCGCGCCGCCTATGTTGGCACCGCCACCATCGAAGACATCGACAGCGCCAAGTTCATCCAGTTGATCGGCACCAACCCGCGCGAGGAAGCGCCGGTGCTGAATGCGCGTATCCGCAAGGCATGGTCGCGCGGCGCGAATGTGGGGCTGGTGGGCGAAGCCGTTGATCTGACTTACGAATATGCCCATGCCGGCACCGACCGTGCCGCCTTGGCCGGTCTGCTGGACAAGGACTTCGGTGACGTTCTGGATGCGCCCTCTGTCATCATCGTGGGGCAGGGCGCCCTACGCGAGGCGGACGGCCTGGCAGTTCTGGCCTATGCGCAGGAACTGGCCGCGCGCACGAATTCCAAACTGATGGTGCTGCACACCGCCGCCGCCCGCGTGGGCGCGATGGATGTGGGCGCGACAACCACGGGCGGGCTGGCCGCTGCCATCGACGGGGCCGAGGTGATCTATAACTTTGGCGCGGACGAGGTGGAAATCGACGCCGGTGCCTTTGTGATCTACCAGGGCAGCCATGGCGACCGGGGCGCGCACCGCGCCGACATCATCCTGCCGGGCGCGGCCTATACCGAAGAAAACGGGCTATTCGTGAACACCGAAGGTCGCCCGCAACTGGCGCTGCGTGCCGGGTTCGCACCGGGTGAGGCCAAGGAAAACTGGGCCATCCTGCGCGCCCTTTCGGGCGAGCTGGGCGAGGCGCTGCCCTATGACAGTCTTGTCGCCCTGCGCCGCGCACTGATCGGGGCCGTGCCGCATCTGGCCGGTATCGACAAGGTGCCGGAAAACGAGGGCGCGGCGCTGCCGGTCGAAGCCATGGGCAAGGCGGAGTTCCGCAATGCCATCAAGGATTTCTACCTGACCAACCCGATTGCACGTTCCAGCCAATTGATGGCCGAACTGTCGGCAGGTGTAAAAGCACGCGGCATGAAGGTAGCGGTCGAATAATGATCCGCGCCGCGATCATATCCCTTTGCGCCTTGGCGCTGACCGCCTGCGAGGACACCGCACGCGATGCCGAAGTGACGCGCGGCGCGGTGCCTGCCGCCAAGCCGGTCTACAAGGGTGTGGAGACGCAACTTCTGGACGGCGATCTGGTGTCTTTCCAGATCGCATTGGACGGCACGAACGACCCGGATGCGGTGAACGCCTATGCGGAATGCGCGGCGGCACAATATGCGCTGATCCGGGGCTATGGATTTGCCCGCCATGTGCGGACGAATGTAACGGAACAGGGTGGCCTTTGGCGGGCTGATGCAGTTTACACCATCTCGCCAACACTGCCCCGAGGATTGAAGACGATCGACGCCGAAGTCGTGACATCGCATTGCGCGGAAAACGGAATACCGACGGTATGAGGACCTAATGGCTGAATTCTTTACCACCACCACACTCGGGATTGGTCTGCTTATTGTCGGGCAGGTCCTGTTGATCGTCGTACCGCTGCTGGTCGCGCTGGCTTTCCTTATGTATGCGGACCGGAAAATCTGGGCCGCTGTCCAGATGCGCCGCGGCCCGAACGTTGTTGGCGTTTTTGGCCTGCTGCAAAGTTTTGCGGATTTCCTGAAATACATCGTCAAGGAAGTTGTCTTTCCCGCCGGTGCCGACCGCGTGGTGTTCCTGCTGGCGCCAATGATTTCGCTGGTCATGGCGCTGATCGCCTGGGCGGTGATCCCATTCAACGAAGGCTGGGTGCTGTCGGATATCAACGTGGCAATCCTTTATGTGATGGCCGCGTCTTCGCTTGAAGTATACGGCGTGATCATGGGGGGCTGGGCGTCCAACTCGAAATATCCGTTCCTTGGCTCGCTTCGGTCCGCCGCGCAGATGATTTCTTACGAGGTGTCGCTGGGCCTGATCATCATCGGTGTGATCATTTCAACCGGGTCGATGAACTTTGGCGACATCGTGCGCGCGCAGGATGGCGACTGGGGCATCTTCAACTGGTACTGGCTGCCGCACTTCCCGATGGTGTTCCTGTTCTTCATCTCGGCACTGGCCGAAACCAACCGCCCGCCGTTCGACCTGCCCGAGGCGGAATCCGAACTGGTGGCCGGTTACCAGGTTGAATATTCGTCCACCCCGTTCCTGCTGTTCATGATCGGCGAGCTTGTGGCCGTGGTGCTGATGTGCGCGCTGGTGTCCTTGCTGTTCTTCGGCGGCTGGCTGTCGCCCATTCCGGGCCTGCCCGATGGCATCCTGTGGATGGTGGGCAAGATGCTGTTCGTCTTCTTCATCTTCTCGATGGTCAAGGCGATCACCCCCCGCTATCGCTACGACCAGCTGATGCGCATCGGTTGGAAAGTTTTCCTGCCCATGTCGCTGGTCTGGGTGGTTCTGGTGGCCTTCCTTGCGAAATTCGAAATTCTTGGCGGCTTCTGGGCCCGCTGGATGGGAGTCTGATCCATGGCAAATATCGACTATGGCCGGGCGGTCGGCTACTTTTTCCTCAAGGATTTCATCAAGGGCTTCGCGCTGGGGTTCAAATACTTCTTCGCGCCCAAGGCGACGCTGAACTACCCGCATGAAAAGGGGCCGCTGTCGCCCCGTTTCCGCGGCGAACATGCGCTGCGCCGCTATCCCAACGGCGAAGAACGCTGCATCGCATGCAAACTGTGCGAGGCGATCTGCCCGGCGCAGGCCATCACCATCGATGCCGAACCGCGCGAGGACGGCTCGCGCCGGACCACGCGCTATGACATCGACATGACGAAATGCATCTACTGCGGGTTCTGTCAGGAAGCCTGCCCGGTGGATGCCATCGTTGAGGGGCCGAATTTCGAGTTTTCGACCGAGACCCGCGAAGAGCTGTTCTACGACAAGGAAAAACTGCTTTCGAACGGCGATCGCTGGGAATCAGAAATTGCTCGCAACCTGGAAATGGACGCGCCCTACAGATGAAACCGGCGGATACATATGTTGCCGGAAAGGCCATTGCCGACGAACTGGCGCCTGGGCTCGAAGAGGCACTGGCAAAGCGGTATGACACCTTGGTGCCTGGTCTTTCGGAGACCGTGGTCAACGTGCCGTGGGGGCATTTCTATGCCCGCGAAGGCGCACTGGACCTGAAGACGCGTCTTCTTGCGACCGTGGCTGCGCTTGCAGTGCAGGGTGGTCAAACCGCGCCGCAGCTGAAGATCATCGTCGCCAGCGCCCGGCAGGCCGGGGCCAGCCGCGAGGAGATCGCCGAGGTGATCTTCCATATGGCGATTTATGGCGGCTTCCCGGCAATGTTCAACGCGATGAGCACCGCCATGGATGTTTTTGAGGCCGAGGAGGCACAGGCGCAATGAACGACGGAAAAAACCCCTTTGAACTGATGATGGAACAGGCGCAGGCGATGGCGAAATCCATGAATCCGGCGCTTGAGTCCTTCTCCCCCAAGGGGTTCGAGGCGCTGTGGCCGACCATGCCCAAGGAAGTCATGGAAATGGCCTTCGGCAAGGGGATCAGCAAGGACGGGCTGGACGCCAAGACCCGGCTGTTGCTGACGCTGGCCGGGCTGACCATGCAGGGCGCGCAGAACGACTCGCAATTCCGGCTTACCGTGCGCCACGCGTTGGAAGCGGGCGCGACGAAAGATGAAATCGCCGAGACCATCGCACAGATGTCGATGTTCGCCGGCATCCCCGCCATGACCCGCGCGATGGAATTCGCGCAAGAGGTTCTGAAAGATCAAGAGGACAAGGACACATGACGATTGCAGCTTTGGCATTCTACCTGTTCGCAATATGCACCGTGGTGGGTGGCCTGTTCACCGTCATCAGCCGCAACCCGGTGCATTCAGTTTTGTGGCTGATCCTTGCCTTTCTTTCCTCGGCCGGCTTGTTCGTGCTGTTGGGGGCTGAATTCGTGGCGATGCTGTTGATCATCGTCTACGTGGGCGCGGTCGCGGTGTTGTTCCTGTTCGTGGTGATGATGCTGGACGTGGATTTCGCCGAACTGAAGGCAGAGATGGCGAAATACATGCCGCTGGCGCTGCTGATCGGTGTCGTGATCCTGATGGAACTGGGGCTGGCCCTGGGCAGCTGGCAAGCCTCCGAGGGGGCCGAGGCCGCCCGCGCCGCGGTTGCGCCCGAGGGGGTCAGCAACACCGCCGCACTGGGGATGCTGCTGTATGACAAGTATTTCCTGCTGTTCCAGCTGTCGGGTCTGATCCTGCTGGTGGCCATGATCGGTGCCATCGTGCTGACCCTGCGCCATCGCACCAATGTCAAACGCCAGAACGTGCTGGAACAGATGTGGCGCGATCCGGCCAAGGCCATGGAACTGAAAGACGTGAAACCGGGGCAGGGGCTGTAAGTCGCGCCTGACAAAAGCATCGGTCCGCCGCCCCAAGGGGCTGCGGGAATATGAACCGAAAACGGGACAGAATGATGATTGGACTTGAACACTATCTGAGCGTGGCGGCGGCACTGTTCGTCATCGGCATCTTTGGCCTTTTCCTGAACCGGAAGAACGTCATCATCCTGCTGATGAGCATCGAATTGATGCTGCTGGCGGTGAATATCAACCTTGTCGCCTTCTCCAGCTTCCTTGGCGATCTGGTGGGGCAGGTGTTCACCCTGTTCGTGCTGACGGTCGCCGCGGCAGAGGCGGCGATCGGTCTGGCCATCCTGGTCTGTTTCTTCCGCAACCGCGGCACCATCTCCGTGGAAGACGTCAACGTGATGAAGGGCTAAGAGATCATGGAAAAAATCATCCTCTTCGCGCCCCTCATCGGGGCATTGATCGCAGGCTTCGGCTGGCGCATCATCGGCGAGAAGGCCGCGCAATGGGTCACAACCGGCCTGTTGTTCCTGGCCTGCGCCCTGTCCTGGATCGTGTTGCTGACGCTGGATGCCAACCAGACGCAGCACATCCACATCCTGGATTTCATCCAGTCGGGCCTGCTGGATACCTCCTGGTCGATCCGCATGGACCGCCTGACCGCGATCATGCTGATCGTGGTGACGAGCGTGTCGTCGCTGGTCCACCTTTACAGCTTTGGCTACATGGCCCATGACGACAACTGGGGCGAGGGCGAGCATTACAAGGCGCGCTTCTTTGCCTACCTGTCCTTCTTCACCTTCGCCATGCTGGCGCTGGTGACCGCCGACAACCTTGTGCAGATGTTCTTTGGCTGGGAAGGCGTGGGCGTTGCCTCGTATCTCCTGATCGGGTTCTACTACAAGAAACCGTCGGCCAATGCGGCGGCCATCAAGGCCTTCGTGGTCAACCGTGTGGGTGACTTCGGTTTCGCGCTTGGCATCTTTGGCCTGTTCTACCTGACCGACAGCATCAAGTTCGACGACGTGTTCGCCGCCGCGCCCGCGCTGGCGGAAACGCAGCTGCATTTCCTGTGGACGGAATGGAACGCCGCCAACCTGCTGGCCTTCCTGCTGTTCATCGGTGCGATGGGTAAATCGGCGCAATTGTTCCTGCACACCTGGCTGCCCGACGCGATGGAAGGCCCGACACCTGTGTCGGCCCTGATCCACGCCGCGACCATGGTGACCGCGGGTGTTTTCCTTGTCTGCCGCATGTCGCCGCTGATGGAAGTCGCCCCCGAGGCGACGGCCTTCATCACCTTCCTTGGCGCGACCACGGCATTCGTTGCCGCGACCATCGGGTTGGTGCAGAACGACATCAAGCGCGTGATCGCCTATTCGACCATGTCGCAGCTGGGTTATATGTTCGTTGCGGCGGGCGTGGGCGTCTATTCGGTCGCCATGTTCCACCTGCTGACCCATGCCTTCTTCAAGGCGATGCTGTTCCTTGGCGCTGGGTCGGTCATCCACGCGATGCATCACGAGCAGGACATGCGCAACTATGGCAACCTGCGCAAGAAAATCCCGCTGACCTTTTACGCCATGCTGATCGGCACGCTGGCCATCACTGGCGTCGGCATCCCGCTGACCACCATCGGTTTCGCCGGCTTCCTGTCCAAGGACGCGATCATTGAAAGCGCATGGGCGGGCACGCAAGGGGGCTATGCCTTCTGGATGCTGGTTATCGCGGCGATGTTCACCTCCTTCTATTCGTGGCGCCTGATGTTCCTGACCTTCTGGGGCGAGGCGCGTGGCGACAAGCACGCGCATGAACATGCCCATGAAAGCCCCGCTGTCATGACCATCCCCTTGGGTGTTCTGGCGGTTGGCGCGATCTTCTCGGGGATGGTGTTCTATGGTCCGTTCTTTGGCGATCACACCAAGGTGGCCAACTACTTTGGAATGGCCCATCACGAGGCTGCGGCCGATGCGGGCCATGGTGCGGCTGGCGAAGATGCGGGCCATGGCGCGGCCACTGACCACGCTGCGACGACGACTGAACATGCGGCACCGGCTTCCGATGGGCATGGCGCAGATGCAGGCCATGCCGTCATGGCAGGCACCGCACCGCAGGGCGCGATCTACATGGCGCCGGACAACACCGTGCTGGACGATGCGCACCACGCGCCGAAATGGGTGAAACTTTCCCCATTCTTCGCGATGCTGATTGGCCTGGTCGTGGCTTACTGGTTCTACATCGTGAACCCCGCCATGCCGAAACGCTGGGCCGAGGTGCAGCGCCCGCTGTATCTGTTCCTGCTGAACAAGTGGTATTTTGACGAGATCTACGACGCGATTTTCGTGCGCCCTGCCAAGGCCATTGGCCGCTTCTTGTGGAAGCGCGGTGACGGCGACGTGATCGATGGGTCAATCAACGGCGTGGCCATGGGCATCGTGCCCTTCTTCACCCGGCTCGCGGGCCGTGCCCAGTCCGGCTACATCTTTACCTATGCCTTTGCGATGGTGATCGGGGTCGTGGTCCTGATTACCTGGATGGCGCTCAGCGGAGGGGCGCATTAATGGACAACCTTCTTTCCATCGTCACCTTCATCCCCGCACTGGCCGCCGCCATCCTGGCCGTGTTCCTGCGGGGCGAGGATGCCCCCGCACAGCGCAACGCCAAGTGGCTGGCGCTGATCGCGACCACGGCGACCTTTCTGATTTCGCTGTTCATCCTGGCGCAGTTCGACCCGGCCGATACTGGCTTCCAGATGGTCGAAAACCGTGAATGGCTGCTTGGCATGTCCTATAAAATGGGCGTCGACGGGATTTCGGTCCTGTTCGTGATGCTGACCACTTTCATGATGCCGCTGGTGATCTGGGCGTCTTGGGGCGTCAGCACCCGCGTCAAGGAATACATGATCGCATTCCTGCTGCTGGAAACGCTGATGCTGGGCGTGTTCATGGCTCTGGACCTGGTGTTGTTCTACCTGTTCTTCGAGGCAGGCCTGATCCCGATGTTCCTGATCATCGGCATCTGGGGCGGCAAGAACCGCATCTATGCCTCGTTCAAGTTCTTCCTTTACACCTTCCTCGGCTCGGTTCTGATGCTGGTTGCCGTGGTCGCCATGTTCTCGGACGCGGGCACCACGGATATCGTCAAGCTGATGAGCCACGAGTTCGCCTCGGAAAACTTCAGCGTGCTGGGTATCCAGATTGTCGGCGGGATGCAGACGATCATGTTCCTGGCCTTCTTCGCCAGCTTCGCGGTGAAAATGCCGATGTGGCCGGTGCATACTTGGTTGCCCGATGCGCACGTTCAGGCCCCGACCGCTGGTTCGGTCGTGCTGGCCGCGATCCTGCTGAAAATGGGCGGCTACGGCTTCTTGCGGTTCAGCATGCCCATGTTCCCCGTCGGGTTCGAGGTCATGACCCCGCTGGTGCTGTGGATGTCGGCGATTGCCATCGTTTATACCTCGCTGGTGGCGCTGGTGCAGGAAGACATGAAAAAGCTGATCGCCTATTCGTCGGTGGCGCACATGGGTTACGTGACCATGGGCATCTTTGCAGCGAACCAGCAGGGGATCGACGGTGCGATTTTCCAAATGATCAGTCATGGCTTCATCTCGGGCGCGCTGTTCCTGTGTGTCGGTGTGATCTATG
Organism: Rhodobacteraceae bacterium UBA3069; assembly: GCA_002366795.1. GTDB lineage: Bacteria > Pseudomonadota > Alphaproteobacteria > Rhodobacterales > Rhodobacteraceae > UBA3069. The sequence goes on along the minus strand of DFBX01000083.1, from coordinate 13,792 downwards.
ACCGGATGCACACCCGCGACATTGACGCCTATGGCGGTCTGGCCGTGCGGATGCCGGCCTATGCGCTGATCTTCATGTTCTTCACCATGGCCAATGTCGGCCTGCCGGGCACCTCGGGCTTTGTCGGGGAATTCCTGACCCTGATGGGCATTTTCCAGGTCAACACCTGGGTTGCCGCCGTGGCCACCTCGGGTGTGATCCTGTCGGCCGCCTATTCGCTGTGGCTGTATCGCCGCGTCGTGTTCGGTGACCTGATCAAGGAAAGCCTTAAGGCGATCACCGACATGACCGCGCGCGAAAAGGCGATCTTTGCGCCGCTTGTGGCCATGACCCTGCTGCTGGGGGTCTACCCCAGCCTTGTGACCGATATCATCGGCCCCTCGGTCGAGGCGCTGATCCATAACTATGACCTGGCCCTTGCCGACGCACCCAGCGCCGTCAAAGCCGCCGCATCGCATTAAGACGGGAGCCTTAGAAATGATCTCGGCTGATCTGAAAATCATCCTGCCGGAAATCCTGCTGTCGCTTTATGCCATGGGGGGGCTGCTGCTGGCGGTCTACACCGGCAAGGACAAGCTGGCGGGCCTTTTGACCTATGCCACCGCTGCCGCGATGGCAGTGTTGGCGCTGTGGATTGCCACCGCGGGCGCGGGGAACCGCACTGCATTCGACGGCATGTTCAACGACGACGGGTTCGCCCGTTTCGCCAAGGTGACCATCCTTCTGTCTGCCGCCGCCATCCTGGTGATGAGCCAGGATTACATGGCGCGGCGCGGCTTCCTGCGGTTTGAATATCCCATGCTGGTGTCGCTTGCGACCGTCGGCATGATGATGATGGTGTCCGCAGGCGACCTGATGGCGCTGTACATGGGGCTGGAACTGCAATCGCTCGCGCTTTACGTGGTCGCCTCTCTGCGCCGTGACAGCGCGAAATCGACCGAAGCGGGCGTGAAATATTTCGTGCTTGGCGCACTGTCCTCGGGTCTGCTGCTGTATGGCGCATCGCTGGTTTACGGCTTTGCCGGCACTACCGCGTTTTCCGGCATCATCGAGGCGGCGGGCGAAGGCCGCGCTTCGCTTGGGCTGCTGTTCGGGCTGGTCTTTGTGATCTCGGGCCTTGCGTTCAAGGTTTCCGCCGTGCCGTTCCATATGTGGACGCCGGACGTGTACGAGGGCGCGCCGACCCCGATCACCGCATTTTTTGCTACCGCGCCGAAAATGGCGGCCATGGGCCTGTTTGCCCGCGTGCTGCATGACGCGTTCGGCGGCGTGACCGCGGATTGGATCCAGGTGATCGCGCTGCTGTCGGTCCTGTCGATGTTCCTCGGCTCGATCGCCGCCATCGGCCAGACCAATATCAAACGGCTGATGGCCTATTCCTCGATCGCGCATATGGGCTATGCGCTGATGGGGCTGGCAGCTGGCACCGTATTTGGCGTGCAGGCAGTTCTGATCTATATGGCGATCTATATCACCATGAACATCGGCACCTTTGCCTTCATCATGTCGATGGAAAAAGACGGCCAGCCGGTGACCGATATCAAATCGCTGAACCTTTACGCGCGGGCAGAGCCGGGCAAGGCATTGGCGATGCTGGTTCTGCTGTTCAGTCTTGCGGGCGTTCCGCCGCTGGTAGGCTTCTTTGGCAAACTTTACGTGCTGCGCGCCGCCTACGAGGCGGGGCTGGCATGGCTGGCGATTGCCGGTGTGATCGCATCTGTGATCGGTGCGTTCTACTACCTGCGCATCGTCTTCTACATGTACTTCGGCGAGGAAGGCGAAGCCTTGGACAAGGGCCGCTCGCCGGTTCTTTGGGGCGCGCTGATGGTTTCGGCTGCGATTATCGGTCTGGCATGGTTGCCGGGTCTGAACCTGCTGGGCGTCGAAAGCGCGGCAGCGGCAGCGGCGGCTACTCTTGTCAACTGATCGCAAGCTGACTGAAAACAGGGGCGGTGGGGCAACCTGCCGCCCCTTTGTCATGTCCGGAGATCTGCCATGACTTGGCCCGCGGGCTACGGCCGCACCGTCTTGGCCGAGGTGGACAGCACCCTGAACGAGGCTTCGCGCCGTTTCCCCACCCTGACCGGACCTGAATGGATTCTGGCCCGTCACCAGACCGCCGCACGGGGGCGGCGCGGGCGCGCATGGTCTAACCCGCAGGGTAATTTCGCGGCCACGCTGATGCTGCGCGACATCGCCCCGATGGATGGCGGGCTGCGCAGCTTCACGGCCTCTCTCGCGCTGTATGACGCTTTTGTCGCGGCCACGGGGCGGCCCGCGGGCTTTGCGCTTAAATGGCCCAATGACGTGCTGCTGAACGGCGGCAAGGTCGCGGGCATCTTGCTGGAAACGATTGGCAAGGGCGGGCTGTCCATCGGCATCGGCGTCAACCTGGCCGAAGCTCCCGCGCCCGCGCAGGTCGAACAGCGCGCCCTGCGCCCCGTGTCCCTGATGGCCGAAACCGGGGCCCGCATCACCCCCGAGGAATTCCTGGAGCTGCTGGCCGCCGCTTTTGCCAAATACGAGGCGCAGATGCGGCAATTCGGCTTTGCCCCGATCCGCACCGCATGGCTGGCCCGCGCGGCACGTCTGGGCGAGGTCATAACCGCCCGCCTGCCGAACGAGGAAATCACAGGCACATTTCAAACGGTGGACGAACAGGGGCAACTTGTCTTAACAACGGCCAACGGCCCGCGCATGATCGCGGCGGGCGACGTGTTCTTCTGAGGGGGGCAGGGCATGCTTCTGGCCATTGATTGCGGTAACACCAACACGGTTTTCTCGGTTCTGGACGGGGCGCGGATTCTATGCACCCTGCGCACCTCGACCGAACATCAGCGCACGGCGGACCAATACTATGTCTGGCTGTCCACCCTGCTGGCGCATCACAAGATCGACATGGATATCACCTCGGTAATCATTTCAACTACGGTGCCGCGGGTGGTGTTCAATCTGCGTGTCCTGTCTGACCGCTATTTCAATTGCCGCCCGCTGGTGGTGGGCAAACCCGATTGTCTGTTGCCCACGCAGCCGCGCGTGGACGAGGGCACGACCGTCGGGCCGGACCGGTTGGTCAATACCGCTGGCGCGTTCGACCGCTACGGCGGCGACCTGATCGTGGTGGATTTCGGCACCGCCACAACATTCGACGTGGTGGCAGAAGATGGCGCCTATGTCGGCGGGGTGATCGCGCCTGGCGTCAACCTGTCGCTGCAAGCCCTGCACGAAGCCGCCGCCGCCCTGCCGCATGTCGATGTGACCAAACCGCAAAAGGTCATTGGCACCAACACCGTGGCCTGTATGCAATCGGGCGTTTTCTGGGGCTATGTCGGACTGGTGCGCGGCATCTGCGAAAATATCCGGGCCGAATATGCGCGCCCGATGAAGATCATTTCCACCGGCGGTCTGGCCCCCCTGTTTGGGCAGGGCGAAACGCTGTATGATGAATTTGACGAATTCCTAACCATTCATGGCCTGACGGTCATTTACAACCATAACAAGGACATGGGCAACATATGAGCAGCGAACGGATGATCTACCTCCCCCTCGGTGGCGCGGGGGAGATTGGCATGAATTGCTATGTCTACGGATACGGCCCCGAAGATAACGAACGGCTGATCGTCGTCGATATGGGCGTGACGTTCCCCGACATGGACACCACCCCCGGCGTCGATATCATTTTCGCCGATATCGGCTGGCTCGAAGAGCGCAAGAACCGGATCGAGGCGATTTTCATCACCCACGCGCACGAGGATCACGTCGGCGCGGTCGGGCATACCTTTGAACGGCTGGGCGCGCCGATCTATGCGCGGGCCTTTACCGCGAATATCGCGCGGCACAAACTGGCCGAATACGGGCTGAGTGAAAGCACCGTGCGCGTCGTTGGCACGTTCCCCGAGGTGGTCAAGGCCGGCCCGTTCGACGTGTCATTTCTGCCGATTTCGCATTCGATTCCCGAAAGTTCCGCGCTGGTGATCGAAGCGGGCGGGGAAAAGGTGATCCACACTGGCGATTTCAAACTGGACGAAAGCCCCATCGTCGGAGAGGCATGGGACCCCGACCTGTGGCGCGAGGCGTCCAAGGGCGGCGTCAAGGCGCTGATTTGCGATTCCACCAATGTTTTCAGCCCCGTAGCAGGCCGGTCGGAATCCACCTTGTCCGGCAATATCGAGGCGCTGATCAAGGACGCCAAGGGGATGGTCGTTGCGACCACATTCGCGTCCAACGTGGCGCGTCTGAAAACCCTGGCCGAGGCGGGGGAACGCGCGGGCCGGTCGATCTGCCTGATGGGCCGCGCCATGCGCCGCATGACCGAAGCTGCCATTGAAACCGGCGTGTTGAAAAGCTTTCCCAAGGTGGTCAGCCCCGAAGATGCCAGCGGCATTCCGCGCGAAAACCTGATGCTGCTGGTCACAGGCAGCCAAGGCGAACGGCGCGCGGCCTCGGCCCAGTTGGCCAATGGCAAATACCTGGGCATGGTTCTGAAAGAGGGCGACACCTTCCTGTTCTCGTCGAAAACCATTCCCGGCAACGAGAAGGGCGTGATCAAGATCATCAACCAGTTCAGCGAAATTGGCGTGGACGTGGTGGACGATGCGGGCGGGCTTTACCATGTGTCAGGCCACGCCAACCGCCCCGATCTGGAAACCATGCACCAGACTGTGAAACCGCAGATTGTGATCCCGATGCACGGCGAACACCGCCATCTGCGTGAACACGCAAAGATCAGTGAAAACAATGGCTTCCAGTCGATTGTTGCGGTCAACGGCATGATGGTCAACCTGTCCGGCAACGCGCCGCAGGTGGCCGGATATGTTGAAACGGGCCGCACCTATCTGGACGGGTCGGTGCAGATCGGCGCGTTGGACGGTATCGTGCGCGACCGCATCCGCATGGCGTTGAACGGGCTGGTGATCGTCACCGTCATCATCGATGAAGAGGGCGAAGTGCTGGGCGAGCCGTGGTGCGAAATCAAGGGCCTGCCGAAAACCGGGCGCAACAACGCGCCGCTGGTGGACGTGCTGGAAGAAGACCTTGACCAGTTCCTGCGTCGCGCGAATGCCAAGACCATCGCGGACGATGTAAAGCTGGAACGCGAGCTGAAAAGGATCACGCGGCAGTCCAGCCAGAACGAGATCGGCAAGAGGCCCGAGGTCAGCATCATCATCAGCCGTTTGTCGGCGTAAGGCGTCTGTATAAACCGACCGCGAATCGTATGAATCGTGGTTTCCAAGGGGGCGTTTCGTATGAAGCGCCCCTTTCGCCGTCCGGTGGGGCTATTTCGCGAGTTTGGCGCTTTGCCGCCCGCTTGACTTGCGCCGGCGTTGCGTCAAGGCTGGGCCTGACTGTGGGCAGATCATCCGCCGTAGATGGCCGATGGAACGGGGCGCAATGGAAACCGTCAGGCATACGACCTTTTCCTGCGGGCAGGGTTCAGCTCGCGGCACGCGGCGCGCCGATCCTGACCGCCGTTTGTTACTGCGACGATTGTCAGGCAGGGGGGCGCATGATCGAGGCGCTGCCCGGTGCCCGCCCTGTGTTGCAGGACGATGGCGGGGCATCATACCTGACCTATCGTGACGACCGGTTCGACAGCATTCGCGGCGCGGATTTGTTGAAAGGGCTGAAGCTGAACGATAAGGCGCCGACGCGGCGCTTTGTTGCGACCTGCTGTATTTGAAGTTCAGGCCCGGACATTGGGTGTCGGTCTATCGCGGCGGGTTCCAGACGGGCGATTTACCCAAGGTCGAGATGCTGACCAATATCCGGTGCGGCAGATCGGACGCGCCGCTTGGATCGAAGCCGCCCAGCTATCGCCGGATTCCGCTGCGCCTGTTCTGGCGGTTGATCCGCGCACGGGTGGCCATGGCGGTGGGGCGATAGGCTCGCGCGAAGACAGCGCGCGAGGCATGAAAAAAACCGCCCGCGGTTTGGCCGGGGCGGTTTCTTTTTGTGCGGCTGGTCGCGCTTATTTGTTCCGGCGCTCTTCGAAGCTGAGGGCGATGAAGGAGGGCAGGTGGTCGCCAAGGCCCTGTTGTTCGTCGCGGGCGCGCGACGAGGTGCGGGAGCGGCTGGAGCCGGAACTGCGATCAGAGGAGCGGTCAGAGGAACGCTCGGCGCGTTGCTCTTTTTCCGGCTCTTGTTTTGGCTCTGCCTTGGTTTCGACCTTCTCTTCGGTCTTCGGCGTGTCGGTCTTTTTCGACGAAGAGCGCGAGCGCGAACGGGTGAATTTGGCGGGGGCGGGGGCCTGTTCGGTGGCCTCCACTGCCTCTGCCCCGGTCGGCGCTTCGGTCTTGGCCTCTGCCTTCACCGTGTCGTCTTCGCGCGGGGTTTTGGAGCGCGAGCGCGACCGCGACCGCGTGGTTTTCTTGGGCGCTTCTTCCCCGGCGGTTTCCTCGGTCGCGGGGGCCGGGTTGCCGAACGGATTGTCGAGGCGCGGGATCGGCTTTTCGATCAGCTTTTCGACATCGGCGAAGTTCTTTTCGTCGCGCGGCTCGCAAATCATGATGGCCTTGCCATCACGGCCCGCGCGGCCGGTGCGGCCGATGCGGTGAACGTAGTCTTCGGCGTGGGACGGCACATCGAAGTTGAACACATGGGTGACGGAGGGCACATCCAGCCCGCGCGCAGCCACGTCGGAGGCGACGAGGATTTTCAGGCGCCCTTCACGGAAGCCTTCGAGCGTGGCATTCCGCTGGCTTTGTTCCAGATCGCCATGGATCGGGGCCGCGTCATAGCCGTATTTTTTCAGCGATTTCGACACGATATCCACATCCGTCTTGCGGTTGCAGAAGATGATGGCGTTGGTCAGGCTGTCGCCCTCTGCGTCGATCAGGGCGCGCAGCAGTTTGCGCTTTTCCGATGCGGTGCGGTCACGGCGCGAGCCTTTGAACATGACCACATGCTGTTCGATCCGTTCAGACGCGGTGGCCTGGCGGGCGACCTCGATCTTTTCGGGGTTCGACAGGAAGGTGTTGGTGATGCGTTCGATTTCCGGGGCCATGGTGGCCGAGAAGAACAGCGTCTGGCGGGTGAAGGGCGTGAGCGAGAAGATGCGTTCAATATCGGGGATGAACCCCATGTCGAGCATCCGGTCAGCCTCGTCCACGACCATGATTTGCACGCCGGTCAGCAGCAGCTTGCCACGTTCGAAATGGTCCAGAAGGCGGCCGGGGGTGGCGATCAGCACGTCAACGCCGCGGTCGATCAGCTGTTCCTGTTCCTTGAAGGACACGCCGCCGATCAGCAGGGCCTTGGTCAGTTTCAGGTGCTTGGTGTAAGTGTCGAAGTTTTCGGCAACCTGGGCGGCCAGTTCGCGCGTGGGCGCCAGCACAAGGCTGCGCGGCATCCGTGCGCGGGCGCGGCCCTTGGCCAGCATGGTGATCATCGGCAGCACGAAGCTGGCGGTCTTGCCGGTGCCGGTCTGGGCGATACCCAGAACATCGCGGCCTTGCAGGGCAGGGGGGATGGCGCCAGCCTGGATCGGTGTGGGGGTTTCATAGCCCGCTTCGTCGATGGCTTTCAGCACCTTGGGGTCGAGGTTCAGATCAGAAAATTTTGTCATGTGTATCCGTGATTTACGGACACAACTTTGGCCCGTAGCAGCTGGGGACGGGCAGGTCCGGATGACCAAGGCGCGCGTTAAGCGCCGAACCCTTCCGCGCCGTTTACCCGATCGACGGGGGCGGGTCAATCTGGCATGGGATTCAAGGTATTTGGAGAACAATGAAAGAGCCGCGTCAGATATGCGGGAAGTGGCGTTTTGCGGCGGAGGCGGGGTGGATGTGGTGATGGCGCAGCAGCCCGTGCCTGTCCAGCACCGCCGTCAGCGCGGGGGTGGCGGTGCAGACCTCGGTGAAGAACTGTTGCAGCAGGGGTTTGCCGCCTTCCGCCATGATCTGGGCAAAAAGCTGGTGGGCGGACAGGCCGCCTTCGGCCTCGGGGCGGTTGGGTTTCAATTCGGCCCGATAGGAGCCCTGCGCGTGGCGATAGGCGAAGTGTTTGTAAAAACCGTCGAAATTGGCGGCGTGATAGTGCAGCAGGGTCATGTCGGGCAATTCCTGTTGGCCGGGGTTTTCCGCGCCATCGACAAAGATATTGTGGATGCGGGCCTGTAGCCCGTCCAGCCCGGTGCGGTAAACCATCTTGCCCTGCACATGGCTGAGGAATCCGCCGTTCATCGCCGCGCCCCAGCCGGGGTAGACTTGCGCGGTCTGTTTCAGGCGCTGCGCACGGTTGATGGCGCATGCCTTGAAATATTGCGGGGCGGTGCCGTCGGGATTGGCCAATGCCTCGACCGGGCGGAGGCGGGCACAGGTGGCATCTTGCGGAAGGGTGGCCAGTTGCGCGGCGAAATCCGGTTCCGCGGGGGTGGCTGGCAGCAGGAATTCATCCACGTCGATATGCGCCAGCCAGTCCACATCGCCCGCGCGGCGATAGGCATGGGCGGCGTTCGCGGTCTGGCGCGGCTGGTGCTTGTCGGGGCGGGCGCGTTTTCGTTTGTTCCAATAGGCGGCATCGCACAGGGTGACGCGCAGTTTCGGGTGGGCGTTCAGCGCGGTGCGCATCGCCTCGTCGCCATCATCAAGGTAGATGAAGATGCGGTGCGCGCCCAGGTCCAGGTGATGCGCGGCAAAGCCCGCGATCTGGTTCAGCGGTGCCTTGATGGTTGAAACGATGCCCCAGTTGGTCATTGCGCGTCCTTCGGCAGAGGGCCGAAACTGTCGGCGATCTTGGCGGGCAGGTCCAGCGGGCGGGTGATCAGCATCCCCTCGGCCTGCAAAGCGGCGACAAGGTGGGGCGTGGCGCTGCATACCTCGTCATAAAAGGCGCGCAATGCGCCTTCTTGCGCCAGCATGTCCAGCAGTTGCGAAAACGGCAGGCCGCCCGCCTGCGGGTTGCGGTAGCTGCCCTTGGTCAGGCGATAGCCCATGTGGCGTTGGAATGTGTCCCAATCGGGCGCATGCGCGTGGCCCAGCCAGATGCCGGTGGTGCGGGTGCGGTTTTCGATCGGGTGGCCGCGATAGCTGGCCCCGTGGATGCCAAGGCGGAACCGTTCGATGCCGGTGCGGGCAAAGAGTTTGCCTTCGAGGTGGGAAATGAACCCGCCGCGCAAGTATTGGCCGAAGGTGGGGTACAGCCGCGGCAGCAGGGATTTGGTCTTGCCGACATGGCGCGGGGCCAGTTTGAACCGTTCGGGCGGCGGGCCGGCCAGTTGCTCGGCCGGGTTCATCACCAATGCGCCAAGGTCGGGCGGGGCGGCGGCGAGGGTTTCGGCGACGCTTGTTTCGGGCAGCAGGAATTCATCCATGTCGATATGCGCCAGCCAGTTCAGCCCGGCGCTGTCGCGATAGGCGTCGGTGGCGACAAGGGCTTGTCTGCGTTGATGCGCATCGGGGCGGGGGCGGTCCAGCCCGGCCCAGAATTGCGGCGTGCACGGGATCAGCGTGACGCGCGGGTGGTCAAGATAGGCGATCTGCGCCGGGTCGGGATCGTCAAGGTAAAGCGTGACCCGCGCCGCGCCCAGTGACAGGTGCCAGGCGGCAAACCCCGCGATCCGCGACAGCGGCCCGCGCAGCAGGGTCACGGTACCCCAGTTCAGCACCGCCGGATCGGCGGGGCCGGGGCGCGTGATCGGCGCGGGGCGGGGGGGCTTGTCAGTCATGCCGAAGGTTGTGCCTTGGCCAACGCCGCCGCGCAAGTGGCGTGGCCTTGCGCGAAAGTATTTGAAGAACAGTGAAGCGGGATGGGAACAACGGCGGGTCCAGCGCGTTAGAAGGGGAGTGAAACGCAAAGGACGGGACTGATATGATCAAGAAACACGGATCGGCGGAATGGCGCGGCGGGCTGAAGGACGGCACGGGCCGGATCAGCACCGAAAGCGGCGCATTGGCGGGCCAGCCCTACGGGTTCAACACCAGGTTCGAGGATCAGGCCGGCACCAACCCCGAAGAGTTGATCGGCGCGGCCCATGCGGCCTGTTTTTCCATGGCTTTCAGCAATATCCTGGGGTCCAAGGGCATCGTGCCGGACAAGATCGAGACGAAATCGGTGATTTCCCTGTCGATGGAGGACGGCCCGAGTATAGAGGCGGCACACCTGGTGGTCACGGTTCAGGCCGACGGCCCGCAGGACGAGATCGAGGCTTGCGCCAAGGAGGCCGAGACCGGCTGTCCGGTCAGCAAGGTACTGGATTGCAAGATCACCATGGATTTGACGGTAGCCTGATCGTCGCGGGACTGTGCGCGGGAAAACCGTGCCGCATTGCGCGCGGGGCTGGCTGCCCCGCGCGCTTTTCATGTGCATCGGGCGTGTCTGCGCCGCTTTGCAGGGCAGGGATGCACAAGGCTTGTCAAATATGTAATTCACATGTCTTATTGATCGGGTCGGGCCGGGTGTCCGCAATTTTGGCGGGCGCGCTGTGGCCTTGATCTGGAACAGGAAAGGGGCCTCTCGGGCCTCTGGTTTTGTCGCTACGGCGGTGTCGGTTGTGGCCGCCTTTGTCGTGTTGCTGGGGTATGGTTTGGGCATGGACGCCCTTGTGCGCCTTGCCGCGCATTTCCCAGCGATCATGCCGTCCACGGTCGTGTCCTTCATGTTTCTGGCCGCGTGCATCGGGTCGGTGTGCAGCGATTTCACGGCCAGCAGGGCGCTGGCCACCGCGGGCGCGCTTGCGGTGATTGCCATTGCGGGGGCCAACCTTTTGTTGAATGCTTTTGGCCAGCCCGGCGGGTTGGACGCCTTGATCGGCGTGGCGGCGCGCCCGGGCGACATGATGGCACCGGGCACGGCCTATGGGCTGATCCTTGCAGCGGTCTGTGTCTGCGGCCTTGCGGGGCGCGGACTGGTCGAGGATCTGGCGCTATACGGTGCCATGACCGGGCTGACCACCACGCTTGGGGTGCTTTTCCTGCACAGTTTCGACCCGAACTCTCCGATGTCGGTGCCGTTCTTCCGCTCGACCTCGGTTCTGACGGCGGTGCTGTTCCTGCTGACCTTTGCCGCCGTTCTGCTGGAATTGGGGCTGTTCGGTGGGCATGATGCGCATGGGGCCGGTGACCTGCTGGAGGCCGATCTGGACAATGGCCCCGGTGGCCCCGGTGGCCCCGGCGACGATGGCGGGCGCGGCGCGGTGGTCTGAGCGACCGGCCAGCGCGGCGCTGATTACACCATCATTTCCTTGGTCGCGGTCAGTTTGACATCGGGGTAGTCGCGTTCGACCCGGTCGATATCCCATTGCAGCCGCGTCAGGTAGACCACGTCGCCGTCGTGGTCATGGGCGATGTGCTGCTTGTTCGCCTCGACGAATTTGTCCACGGCGGGTTTGTTGCCGTTCACCCAGCGGGCCGAGGTGAATTGCGATTGTTCGAACCGCACGGGCAGGCCGTATTCCATCTCGATGCGTGAGGCCAGAACCTCGAATTGCAACTGGCCGACGACGCCGACGATAAAGCCCGACCCGATATTGGGTTTGAACACCTTGGCGGCGCCTTCTTCGGCGAATTGCATCAGGGCCTTTTCAAGGTGCTTTGCCTTCATCGGGTCGCCCGCGCGCACGGTTTGCAGCAGTTCGGGCGCGAAGGAGGGGATGCCGGTGGCGCGCAGCATCTCGCCCTCGGTCAGGGTGTCACCGATGCGCAACTGGCCGTGGTTCGGGATGCCGATGATGTCGCCGGCCCATGCTTCTTCAGCCAGTTCGCGGTCGGATGCGAGGAACAGCACGGGGTTGGAAATCGCCATGGGTTTCCTGGTCCGCACATGGGTCAGTTTCATCCCGCGCGTGAAATGCCCCGAGGCAAGCCGGACAAAGGCCACGCGGTCGCGGTGTTTCGGGTCCATGTTGGCCTGCACCTTGAACACGAAACCGGCCACCTTGGGTTCCTCGGGGGCGATTTCGCGCGGGTTGGCCTGTTGCGGCTGAGGTTCGGGGCCGTAGTCGGCGATGCCCTGCATCAGTTCCTTGACGCCGAAAGAGTTGATGGCAGAGCCGAACCAGATCGGGGTCATGTGCCCTTCAAGCACAGCCTGCGGGTCAAGCGGCGGCAGCAGTTCGCGCGCCATTTCCAGTTCCTCGCGCAGCTGGTCCAGCAGGTTCGCGGGGACATGCTGCGCCAGTTTCGGATCGTCCAGCCCGTCGATGGCGATGGTTTCGGCCATGCGGTTGCGGTCGGCGCGGTCCATCAGTTCCAGCCGGTCGTTCAGCATGTCGTAGCAGCCGACGAAATCGCGGCCCACGCCGATGGGCCAGCTGGCCGGGGTCACGTCGATGGCCAGATTTTCCTGGATCTCGTCGATGATATCGAAGGTGTCGCGGGATTCGCGGTCCATCTTGTTACAGAAGGTCAGGATGGGCAGGTCGCGCAGGCGGCACACCTCGAACAGTTTGCGGGTCTGGGATTCGACGCCCTTGGCCCCGTCGATCACCATCACGGCGGCGTCCACCGCCGTCAGCGTGCGATAGGTGTCTTCGGAAAAATCCGAGTGGCCGGGGGTGTCCACAAGGTTGAACCGGAAATTGGTGCCTTTGCTGGCGAAATCGAAGGACATGGCCGAGGCGGACACCGAAATGCCCCGGTCCTTTTCCATCTGCATGAAGTCCGAGCGGGTGCGCCGCGCCTCGCCCTTGGCGCGCACTTGCCCGGCCATCTGGATCGCGCCGCCGAATAGCAGGAACTTTTCCGTCAGCGTCGTCTTGCCGGCGTCGGGATGCGAGATGATCGCAAAGGTCCGGCGGCGGGCGATTTCAGGCGGTAGGGCGGGGCGGTTCGATGTATCCAGCATGAGCGCGGATATATGGGGCGGCGCGGGACTGGGCAAGGGAAAGCTGTGGTATTGGGTCTGGGGGGGACGCAAGTGGCCGGGCGTTGGTGTGTGTGGTTGGAGCGGGAGCCTGCGGCGCGGGTATTTGGAGAACAATGAAGGAAGCTATTTGTCGGCTGGAGCCTCGGGCCGCATCTGCTCGGACAGTTTGTCGGCGGCGGCGCCGGTTTTCAACTCTCCGGTGATCCATTTGCCGACGACGCTGCCCGCGCCGAAGCCGAGCGGGTTGAAACCGGTGAGGGCGGCGCCAAGTGCGCCGCAGGTCAGGATGATGCCTGCCGGAGCAGAGGCTTTGCCCAAGGCTTCAGGGGCGAGGTATTTTTGCCATTCGGGAATGGCGGTGCCTATGAAGCGGTCGGCCCAGTTGGCGGTTTGTTCGATGTGTTCCTTGTTCGGGGGCTCATTTGGCGGTGGTAAGGTTTTCAGGAGCGACTTGAGATCGAAATGCAGGGCGTCGAGGAATGAGAGCAAGTCGTTGCGAAACTCTGTATGTTCCACCGCCAACTGATTATTAGCGCGGATTGTTTCGCGGAAATTGGCGATCTGTTCGAGTAGGCTGGCGGAGGTGAGCGCGATCACTGGAGTTTCGGTTTGCAGCCGAGCGGCGATTGTGGCGCGGGAGACATGCGGCGCGACGCTGCTTTCGGGTGTTTCGGCGGTGGGTTGCCTGGAATAGGTTTCCTGTTGGGCGCCCGCGCCGGGCATCTCGAACTGCGGCCAATGGGCGGGGCGGGTAAGGTGATCGGGGATGATGGTTTCGCTGTCGCCGAGCATGGAGGCGAGTTGGGACTGGGTGAGGTTTTTAACTTCGGAAATATTGGAGGGTTGGAATTTTCCCAAATCACCTCCAAAGCTTATCGTGGAAATGTCGGCACCCACGAGATCCGTTTTCGTTAAGTCCGCACCTATCAAGCTGGCAGTGCGCAGGTCAGCACTGCGTAGGTCACTGTTGGCTAAGTGTCACATCCCGGCA